>JBDTRK010000219.1:0-3178 GCA_039931685.1 Betaproteobacteria bacterium | reverse complement strand
AGCATCGTCGCCTCGCAGGCCGCGGCGCACGGCCGCTTCGGCGGCGTGGTGCCCGAGATCGCGTCGCGCCGCCACCTCGAGCTCGTCGTGCCGACGGTGCGCGCCGCGCTCGACGACGCGGGCGTGGCCCTCGCCGACAGCGCGCGCATCGCTTCGATCAAGGCGCAAAACGCCGGACTGTCCCTGAAGGGGTCGGTGGTCGCCTCGGACGCCTTCTTTCCGTTTCGCGACGGCGTCGATGTGGTCGTAGCGGCGGGCGCGATCGCCATCATCCAGCCAGGCGGCAGCGTGCGCGACGAAGAGGTCATCGCTGCGGCGGACGAGCACGGTGTCGCCATGGTCCTGACCGGCGTGCGGCACTTCCGCCATTGAATTGACATGACCGCATCGCTGTATTCTTGCGCATTCATCCCTGATCTGGTCCCACTCTCCTCATGAACCTCCTCGTCATCGGCAGCGGTGGTCGCGAACACGCCCTGGCCTGGCGGCTCGCGCAGTCACCGCGCATCGGTCGTATATATGTGGCACCAGGCAACGCCGGCACCGCGCGCGAAGACGGGCTGTTCAACCTGCCGGTCACGGCCATTCCCGACCTGGTCGAATTTGCCCGCAAGGAAGCCATCGCACTTACCGTGGTGGGTCCGGAAGCACCGTTGTCGGCAGGCATCGTCGACACGTTTCGCGCTGCCGGCCTGAAGATCTTCGGCCCCACGCGCGCGGCCGCACAACTCGAGGCTTCGAAGGATTTTGCCAAGGCCTTCATGGTCAGGCATGGCATTCCGACCGCGGCTTACGCCACGTTCACCGACGCCGGGCCGGCGCACGACTACGTCGCCAAGCAGGGCGCGCCGATCGTGATCAAGGCCGATGGACTGGCCGCGGGCAAGGGCGTAGTGGTGGCAATGAGTCTGGAAGAAGCGCACGCGGCCATCGACATGATGCTGGTGGACAACAAGATGGGCGCGGCCGGCGCGCGCGTCGTCATCGAGGAATTCCTCGAGGGCGAGGAGGCGAGCTTTATCGTCATGGTCGACGGCAAGCATGTACTGGCGCTTGCATCCAGCCAGGATCACAAGCGGCTGCTGGATGGCGACAAAGGACCCAACACCGGCGGCATGGGCGCCTACTCGCCGGCTGCGGTGCTCACACCCTCCATCCACGCCCGCGTGATGCGGGAAGTGATCCAGCCGGTCATACACGGTATGGAAAAGGAAGGCACGCCCTACACTGGTTTCCTTTATGCCGGCCTGATGATCAAACCCGACGGCAGCACCAAGACCCTGGAGTTCAACTGCCGCATGGGCGATCCGGAAACGCAGCCCATCATGATGCGGCTGAAAAGCGATCTGTTCACGCTGATTGAGCATGCGGTGGACGGTACGCTCAACACGATCGACGCGCAGTGGGACCGGCGCGTCGCCCTCGGTGCGGTCATGGCGGCCGCCGGCTATCCGGAAGACCCGCGCAACGGCGACCAGATAACCGGACTGCCACGCAACGGCGATGATTTCCACGTATTTCACGCCGGCACATCGCTGCAGGAGGGAAAAGTCGTCACCAGTGGCGGGCGCGTACTGTGTGTAACAGCACTTGGCGATACCGTGCGCGTGGCCCAGCGCCGCGCCTACGAAATCGCCGAAGGCATCCATTTTGCCGGCAGCCAGATGCGCCGCGACATCGGCTTCCGGGCCATCGGCGCAAAGAAGAGCACCCTTTAAAACGCGATGGACGCCTCTCTGGTCAAGGACTATCTGGCTGGGCTTCAGAACTGGATCGTCGACAGACTGCAGGCGCTCGACGGCAACCCCTTTCGCCGCGACGAGTGGACCCGCCCCGAGGGCGGCGGCGGGATCAGCTGCCTGATCGAAAACGGTAACTTGTTCGAACGCGGCGGCGTCAATTTCTCACATGTAACCGGCGGTGCATTGCCGGCGTCGGCCACGGCGTCGCGGCCGGAACTGGCGGGCCGATCGTTCCAGGCCATGGGCGTATCGCTGGTTTTGCATCCGCGCAATCCCTACGTGCCCACGGTTCACATGAACGTGCGCTTCTTCGTTGCGGAAGCATCCGGCGCGCCGCCGGTTTCCTGGTTCGGCGGCGGCATGGACCTGACGCCATACTATGGTTTCGAAGAGGACGCGGTGCACTTTCACCGTACCTGCCGGGATGCACTGAATCCTTTCGGGCCACAGACACACGACAAGTTCAAAAAATGGTGCGACGAGTATTTCTTCCTCAAGCACCGCAAGGAGCCGCGTGGCATCGGCGGCATCTTCTTCGATGATTTGTCGGAACCCGACTTCGATACGTGCTTTGCCCTGGTGCGCAGCGTCGGCGACCACTTTGTCGACGCCTACGTGCCGATCGTAGAACGTCGCCGGGAGCTGCCTTACAGCGATGCCGAGCGCGATTTCCAGGCCTATCGCCGCGGCCGCTACGTCGAATTCAACCTGGTCTATGATCGCGGCACCCTGTTCGGCCTGCAGTCCGGAGGCCGCACCGAATCCATCCTCATGTCGCTTCCGCCGGTGGTGAAGTGGCGCTACGACTGGCAGCCCGAGCCCGGCACTCCGGAAGCAAAGCTCTACACCGACTTTCTGATTGCGCGCGACTGGATCTGACGTGGCCACGCTACTGGTGCCATCGCGGTTTTTACGGCAATATCCAATGAGCTTCTCGTGTGATAAACCGCGTCTTATTTGCCAAAGCGTCGGATCGCAGTAGCGAACCGGAAGGTCCGCGTCGACGGTAGAACTGTTCCGCATTTACTAACTGAAACCATGTCCCGGAATTCGCATCGAATCATTGTCACCGTCATCGGCAAGGACCGCGTGGGCATCATCGCCAACGTTTCCGCGGTACTGGCAGAAGCCGGCGCCAATATTCTCGACATCTCGCAATCGGTCATGGACGAGTTCTTCGTGATGATCATGATGGTCGACGTCGAGCAGACAGGTGTTGCGTTCGGCGAGTTGAAATCCAGGCTCAATGCCAGGGGCGACGAGCTGGGCGTGAGAATCGATGCCCAGCACGAAGACGTCTTCAAGTTCATGCATCGTATTTGATCTGATGGCATGAGCATCAGCCGATATTCCCCGCAGGAGATCATCGAGACCATCCGCATGGTGCAGATGGAGAATCTCGACATCCGCACCATTACCATGGGCATCAGCCTGCG
>JBDTRK010000218.1:0-3198 GCA_039931685.1 Betaproteobacteria bacterium | reverse complement strand
GCTCCATCTTGGTGGCCATCATCTCCACTGAGATGATGGCGTCGTCCACCAGCAGGCCGAGCGAAATGATCAGCGCACCGAGCGAAATGCGCTGCAAATCGATGCCGTACAGCTTCATCATCAGGAAGGTTACCGCCAGCACCAGCGGAATGGACAGCGCCACCACCAGGCCGGTTCGGAAACCCAGGCTGAAGAAACTCACCGCGAGCACGATCACGACGGCCTCGAGCAAGGTCTGCATGAATTCGTCGACGGAGCGCTTGACCACTTCCGGCTGGTTCGAGAACTGGTGCACTTCGATGCCGACCGGCAGATCGCGCTTGATGCGCGTGAAGACCTTGTTCAGATCGTCGCCGAGCTGCAGGATGTCACCGCCTTTGGCCATCGACACGGCCAGCGCGATCGCCTCCTGACCCATATAACGCACCTTCTGCGAGGGCGGATCGACGTAGCCGCGATAAACGTGAGCGATGTCGCCCAGCCTGAACAGGCGGCCGTTGGCCTGGATACCGATTTCACGAATGCTCGACACGGAGTCGAAGCTGCCAGAAATACGCAGATGGATTCTATCGGACTGCGTATCGATCGAACCGGCCGGCGTCATCGCGTTCTGCTCGCGCAGCACGTTGAATATCGACAACGGATCAATGCCGAGCGTAGCGAGCTTGCGGTGCGACATCTCGACGTAGATCTTCTGGTCCTGGTCACCGATGATCTCGGCCTTGGCCACCGCCGGCACGCGCAGGATTTCCCTGCGCACTTCCTCGACCTGGTCGTTGAGTTCGGCGTAGGAAAAGCCGTCGCCGGTAAAAGCATAAATATTGCCGAAAACGTCGCCGAATTCGTCGTTGAAAAACGGGCCCAGGGTGCCTGCCGGCAAGGTATGGCGGATGTCGCCGATTTTCTTCCTGACCTGATACCACACGCCCGCGACGTCCTTGGGTGGCGTCGAATCCTTGAGCGCCAGGAAAATCGTGGTCTCGCCGGTTTTGGTGTAGGAACGCACATTATCCAGATAAGGCGTCTCCTGCAGTTTCTTCTCCAGGCGCTCGGTTACCTGCTGCTCCATCTCGACCGGCGACGCCCCCGGCCAGATCGCCCGGATCACCATCACCTTGAAAGTGAATTCAGGATCCTCCGCCTGACCCAACCTGAAATAGGAAAACAAACCTGCCGCAAACAAGGCAAGCATAAAAAAAAGCACCAGTGACTGGTGCTCCAATGCCCACTCGGAGAGATTGAAGTTCTTCACCGGGCCCCCTCGCGCATCGGCACGTCCACGGCCCTGACTTTTTCGCCCCCGAACAGCTTGTGTACCCCTGCGCGCACGACGACGTCTCCGGCATTCAGGCCGGAAATCACAGTGACCTTATCCTCGACATACTCGCCCACTTCGACCGGAACCAGCTTTACCTGGCTGGTCTTGCTGTCGACGATCCAGACGGCCGCGTGACCGTTATCCTGGAACAACGCGGTCGCCGGCAACACTATCGAGGCTGCGCGCTGCAAGCCCTTCAAATAGACATTCGCCGTCATGCCCAGCTTCATGCCAGGATCGGCCTTGAGTACGCTGATCTTTGCCGCATAGGTGCGCGTGACGGGGTCGGCTGACGGACTGACCTCCCTCAACTTTCCCGCATAGATTTTCGACGGATCGGCCCATAGCGATATCTCGATTTTCCGCGCGGCGCCCAATTCCGCCAGCCTGTTTTCGGGAATGCTGATGACCACTTCGCGGTCGTCCGTGCGCGCCAGCTTCATGACCGTCTGCCCGGCGGCAACCACCTGGCCGACTTCAATCGGGATCGCCGTCACCACGCCGGCATGGTCGGCGGCGAGTTCGGTGTAACCGGTCTGGTTCCTGGTAACCGCAAGCTGCGCCTGCGCCTGGTCCAGCCTGGCCTTGGCCACGTTGTATTCATTCTGCCGCCGATCGAACTCCGCCTTGCTGATGAATTCCTTGTTGTACAGATCGGTATAACGTTCGAGCTCGGCTTTGCTTTGCTCATACTGTGACTTGGCCGCTGCCAATTGCGATTGTGCACCACGCGTATTGAGCTGCTGGTCCTCCGGATCGAGCCGCGCCAACACGTCGCTTTTTTTAACCCGCCCGCCGACTTCGACGTTGCGCGCCACAATCTTGCCAGGCAGCCGGAAACTGAGGCTGGTTTCATAGCGCGCGCGCACCTCTCCGGAATAACCGACATCGCCGCGTGACCCGCCGACGACCGCGCGCACCACATTGACCAGGCGCGGCTCGGCAACGGCTGGCGGCTTCTCGCCGCAGCCGGCGCAAACGCCAACCAGTGCCAGCACGCACAAACTTGCGATTGGATTTGCATTGGCCTGGACTGCGTGGCGCGTACCGGCCAGGGCAAGTGCAAATACGCCGGGTTTGACGCGTGCGGTTGCCGCAAATGGGGCCATTACAGATTGACGGTGATCGATTGTCCTGGCTTGAGCAGGGCCGCCTGTTCCGGCAGCGGGCGCGCCTCGACGCGGTAGTGTAAATCCGCACGCTCGCCGTTGGATGATTCCGCGGTGGCAAACGGGGAAATATAGGTGATCGTCGCCGGCACCGGCTGGTCGCACTGCGCGCAGACCAGCGTGACCGCACGGCCGTTTTGAAGGTGCATTGCCACGGCCAGTGGCACCTCGAATTTGACCGTGATCTTATCGACCTGCAGGATGGAAAGGACCGGCGCGCCGGCGGGCACCCAATCGCCTTTCGCAAAAAGCGTTTCGGTGACCACGCCGCTGACCGGCGCGCTCGCCGATTTCAACATCAGCTTCCATTCTGTCTGCGCCACTTCGGTCTTCAGGACTTCTAATTCATCCGCTGCGGGTCCGGTGCGCCTGCCGCGCTCCCGTTCGATCTGATCCAGGCGTCGGGCGGCATCGGCATGCGCCGAAATTTCCCCGGCCTGGGCCTGGGAAAATAATTGCGCACCCTGCGCGACCGTCGTTCCCCGGCTTACGTCGAGCGACGACAAATTGCCCGCGACCGGTGCGGCGAGCCTGACCACCGCGCCTTCGGCAACGCCGTGGAAGGATCGCAACTCGTCGCGCGCGCATCCGGCCACGGCCAGGAGCACTGCCAGCCCGATCAGACGCAAGGTCGATGTAGACGGTGAAGTCCCCATTTACTGCGCGTCTTCCTTGAGCAGGATATTGACGTCGGCCAGGTCGGCTTCGGCC
>JBDTRK010000217.1:0-3257 GCA_039931685.1 Betaproteobacteria bacterium | reverse complement strand
GTCGAACGCCGAATGTCCCTCGTATTCTGCGTCCCCGCTATTCCGAATTTGTTTCCTCCGTGTCCTCTGTGTCCTCCGTGCCTCTGTGTTGGGTGTAACCGCATTAGAAGACCACGACAGACCGGATGGACTCGCCGGCGTGCATGAGGTCGAAGCCCTTGTTGATGTCCTCGAACGCGAGCTTGTGCGTGATGAGGTCGTCGATGTTGATCTTGCCTTCCATGTACCAGTCGACGATCTTCGGCACGTCGGTGCGGCCGCGCGCGCCGCCAAAGGCGGTGCCCTTCCAGACGCGGCCGGTCACCAGCTGGAAGGGCCGCGTCGCGATTTCGGCGCCCGCAGGCGCGACGCCGATGATGACCGATACGCCCCAACCCTTGTGGCAGCACTCCAGCGCCTGGCGCATCAGCTTCACGTTGCCGATGCACTCGAAACTGTAGTCGGCACCGCCTTTCGTCAGGTTGACCAGATGCGGAACCAGCTCGCTTTCGGCCATGTCCTTCGGATTCACGAAATGCGTCATGCCGAATTTCTCGGCGAGCGCACGCCGCTTCGCATTGATGTCCACGCCGATGATCATGTTGGCGCCGGCCATGCGCGCGCCCTGCACCACATTCAACCCGATACCGCCCAGGCCGAAGATGACGACATTTGCACCGGGTTCGACTTTCGCCGTGTTGATCACGGCGCCGATGCCGGTGGTCACGCCGCAACCGATGTAGCAGACCTTGTCGAAAGGCGCGTCCTCGCGGATTTTCGCCAGCGAGATTTCCGGCACGACCGTGAAGTTGGCAAACGTCGACGTGCCCATATAATGGTGCAGCTTCTTCCCACCCAGCGAAAAGCGGCTGCTGCCGTCGGGCATCAGCCCCTGGCCTTGCGTCACGCGAATCGACTGGCACAAGTTGGTCTTATGCGACACGCAGTATTCGCATTCGCGGCACTCCGGCACGTACAGCGGAATGACGTGATCGCCTTTCTTCAGGCTCTTCACTCCGGGACCGACGTCGACCACTATGCCCGCACCTTCGTGGCCGAGTATCGCAGGGAACAGGCCTTCGGGATCGGCTCCGGAAAGTGTGAATTCGTCGGTATGGCAGATTCCGGTGGCCTTGATCTCGACCAGGACTTCACCGGCGCGGGGGCCCTCGAGTTGCACCATCTCGAGGGAAAGTGGCGCGCCTGCCTTGTGCGCGACTGCTGCGCGGACGTCCATTGCTGCTCCTTCGTTTGTTGTTATGTTCGGACTGCGCCGGACCGGGGCCCGGAAAAAACAAACGGCGGGACATTCCCGCCGTCGCCGGATGATGCGGTATCAGGTCGCCGCGGTCTTGACGTCGAAAAAGCGATTGCGCAGTGCGGTCTGGTTTTCGTAGATCGAGCCCTGCGCCAGCGCCGGCGGCAGCGGCATGCGGATCGGCACTTTTTCGGTCCGCGGCTCCAGCGTCGGTTCGCCGCAGATCATGCGGCTATTGAATTCGTCCAGGTCCTTGAAATTGACCAGCGGCCAAGCGTCCGCCGCGCTGCATTCGTAGAGCAGCAGCTGCCGCGGCTTGTCCGAAGTGTTCTGTGCCGAGCCATGCACGAGGCGCACATGGTGGAAGGAACACGTACCCGCCTTGCCGATGCAGGGCACGGCTTTCGCGTAATCCAGCTCGGGCGTCCTGGTCGGATCCATCGCGCCGCAAAAACGTCCGTCCAGATGATGGTCCCAGACCTTGTCGATGCGATGCGAACCCGGCATCACCAACAGTGGGCCGTTTTCCAACTCGACATCGTCGAGCATGACGCCGATGGCGAGGATGTCGTCATTGGTGTGCGGGTAGAAAGCCCAGTCCTGATGCCACTCGACCGGGGACCCGTACTTGGGCGCCTTCACGTTGAGCTTCGATCCATGCAGGCGCACGTCCTTGCCGAGCAATGCCTTCAATATGGACGTCATGCCCGGCTGTCTGACGACATCGAGGAACAACGGGTCGAATTTGTGCGGTGTTTTGATGCGCCGCACACGGGGATTTTCCGGCGTGTGCGTCGGCTCCAGGTCATAGATCTCATTGTGGGTCTTGACGCCAGCGGCCTTGGCGACCAGGTCGGCAATGCCCTTGCGCACCCGCGCAAGGGTCGCCGCGTCGAGCACGTTTTCGACCAGCAGATAGCCATTTTCCCGGTAAAAAGCGACGTCTTGCGCAGTAATCATCCCGCCATCTCCCGTAAATTGAGCATGCAATACACGTGATTTTACGCGCTCCGGCAGGCAGTTGCGATGGCATTCCACGTTGCCGTGCAACGACGAGGCGCACTTTGCCGCAACGCCGGGCGATGCGGAAACTGTCACCAGCATGTCCTTTTGCTACAAGTTGAAATATCTCGGGGAGTATGTCAGTGTGCCCGCGTTGCGCGGCAATGTAGTTGTACGCACGCCGACAGACAACGACAGTCAGATCAAAGAAAGCAGTCGATAACTTCTGGAGGAGTATTCCGCATGAACAAACTTACCATCATGGCCGCCGCAGTCGGAGCCCTGTGCTTCGCTGGAGCGGCTTCCGCCCAGGTTCTGAAAGGACCGATCAACGACGCGCCGATCACCGAGAAGTGGTTCCCGACGAAATGGGGCGCGGACGACAAGGCCGGCAGCGCCAACCACGTCAAGAATTCGGCCAACATCAAGCGCGCCCTTTCGGTGGTCAAGCAATTCAAGGCCATCTCCATCGGCAAGGTCTACCATCGCGAAGCCCCGGCATTCGGCGTGCGCGGCTGGCAGATGAGCATTCCCGGCACACCCACCGGCGGCCCGTTCGGAAAGAACGCGCTGATTTATCACGATGAATTGGTTACCACCGAAATCGGCCAGATCCAGACCCAGTTCGATGGCCCCGGTCACATCGGTGTAAACACGTCCAAGGGCCCAATGATGTACAACGGCCGCATCACCTGGGACAACTACGAGCACGGTGGTGGCGGTCGCGTTGTAGGCATGGGCGCAATGGGTGTTGAAAACACCGCCGGCGGTTTTGTCTGCCGCCTGGTGGTACTCGATGCCGTGGCCTACAAGAAATCCAAGGGCCTGATCCCGGCCAGCGCGGAAATGCTGCCGATTCCGAAGAAGCCAGGTGACGTCGGCATCGTGACCGCCGACGACGTCAAGGCCATGGTGAAGGCCGAAGGCCTGGGCGAGATCCAGTCCGGCGATTGCGTGGCATTGCACACCGGCCAGGGCAACACCTGGGGCAATGCGCATTACGCGACCATGACGGCCG
>JBDTRK010000216.1:0-3289 GCA_039931685.1 Betaproteobacteria bacterium | reverse complement strand
GTAGCGCTGACCGGAACGGATGCCGGCTCCAACGCGTTGTTCGGAAGCCAGCAGGTGATCACCGCGAATAAACTGGGCCTCAGCCCGACGCTGATGGCGGCGGCAAACAGTTCCGGGGGCGTGATGGGCAAAATGATCGATGCGCAGAGCATCGTTGTCGCGTCCGTGGCGACCAATCAGCAGGGCAGGGAGGGCATAATCCTGCGCTTCGTTTTCTGGCACAGTGTATCGCTGGCTGCGCTGGTTGGCGTGCTGGTGATGTTGCAGGCCTACGTGCCATTCTTCCAGGCGATGATCCCGAAATAGAAAGCACCGCCTTCTCGCGGCACGGCGGTTTTTTCGCCGTGTCGTTTTCATTTTGACAGACATGCAAAATCTGCAGGTGGTACTCGCCAGCCGGCCGCAGGGGCCGGTCACCGAAAGTAATTTCCGCTTCGTCGAATCGGCGATTCCGTCGCTGGGCACGGACGGAGTATTGGTGCGCAACCTCTATCTCTCGCTTGATCCCTACATGCGCATGCGCATGAACGAGGGCAAATCCTATGCACCTCCGGTACAACTCGGCGAAGTCATGGTCGGTGGCACCATCGGCGAGGTGGTCGAGTCGAAGGACGCGCGCTTCACGGCGGGGGACATCGTCGGTGGCCGCTTGGGATGGCAGCTTTACGCGGCGGCGGATGCCGGCGGCTTGCGCAAAATCGATACCCGCGGCGCACCCTTGTCGACCTCCCTCGGTGTAATCGGCATGCCCGGTGTTACTGCCTGGTACGGGCTTCTCGCAATCGGTGAGCCCGCGCCTGGCGAAACGGTAGTGGTGTCCGCCGCATCTGGCGCGGTCGGCAGTGTTGTCGGGCAGATCGCCAGATTGAAGGGTTGTCGTGCCGTCGGCATTGCAGGCGGCAGGGCGAAGTGTGATTACGTCGTCGGCGAACTCGGCTTCGATGCATGCGTCGACTATAAGTCCGACTTGTTCGAAACGGCGCTGCGAAATGCGACGCCGGGCGGAATCGACATTTACTTCGAGAACGTCGGCGGCGCGGTTCTGGATAAGGTGCTGCCGTTGCTCAACGCGTTCGCCCGCATTCCTTTCTGCGGGTATATTTCCGAGTACGACGATTCCGCGACTTTCGGCGTGCGCCATCTTCGCTCATTGCTGGTGAATCGCGTCAGGCTGCAGGGTTTCATCATTTCCGAGCACCTCGACGTCTGGGATCGGGCGCTGGCCGATCTCTCGGGCTGGCTGCAGACCGGAAAGCTCAACTATCGGGAAACCATAGCGGATGGGCTCAGGAGTGCGCCCGCGGCATTCATCGGCATGCTTCAGGGGCGCAACCTCGGCAAGCAACTTGTCAAGTTGGCCTGAGCCGCCATTTTTTAAAATCGCGTAAGTCCAGACCGGTCCACCCGATTTCGCGGAAATTCTGGCTGCGCAGATTTGCATGTTTCCATCGGCAGGTTCGATCGGACACGCGCCCGCGCGCCGAGCAAGGTTCAGGAGGCCCTGCGCGTTCAGGTAGGGGCGGAATAAAGCCGATGACTTTTTTCAGGGAGCATTGAATGATCGACAGAAAACTGGCGGAACTGGGCATCGAATTGCCCGTGGCGCCCGCACCCGCCTTTCAGTATGTGCCGGTGACTATTCACGAACGCCTTGCCTTCGTCAGTGGTCAATTGCCTCGGCATGGTGAAGCGCTTGTCACCGGCAAGGTCGGAACCGATGTGGATCTGGAACACGCCCGGGACGCCGCGCGCCTGTGCATCCTGCAGGGATTGGCATGCCTGAATCAGTCGCTCGGGTCGCTCGACAAGGTTGACAGAATTCTGAAAATTACCGGCTTTGTCGCGTCCGCCCCGGGCTTCAATCTGCAGCCCAGGGTGATTGATGCGGCGTCGGAACTGCTGGTGCAGATATTTGGCGACATGGGCAAGCACGCCCGCAGTGCCGTAGGCGTGGCCGAATTACCGCGCAATGCCGCTGTGGAAATCGAAATGATCGTTGCGCTGCGCTGAGCGGCGCGGCCAGGTCACCCTGCATTTAGCCGTCCGGTCGCGGAATTGCGGGCAGGTGATCGCAACAGGAGAAAAAAACCAAAATGAAATACAACAAACTAGGATCGAGTGACTTGAGCGTGTCGGAAATCTGCCTTGGCAGTATGACCTGGGGCGAACAGAACAGCGAAAGCGAGGCACACCGGCAGCTCGATTACGCGATTTCACGCGGCATCAACTTCGTCGACGTGGCGGAGATGTACCCGGTGCCGCCGAGAGCCGAGACGCAGGGGCTTACCGAAGCCTATCTTGGCAACTGGCTGAAAAAACAGGCTCGCGACAAGCTGATCGTTGCGACCAAAATTACCGCGCAGGGCCGTGGGTTCGGCTGGGTTCGCGGCGGTCCCGGTCCCATCGGCCGGAAAACCATCCAGGAGGCTCTGGACGGCAGCCTCAAGCGGCTGAAAACGGACTACGTCGATCTTTACCAGATTCACTGGCCCGACCGCTATTTACCGCTGTTCGGCAACACGTTCTACGACCCGGAACAGGAGCGTGCGACGGCGCCAATCGACGAGCAACTGGAAGCCTTCGCCGGACTTGTCAAAGCCGGAAAGATTCGGTACCTCGGGTTGTCCAATGAATCGCCGTGGGGTGTGCTGAGTTTCCTGCGCAGCGCACGCGAACACGGTCTGCCCGTGGTGGTTGCGATCCAGAATGCCTACAGCCTGCTCAATCGCGGTTTTGAAATGGGACTATCGGAAGTTACGCGCCGCGAGGGCGTTCCTCTGCTCGCATACAGCCCGCTTGGGTTCGGCCTGCTTTCGGGCAAGTATCTGAACGGAGCGAGGCCACAGGGTGCCCGGTTGACCAGGTTTCCGCCATTTGGACAGCGCTACGATAAGCCGAATGTGCCGCCGGCCGTGGCGGCCTATGTGGAAGTGGCGCGCAAGGCAAACCTGTCGCCTGCTTCGTTGGCGCTCGCTTTCGTGCGCAGCCGCTGGTTCTGCGCTAGCACGATCATCGGCGCAACGACGATGGATCAATTGAAAGAAAACATCGACGTGGAAGGGGTTGCCCTGCAAAAGGACATTCTGACCGAGATCGATGCCATCCATTTGCGTTACCCCAATCCGGCGATCTGAGCGCATGACGCCCGTGGCGGACCGCATTTTCGTGCGGCGGCGTTGTGTTTGTGCTCCCGCAAAGGTTTGACAGGTCTTCGATTCTTATCGATAATCCGCCGTTTCGTTCGGAGGGGTTCCCGAGCGGTCAAAGGGATCAGACTGTAAATCTGACG
>JBDTRK010000215.1:0-3295 GCA_039931685.1 Betaproteobacteria bacterium | reverse complement strand
CTGTCCGACGCTGGTGTTGTGCGGCCGCCAGGACCGGCTGACGCCGCTGGAGAACAGCGAGCAGATGGCTGCCGCGATTCCGGGTGCGAAGCTGGTGGTGCTCGAAGATTGCGGGCACATGTCCACGCTGGAACGGCCCGCGCAAGTCAACCGAGCCTTGCGCGACTGGTTGATGCGCTGACCGGTCAAGGCGTTTGCTGGCTGCCAGTAGTGGATTCGCGCAGGCGCAATGCCATGCGCAGCGCGGTTTCGCGGCGCCGATAGTAGCCCGCAGTCCAGCCGACTTCCTCGAAGCCGAGGGAGCGATAAAAATGCTGGGCTTCCAGATTGCCGGCGCGCAATTCGAGCTTGATCACGGCAATGCCCGCCGTGAGCGCGCTGTCCTTGAGCCAGGCGAACAGATGGCCGCCGATGCCTTCGCGCCGGTGCGAGGGGTCGACCGCGAGCAAGGCCAGGTGCGCCGACTCTTCGCCGAAATCCATGATCGCGAAACCGACGATGCGGCTGCCGGCCCGCGCTACCAATACCACCGTGTCCGCATCGCGTATGGAGCGCAGCACACGGGCAGCGGTCCATGACCAGCCCAACCCGGTTTCGATCAGGTCGCGCGACATGCCCGCGATGCGCAGCGCATCCGTTTCGGCCGCGAGCGCGAAAGTGAGGCGGCCGGCGGCGGAGCCGGTCACGACAGGAAGATCCAGTACAGCAGCCCGCCTACGATGAGGTATTTGACCGCGTAATAAGCGAAGCGGCTTTTCGTTTTCAGCCATTTGCCGGCCAGGCGCACCCGGTAGGCGTAAGCGAATATCTTGTTGAGCACACCCACCGACTCGCCTTCGACGTCGCAGAAGCAGGGCAAGGCATTGAGCGGCGCCAGGACGGTCGAATGGTCGGTCAGCTGGCGCGTGAAACGATGGCGGATCCGGCCGCGAAAATGCACGAACACGGCGGACTGGCCGAAAACGTAGAGCAGGATGAATTTAGGTGATAAAGCGAGTGCAGCCATCGGGGGAAAAGGTCCTTTTCCTGAGACCGGGCGCGGCATGCGCCGACGGCCTGGTTCGTGCGTTGAATTGTAGCCTTTCGCCGCCCCCGGTCAAATGCCGCTGCGGGATCAGCGCAGGATGTCCTTGAGCAGGATGTCGTGGCGGCCGATCTTGACCGCGAGAAACACTTCCCGCAGCAGCATCCACAGCGACCCGATCAGTGCGAACATCGCCAGGATGAACAGCGTGCCGATCAGCCGCGCGATATCGAGGGCGACAAATACACCGACGAAGGCGCAGGCGACCAGCATGCAGATGAACAGTGCGCAAATAATTGCCATCACGATGGCGTGGTAGATCAGGCTTATGCGCCGCGCCAGCAGTTGCATTTCGGCCAGGTCTTCCTGTCCGGCTTGCTCGCTTTCAGGCGGCCTGCGCAGGCGGTCCATCAACACCCGGCGGCGGTCGACGATGCGGCCGAGCCGATTGTTGAGCGCCGACAGGATGGTGCCGATGGCGGTGAGCAGGAATACCGGCGCCACGGCCAGCTGGATGATGCGGGTGATATCGGTTACATGTTCCATGCGCGGCGGCCCATGTCGCAATGCGGTGATGCGATCACAGCGGCTCGAAGTCGAGCGTCTGCATCAGCAATGCGCCATCCTCGGAAAACATGGGATCGACGTCTTCCGGAAAATGCCGGTGCGAGTAAGCCATGTTCATGCCGCGGGTGGGCTCCTTCGGGTGCGGGCAGATCAGCGTCAGGGTCTCCAGCATGGTATTGACCGGAGAGCCGGTGCCCTCCGCTGTAAGGCGCTCGGCCGCCTCCACCAGCGACAGCGCGCAGGTCTGGTCATGGATTTTCTGCGGCTTGATTTCGTACTTGAACAGGCGGAAGTGCTTCGGATCGAGCTCCTTGCGCTGGATCGACTCCACGTGGCGCAGCAGTGCGTCGGGCGAATCGAGGGCCGGCAGGGTGATGATGGTCGCCTGCATGGTGAAGGACTCTCCGGAGAAGCGACCCGGCTTGCCGATGACCGTCAGGTCGGGTCCTTGCCTGGCGACAAGCCAGGTCTGTTTCTTGTCCACCGGTGCGGCGATCGAGAATCCCTTCATCATGATGCGCGGCGGTTCCTTGGGCTGCGATGCGCAGGCCGTGAGGGCGGCGCATAGCGTCCATACAATCGGTCCATATCGGTTCATTTCGGCGTCTCTCCGGTAGCGTATGCCGCAATTGTCCGACGACAGCGGCTGCGACTCAAGGTCTCATGCTAACCGCAAACTACGCCGGGAAGGCGTGCCGGTGGTCCCGGCCGCAGCTGCAGCCATTTCGTACAAGCCGGATGTGTCAACCGGGCGCAGCATGCGCACGTTGGCAACATTCGGCGGCCGAAGGGACCGATTTGCGTTAGGATTACGCCCATAAACAAACAGCAAGCATCCGTCCTGCGGCGTCCGCCAGATCATTGCGATCCCGTCCTGCCGTTACATGCCGGTGCTTAACGAAAAACGAGATAGTGCTTGCGCCGGCAATCGCGTTGCTTTGGCGGCCGGCCGGTGCTCCCGAACACACGTTATGCGAATTTTCCTGCGCTGCGCCGCCCTGTTGCTGGCGGCCGCGGCTGTGACCACCATTGCCTCGCCTGCCGCCGCCCAGGATGCCTCGGGTAAAGTCTTCGAACTCGAGCCCGAGTACGTCTATGGCAAGGATCGCAGGCCGCAGATCGGCTACCGCAAGCCCGAGGTGTTCGACCCGCTGTCCGATCGCCTGTATCAGTCCGGTTACCGCAACTTCGCACCGACTGCCATCCCCGACGAACTGAAAAGCGTGCCGGCGATGGAACGCGTGGAAAAAATGAAACGCATCCTCGCCTGTGCCGACGCCTGGTTCTGGCCGTTTTCGCGTACCGCGCACAACAACGAACCGCCGGGCCTGGAGGTGGAGCTGCTGCAAACGATCGCGAAACGCCATGGCTGGGACGTAAGCATCGCCTGGGTCAATACCGGCATGCGCTTCGGCGTCGGCGTGACGTTTGGCACATCCATCGACAAGGGCATCTGCGATATTTTCCTTGGGCTGACCTATACCGGCGACGACCATCACATGCCCAAGCACAAGATGGCATTCACCAATCCGTTCATGAGTACCGGATACGTGCTGGTGACGCAGGGAGCGGCCAAGGACATGAAGACGCTCGATGACGCCAAGACGCTCGACATTAAGGTCGGCGTGCCGGCCTATTCGCCGATGAGCGAGTACGCCGAAGAGCACGACATTCCGCATGCGACCTTTTTCCAGAACTATCAGG
>JBDTRK010000214.1:0-3295 GCA_039931685.1 Betaproteobacteria bacterium | reverse complement strand
GCGGCGAACAGGCCCGCCACCGCCACTGCAATTAGACTCTTCTTCATGCGATCTCCTTTTTTAATTGGCTTGAGCCGGTCGGGCGCGTTAACTCGCCCTCCCTTGCGACGACGCGTTTTGTGCGCCGTGGACTTAACCTCTCCCGGGAAAGAAAGAAGTTGCCGGATTCTGCCAAAACGCAACACCGGGGGGCAAGCGATTTCTAGAGGAGATGAACGCATTTCTGTCGCTTTTGTTGCGTATTTACAACACTGCGGCGCAGCAAATCGACCTTTCGAGACCAATAATCGTTATTTCGACAGAACAGGGAGTTACAGAAGATAGCTAAACAATTTTCTTGGCAACACGGTTAACCGCTTTCAAACAGCTGCCAACGGCAGTCCGAACAGTTCACCCAGTGCCGCGCCAGGATCGGCCGCACGCATGAAAACTTCGCCGACCAGAAACGCCTCGACGCCAGCGCTGCGCATGCGCGCCACGTCGCCTGAGACAAGAATGCCGCTTTCGGTCACGACCAGTTTGCCCGGCGGAATGCGCGCAAGCAGATCGAGCGTGATCTCCAGCCGGGTCTCGAAGGTGCGCAGGTTGCGATTGTTGATGCCGAGCAGGGATGTTTGCAGGCGCAGCGCACGCTCGAACTCACCTGCGTCATGCACCTCCACCAGCACCGCCATTCCGAGGTCCTGCGCAATGCGTTCCAGCTCGAGCATGGTCTGATCATCGAGCGCGGCGACGATCAGCAAAATGCAGTCTGCGCCCATCGCCCGGGCTTCGAAGACCTGGTAAGGATCGATCATGAAATCCTTGCGCAGCACGGGCAGCCCACCGGCTGCGCGTGCCGCGACCAGATAGTCGCGGCTGCCCTGGAAAAATTCCTCGTCAGTAAGCACAGACAAGCAGGCGGCACCATGCCTGGCATAGGAGCGGGCGATGGCCGCAGGATCGAAATCGGCACGCAGCAAGCCCTTGCTCGGACTGGCTTTCTTGATCTCGGCGATCACCGCGGGCAGGCCGGCGGCGATTTTCGACCGCAGCGCCCCGGCGAAATCACGCGGCTTGCCGGCCTGCTCGGCGTCGCCGCGGACGACGGCAGGCGGGCGCCTTTGCTTGGCTTCGGCAATTTCCCGACGTTTGACCGCGAGGATTTTTTCCAGGATGTCAGACATACGCTTTAACCGCCAAGGACGCGAAGGACGCCAGGTAAACCGACGCTCAAAGAATCCCGGCCGAACAACAATCGCGGTTTCATAGCCCGTTCACCACGCGTTTTATACCGTCCCTCATGTGGGCCACATTGAAGTTGAGCAGAAAGCCAAGCTTATAACTGCCGAGTTTGAGGTATGTAAGTATTTGAGCCAAATGGGCAGGGATTACTCGGTCCACTGCTTTGATTTCGACGACTACTTTCTGCTCCACCAGCAAGTCGATTCGATAACCAACGTCCAAACGAACGGACTCGTAGATCACCGGCATCGAGACTTGCCGTTCAACCATGAGTCCGTGTTGTGCCAACTCGTACGCAAGGCACGCCTCGTACGCACTCTCTAGGAGGCCGGCGCCAAGCGCAGTGTGCACGTGCATCGCCGCAGGAACGACTAGCTTTGCAATGCCGTCCTCGTCCACTGGTTTTCCCTCGCGTCCCTGGCGCACCCCTCAAGGGGGTATTGAAATGAATCCTTGGCGGTTATTCCGTCAAGCCTTAAGCTTCTGGGTAAAGGCGATGAACTGATCGAGCTTGGCTCTGGCCGCCCCGCTCGCCAGCACCTGCAACGCCTTGTGCACGCCGGCTGCATGGCTGTCGGCCAGCCCCGCGACGTGGATCGCCGCACCGGCGTTCAGGGCGACGATGTCGCGCGCCGGACCGGGCTGATTGGATAGCGCGGCCAGTATCATGTCCTTCGACTCGCCGCTGTCGCCGACCTGGATTGCCGACAGGCGGCTGGTCGCCATGCCGAACTGCCCGGGATTGATGCGGTATTCGCGAACCTCGCCGTCGCTGAGTTCGCCGACCAGCGTATCGCCGGAAATGGATATCTCGTCCAGGCCTTCCGTGCCGTGCACCACCATGACATGGCGGCTGCCCAGGCGTTGCAGCACGCGCGCCAGAATGCCGACCAGATCGGCATGGAACACCCCGATCAGTTGATTGCGGGCGCCGGCCGGATTGGTGAGCGGCCCGAGAATGTTGAACAGGGTGCGCACGCCAAGCTCGCGGCGCACCGGGGCGGCATGCTTCATTGTGCTGTGATAGTTGGGCGCGAACATGAATCCGACGCCGGTCTGGTCGATGCAGCGCGCGACCTGCTCCGGGGTGAGGGCCAGGTTCACGCCGAGCGCTTCGAGGATATCGGCGCTGCCGGACTTGCTGGAAACCGATCGTCCGCCGTGTTTCGCCACCTTGGCGCCGGCCGCCGCGGCGACGAACACCGTCGCCGTGGATATATTGAAGGTGTGTGCGCTGTCGCCGCCGGTGCCGCAGGTGTCCAGCAGATGGGCGTGATCGCGAACCTCTACCTTGGTGGAGAATTCGCGCATGACCTGCGCGGCAGCGGTGATCTCGCCGATTGTCTCCTTCTTGACGCGGAGTCCAATGATGATCGCGGCGATCAGCGTGGGCGACATTTCCCCATTCATGATCTGGCGCATCAGCGACAGCATCTCGTCGTGAAAGATCTCGCGATGCTCGATGACTCGTACCAGTGCGTCTTGCGGCGTCATTATTTATCTCCGAAGAAACCCGCCATTCTCAATTTTCACCACGGAGAACACAGAGGACACGGAGGAAAGCCATAACTGAAGAGGAAGGTGGAAGTTAAAAGTGTGCTCGGTACCGATGTAACCGTTGATGTCGGGCTTCACATCCGAATGTTTTTTGCTCCTGCCCTTCCTCCGTGTCCTCTGTGTCCACCGTGGTTCAGATCCTCTATCGCTTTCGTCGGCATTTTCGTAAATCAGCGCCCGACAACGCTTAAGCTGCCTTTCAGGAAATTGGCGAGCAGGTCGTGGCCGCACTCGGTCAGAATGGACTCTGGATGGAACTGGACGCCTTCGACGTGCAGTTGCTTATGGCGCACGCCCATGATTTCACCGTCATCGGTCCACGCCGTCACCTCCAGGCAATCCGGCAACGATTCCCGCTCGATGACCAATGAATGATAGCGCGTCGCCGTCAGCGGATTGGGCAATTCCCGGAAGACGCCGGTATTCAGGTGGCTGATGCTGGAGACCTTGCCGTGCATCAACTGCCTGGCGTGCACGATGCGCCCGCCGAAAGCCTGGCCGATGCTCTGGTGAC
>JBDTRK010000213.1:0-3403 GCA_039931685.1 Betaproteobacteria bacterium | reverse complement strand
GAGGAACAGGGTGCGGGTTGCGAGGCCGGTAAGTACATCGTAGTAGGTAAGGTAGTCGAGCCGTTCCTGCTGGCCGATGTGATCGATCGCAAACGCGATGTCACCGCTCAGTTCGGTCAACAGTGTCAATTCTTCTTCAACGAAGAAGCCGCTTTCCCTGGAATACAACGCGAGCACGCCCACCGCCTCGCCCGCGACGAGCAGCGGCAGCACCGCCAGCGAGCGCACGCCCGATTCGGAGTATTGCTTGCCGAATATCAACCGGGGATCGTTTTGCGAATCGTTGGATAAAACCGGCTTCTTGTCCCTCACCGCCAGCGCGACCATGGTTTTCGGCGCATCGTCGCTCGAGGCCAGCGCGCGCTTGATGGCGGCCAGCAGATCCACGCCCTTGCCCGCCGAAGCGACGGGCACAATCTTCATCGAGTCTCGATCCACCGTGCAAATCAAAGCCATGCGGAACGCGCCCACTTCGACCGCGATCCGGCACGCTTCCCTGAAGAGTTCATTGCGGTCGTGCACGCGAACGATGAGCGAATTGATGCCGCTCAGCACGGCGTAGACGCGGTTGAGCCGCCTGATGTGGGCATTGGCTCGCGCCTTCTCGGTGACGTCCTGGCAAGTGCCAATGGCCCGGTACGCCTTGCCCTGTTGGTCGAACAACACCTGCCAACGTTCTTCCACGAACTTGATCCTGCCGTCCGGCAGAAGCAGACGATGCTCGATCGCGCAGGCAGCGCGCTGGTCGAGCGACCGGGCGAAGGCCTCGTCGACCAGCGCACGATCTTCGGGATGAATCAGGCTGAGGAAGGCCTGATGACTCGGGCGGAAGGTGGCCGGGTCGGTCTCATGAATCCTGTGGGTTTCGCGCGACCAGATGACCGACAACGTGGTCAGGTCGGTCTCCCAACTGCCGACCTTCGCGACTTGTTGAGCGGCGACGAGCCGGGATCGCTCGATCTCAAGCTCTTGCGCCAATTGCCGTTGCTGCGTGACGTCCAGATGCATGACCACCGCGCCCGTCAGACGTTCGTTGGACAGGGGCGTCACCGTCAACAGGAACCAGCGCTGTTCCGCCGGCGAATGGCAAGGATATTCAATCGAGAAACGCTTTGCACTGCCGTCGAGCACCGCACGTATGCCCGCGGCGACGTGCGCGGCTTCGGATGAACCCTCGCCCCGTGCGCTTTCGCAAATGCCGAGATAATTGAGGCCGATGGCGTCGGCCGGCCCCTGAAGCATGTTTGCGCTGGCGAATCGTTGCCACGCCTCGTTCACCGAGGTGATGACGCCCTCGGTATCCAGCAGCGCGACATGCGCGGGCAGCGCGTTGAGGATGGCCGTTTGCCGGGCGGCCTTGCTAAAGCGTAGCCGGTCCTGGGCGCGCCGCAGTAAAAACGTCCGGCCGGTGCGGTCCGCGACCGCATCCACTTCGCCGCCCGTCAGATCCTCGATGCGCTGTCCGGTCGTATGCAATACCTCGATCAACGCGGTAATCTCTTCAGTCGCGTTCGCTGGCGATCCTGACTTTGTCTCGCTCATGCAGGGTTGGCTTCCAGTCCCAGGGCGGCCAATACGGGTTGTCGCTGGCTGAGTGTGCCGACGATCCGCCGCACCGGCGCCGGCGCGAGCTTGACGAGGGTCGGCGTCAGGAATATGCCGTCGGCCAGCGCGCGCTTGGGTTCCCGAAAGACATCCACGACTTCGATTTCGAACCGGTTGAGCATGTATTCGCGGCACAGCGCGTTCAGGTTGGTCACCGCCAGTCCGGAGTTCTGGGCATCGCCGGCGACATAAAGCCGGAACTTGAACCGCTTGCGCGTGCTCATGTGCGGCTACGTTTCTGGCGTCCGGTCGCTGCATCGCCGCCGCGCAGTTCGCGCATGCGGATGCGGCCACGCGACATTTCGCCCTGGCGGCTTTGTGTGGTCCGTGCCAGCAAGGTCTTCTCGACCTGTTTTGCCAGCAGCTCCGTCTGCAGCGACTTCGCGCGCACCTCGAGGACGGCCTCCTCGGCATCGAGGCTCACGCGCTTCAACTTGCCGGCGACCTCGGCGACCTCGTGGGCGACGCGTTCGGCGCTTTCCTTTTCGTAGCGCATCGTGCCCATCAGCACCTCGCCGCCCGCGGTATAGATGTCGGCAAGGGTCACGCCTGCGTCGCTCAGGATCAATTCGCGCACCTGGTTCGAATGCGCCGTGCCGCGCGACTTGATGATGGACAGGCCGCGGTTGCGCTCTCCGGCCTGGACCAGATAGTTGAGATGAATCCAGGTGTCGGCAATGGTGGAAATCTGGAGCGGTGTGCCGCCCTCCAATTGGCCGTTCATTTCGTCCAGCAGGCTGGTGCACACCAGCGTGTTGCCGTCGGCCTTGGACCAGTCGACCAGCCTCTCCGCCACGCCATGCGCAGTCAGCTCGTTGCCGACCTTTGCGAGGGTGGACACCGGATCGATGACCAGGCAACGGGCATGGTGTTCCCGTGCGAGCGTCTTGATGTGCACCAGCAGGGTCTCGGCGCTGCCGCTGATGGTGCGCGCGGAAATCATGCGCAATAGTCCGTTCTTGACGTAACGGTCCAGACGGATTCCCACAGAGGTCAGGTTGCGCATGACCTCTCCGCCGTCGGAATCGAAACTGAAGAACATGGTGCGCTCGCCGCGCTTGCACGCGGCCTCCGCAAATGCGCCACTCAATGTTGTTTTGGCCGTACCTGGAAAACCGGTAATCAGCACACTGGCCCCGCGGTAATAGCCGCCGCCGAGCATGGTATCGAGCCGCGTCACGCCGCTGGAGACCCGCTCCTGCGACACGTGCATCTCCTTGCGCCCGGCGGTGCGCGCGATGGCCACGTCGAATCCCGCCTTGCCGATCACGAACGGCGATTCGTTCTCGTCGAAGCCGGAACCGCGGTATTTCAGCACGCGCAGATTGCGTTGCGAAACGCCCAGAGACACGCGGTGATTCAGGACCACGGCGCAGTCCACCATGAATTGCATGAAACTGACCGGCGTATGGTCGATAGAGCTCGCGTCGTCGCTGCCGGCTTTCGAGGTGATGAGGCCGGTGAGGCCGCGCGCCAGCAGCCACGCATGCAGGCGGTAGATTTCGCGCCGCCTCGACGCCTCATCGGGGAGCAACGCAAGCACGATATCCACGGCATCGAATACGATGCGCCGCGCCCCCATTTGTTCGGCCTGGGCACCCAATGCCGCCAGCATTCCGCCGAGGTCGAACTGGCCTGACTGGATCAGGTCGGGTGTGGGTTGCGCGTCCATGAAGAACATTTTTTTGCGTAGCAACTGCGCAATATTCCAACCGAAGTGCTCGGCGTTGGCGATCACGCGCTTCGAGGTTTCCTCGAAAGCGACGAAAATGCCCGGCTCGCGGCAGTTCTGCGCCCC
>JBDTRK010000212.1:0-3480 GCA_039931685.1 Betaproteobacteria bacterium | reverse complement strand
CGCTGGTGATCCTCGACGACGCGGACCTGAAGACCGCGGTGGAATGCGCGGTCAACGGCGCTTATTTTTCCACCGGCCAGCGTTGCACGGCATCGTCGCGATTCATCGTCACCAAAGGCATTCACGACAAGTTCGTCGCGGCCATGATCGAGCGCCTCAAGGGTTTGAAGATCGACAATGCGCTCAAGCAGGGCACCGACATCGGCCCGGTGGTGGACAAGAGCCAGCTCAACCAGGATTTGTTCTATATCGAGGAAGCGAAGAAAGAAGGCGGCAAGCTCGCCGGCGGCGGCAACCTGATCAAGCGCGAAACCGACGGCTTCTACCTCGAGCCGGCCCTGTTCACCGAAACCGTGAACAGCATGCGCATCAACCGCGAGGAGGTGTTCGGCCCGGTCGCGTCCGTGGTGGCGGTCAAGGATTACGACGAAGCGCTGGCGGTTGCCAATGACACGCCCTTCGGCCTGTCGTCCGGCATCGTCACGACGTCGCTGAAGCAGGCTTCGCACTTCCGCAAGAACGCGCAGGCCGGCATGGTGATGGTGAACCTGCCCACCGCCGGGGTGGATTACCACGTGCCATTCGGCGGGCGCAAGGGATCGAGTTACGGTCCGCGAGAGCAGGGCCGTTATGCGGCCGAGTTCTTCACCACGGTCAAAACCAGCTACGTGCTGGCCTGAGCAGGATGACGCCCTTTCTGCGATGCGCCGCCGCGGCGCTGCTGTGCCTGGTTTGCGGCGGCGGGTTTGCGGCCGATGCGGACAAGCCCGTGCCGGCCAACGAAGAACCGCGCCATGTGGTCAAGTTCGAAAACGAATTGGTGCGGATCATCGACGTGGAAATTCCCGAAGGTGAGCAGACCCTGTATCACACCCATTCGCTCGACTATCCCTATGTGCTGGTGACGAGCGTCACGCTGTTTAACCAGATCCTCGGGCAGGCGCCGCAGGACGTGAAAATGCAAGCCGGTTTCGTCGGCTATTACGATGCCGGCAGCAAGGGCGCGTACACGCATCGCTTCATCAATCGCGGGCCGGGTGCTTTCCGCGCGATCGGCATCGAATTGGTCAAGCCCGCGGACGCCGCCGCACCGGCCGCGCCGCTGCCGCCCATCGCGGGCGCCGAAATCGTGCTGGATAACGCGCGCGTGGGTGCCTACCGCATCAAGCTCGCGTCCGGCGCCACGATCGGCCCGTTGGCGATTCCCGGCCCGAGCATCCGTGTGGCGATGGGCGACGGAAAATTGATGATCGAAACCGAAGACACGCAAACCGAAACACGTCTCGCGCCGGCTCAGTTCGTGTTCCAGCCGCAGTCCAACACGGAGACTTTTACCAACCTTGGGGGCGCGGAACTGGAGCTGGTCGAGTTCGTGTTGAAGTGACCGTGGGATGACTAGAAAAAGGGCGCCTTGCGGCGCCCTTTTTTGCTCCATGGCCGAACCAACCGGCCCGGAAGACTTGTTCCTCATCCAACCGGCAACCTTTCCCGGGAGAGGTCGGAAGGAAACCAGGGAAGAAGGTCTTTCCCTATTCCCTCAGACCTCTGCCCTGGCATTAAGTTGCCCGCAAAACGCCGGTATGCGGCAGGCGTTGCGCAGCGCTACGAACCCTGCGCCTGCGCGCTGGCGTCGACGCAAGACAGCGCAGTCATGTTGACCAGCCGCCGCACCGTCGCGCTGGGTGTCAGGATGTGAACCGGCATGGCCGCCCCGAGCAGGATCGGACCGATGGTGATGCCTTCGCCGCCCATCATCTTGAGCAGGTTGAAGGAGATGTTGGCGGCGTCGAGGTTGGGCATGATCAGCAGGTTGGCTTCGCCTTTGAGCTTGCCATCGGGATGGACATGCGTGCGGACGGCTTCGGACAGCGCTGCATCGCCATGCATTTCGCCGTCGATTTCCAGGTCCGGTGCGGCACGCTCGATTGCATCCAGGGCGCGATTCATCTTCAGTGCGGACGGCGAATCGTCGGAACCGAAATTCGAATGCGACAGCAACGCCACTTTTGGCGCGATGCCGAAGCGGCGCACTTCCTCGGCCGCCATGATGGTGATTTCGGTCAGTTGTTCGACACTTGGGTCTTCGTTGACATAGGTGTCGGCGATGAATACGGTGCGCTTCGGCAGCATCAGCACGTTCATCGCGGCGAAAATACTGGAACCGGATTTCAGTCCGATGACGTTGGCCACGTGGCGCAGGTGGTCCTTGTGCCGGCCGAAGGTGCCGCACAGCAACGCGTCGCCGTCTCCACGGCGCAGCAGCATGGCGCCGATCAGCGTGGTGGACTGGCGCACGTGCACCTTGGCGTCGTCCGGGGACACGCCGCGCCGGCGCATTACCTGGTAGTACTCGTTCCATACTTCCTTGTAGCGGGCGTCGGACTCGGGGTTCACCAGTTCGCAGTCCCGGCCGGGGGCGAGCCGCAGGCCGAAGCGCTTGATGCGCATCTCCACCACCTCGGGACGACCGATCAGGATCGGCCTGGCGAGTTTTTCGTCCACCACCACCTGCGCAGCGCGCAATACGCGCTCGTCTTCGCCTTCGGCGTAGATCACGCGCTTGGGCGCTTTTTTCGCGGCGGCGAACACGGGCTTCATGATGAAGCCCGAGTGATAGACAAAATTGGTCAGCTGCTCGCGATAGGCGTCGAAATCGACGATCGGGCGGGTGGCCACGCCGCTGTCCATGGCCGCTTTCGCCACCGCGGGCGCGATGCGCGTGATGAGCCGCGGGTCGAAGGGCTTGGGGATGATGTAGTCCGGGCCGAAGGACAATTCCTCGCCCTCATACGCCATCGCCACGACGTCGGATTGCTCGGCCTGCGCCAGTTCGGCGATCGCGTGTACGCAGGCGAGTTTCATCTCTTCGTTGATGGTGATGGCGCCGACGTCGAGTGCGCCGCGAAAGATGAACGGGAAGCACAGCACGTTGTTGACCTGGTTCGGGTAGTCCGAGCGGCCGGTGGCGATGACGGCATCGGGGCGCACTGCCTTGACCTCCTCAGGCCTGATTTCCGGCGTGGGATTGGCGAGCGCGAACACGATCGGCTTGTCCGCCATGGTCTTGACCCATTCCTGCTTCATCGCGCCGGGCCCCGACAGGCCGAGAAAGATATCCGCGCCGGCGATCACGTCGGCGAGGTGGCGCGCGTCGGTCTTGCGCGCATAGCGCGCCTTGTTCGGCTCCATCTTCGCGTCGCGACCCTCGTAGATCACGCCTTTGGAGTCGCAGACGAACACGTTTTCGCGCTTGAGGCCCAGCCCGCAGAGCAGGTCGAGACAGGCGATGGCGGAGGCGCCAGCACCGGAACACACCAGTTTCACTTTGCTGAAATTCTTGCCGACCACCTTGAGCCCATTGGTCACGGCCGCACCGACAATAATCGCGGTGCCGTGCTGGTCGTCGTGGAACACCGGAATCTTCATGCGTTCGCGCAGCTTGCGCTCGATGTAGAAGCACTCGGGCGCCTTGATGTCCTC
>JBDTRK010000211.1:0-3522 GCA_039931685.1 Betaproteobacteria bacterium | reverse complement strand
CGCGGGCCTTTACCGCGCTGCCCACCACTTCCTCCAGCGGCTGCCACTGGCGGTTAAGCCGAACTTCGCCGGCCTGCAGGCGCGCCATGTCGAGCAGGTTGTTCACCAGGGCGTTCATTCTCACCGCCTCGTCGCGGATCGCACCGGCGATTTCCTGCTGGTTGCCCGAGAGCCCGGGGCGCGTCAGCGCCAGCGATTCGGCCAGGCCCAGTAGCGCGGTCAGTGGCGTGCGCAAGTCGTGCGACAGCGCGCTCAGGATCGAATTTCGCAGCCGCTCCGATTCGATTTTGACCAGCGCGTCCTGCGCCACCATCACGTAGTGCACGCGCTCCAGCGCAATTGCGATCAACGCGGCGAAAGTCTCCAGCAAGCGCCGCTGCTCCGGGATGAGCAGCAACCTGGCCATCGCCGGCTCCAACGCAAGAACGCCGCGCGTGCGCATCGGTGCGGGCAACGGCGCATAGTGAATGCGGCTGCCGGGCAGGGTATCGGTAGCGAAGCCCGCCGGCTTGCCGTTGTCGTACACCCACTGGGCAATCGCCAGATCTATGACCGGGGAATCCGCTGCTTCGCTCGCTGCCGGCCCGCGCAGGTGGTCGTGCTCGTCGGGCAGCAGGATCACGGCCTTGGCGTGGAAGATGGCCTCGATGTGCCGGTCGCTGATCTGCAGGACCTGTTCCTGCATCAGAACGCCGGACAATTCCCGCGACAGTTCGTAGAGCGCGCGGGCGCGCATCTCGCGGTGGGCGGCGACGCGCGCCTGATAACGCAGGCCGGAAGTCAGGTGTCCGATGATCAGCGCCACCGCCAGCATCACCCCGAATACGATCAGGTATTGCGCATCGGATATGGCCAGGGTGAATCGCGGCGGCACGAAGAAGAAATCGAACGAGCCGACGCTGAGAAATGCCGCCAGGACGGCCGGGCCGCGACCGAAGCGCACGGCGACCAGCACCACGGCCAGCAGGAACAACATCACGATGTTGGCCAGATCCAGGTACGCAACCAAAGGCAGTGCAATCAGCGTAGCGAGCACGCAGGTTGCCGCGGACCAGAGGTAGGCCCGGTACAGTCCGGAGCGTGCCGCGTCGTCCTCGTCGGCGATGGAGACGGCGGAACGCGGCGCAGTTTCGTCGCCGAGACCGATCTGGACCACTTCGAGGTCGGACCCCAGCGCGGCGATGCGATCGGAGAAGGTCCTGGCGAAGGGCAGCGGGCGCCGGCGGCTTCGGCCAATCACCACGCGTGCGAGATTGTGGCGTCGGGCGTACGCGACAATTTCCGCAGCCGCGGACTGGCCGGGAATCGTCGCCGTTTGCGCGCCCAGATCCTGCGCCAGCTTGAGCACGCGCAGGATGCGTTCGCGCTGCGCCTCGGGCAATTGCTGCAATCGCGGAGTCTCGACATAGACCGCATGCCATTCGACTTCGAGCTGCTTCGCGAGCCGCGCGGTGCTGCGGACCAGTTTTTCGGCTCCGGGTTCGGGGCCAACGCAGGCGAGCAGCGATTCGCGCGTGTGCCAGACGGTGCGGATTGCCTCGTCATGACGGTAGGCGAGCATCTGGTCGTCGACGCGATCGGCCGTGCGCCGCAGCGCGAGCTCCCGCAACGCGATCAGATTGCCCTTGCGGAAGAAATTGCGGATTGCGCTTTCGGCCTGCGCCGGCAGATAGACTTTGCCCTGCTTGAGCCGCTGCAGCAACTCATCGGGTGGCAGGTCCACCAGCTTGACTTCGTCGGCATTGTCGAACACGCGATCCGGCACCGTTTCCCATACCTTGATGCCGGTGATGCCGCCGATCACGTCGTTCAGGCTTTCCAGGTGCTGGACGTTGACCGTGGTATAGACGTCGATTCCGGCCGAGAGGAGTTCCTCCACATCCTGGCAGCGCTTGGGGTGCCGCGAGCCGGCGGCATTGTTGTGGGCCAGTTCGTCAACCAGGATGACGGCGGGACGCCGCACGAGCGCGCCGTCGAGATCGAATTCCTGCAGGCTGGTGCCCCGATATTCGACGCAACGCGGCGGCAATATTTCCAGCCCGTCGAGAAGCGCGGCGGTATCCTTGCGGCCATGAGTCTCGACGATGCCGACAACCACGTCCACGGACTGCGCTCGCAACTCCCGGGCCGCGGACAGCATCGCATAGGTCTTTCCGACGCCCGCCGACGCGCCGAAGAAGATCTTCAGCCGGCCGCGGCTGGCGCGGTCTTCCTCGCGCCTGACTTTCGCGAGCAGTTCGTCGGGATCCTGCCGGTTGTCCGTCATCACATTCCGCCTGCTCCCTATTGTAGATGCAGAGAGTGACGAAGGTGCGTACTACCGCAACGCATCGAGCGCGAGGTTCAGCCTGAGCACATTCACCCGCGGTTCGCCGAGGAAGCCGAGCTGCCGGCCTTCCGTATATTCCGCTACCAGTGCCCTGACTTTCTCCGCATCGAGATTGCGCGCCTTGGCGACGCGCTCCACCTGGTATGCCGCGGCAGCCGGGCTGATATGCGGATCGAGTCCGCTGGCCGATGCCGTTACCAGATCGACTGGCACGGGCCCATCGCTGCCCGGAGCGGCATCGCGCAATGCCTTTACCCGCCCGGACACGGCATCCGCGAGCGCCCGATTCGACGGCCCCAGATTCGATCCGCTCGAAGAACTGGCGTTGTAAGGATAAGGCGACGTGGCCGATGCGCGGCTCCAGAAATGCTTCGGGTCGGCGAAAGGTTGTCCGATCAGTTCCGAACCGACCACGTTGCCATCACGCTCGATCAGACTGCCCGTAGCCTTGCCGCGGAATGCGGCCTGGCTTATTGCGGTCACGAACAGGGGATAGACGACACCCGTGATCAGCGTCATCGCGATCAGCATCGTCACGGCCCGCCTGAGTTCGCTCATCATGATTTTTCCTTTCAACCTAAAAAACGCAAGATCTTGAACCACGGAGGACACGGAGGAAAACCGGAAACGAGGACAGACATGCGGTAATGAAAATCACGTGCGGTGCTGAAACGGCCATTGATACCCGGTTTTCACCATCGAATATTTTTCCCATTTTGTCCTTCCTCCGCGCCCTCCGTGTCCTCCGTGGTTCCATTTTCTTTATCGCATGAGCGTTCACGTCATCCCCAATGTGACGAGGATGAGGTCGATCAGTTTGATGCCGGCGAAAGGCACGATAAGGCCGCCGACGCCATAGATCAGGGTGTTGTCGCGCAACAGAACGGCCGCGCCGACCGGCCGGTAGCGCACGCCCTTCAACGCCAGCGGGATCAACGCAATGATGATGAGGGCATTGAAGATCACTGCAGACAGGATCGCGCTCGCGGGGCTGGCCAGGTGCATCACGTTCAGCGCGTTCAATTGCGGATACGTGGTGGCAAAAGCTGCGGGGATGATCGCGAAATATTTGGCGACGTCGTTGGCGATCGAGAAGGTGGTCAGCGCGCCGCGCGTCATCAGCAATTGCTTGCCGATCTCGACGATCTCGATCAGCTTGGTCGGATTGGAATCCAGGTCGACCATGTTGCCGG
>JBDTRK010000210.1:0-3723 GCA_039931685.1 Betaproteobacteria bacterium | reverse complement strand
TGAAGTCTTTCCGGCCATGGTCGGTGCGCTGGTGCTGGTGGCGATCTATGCGCGCACCCGCCTGACCATGCTGGTCTACTGCCTGATCTGGCTGCACGCGCTGGTGCTGATACTGGGCGGGCACTGGACCTATGCGGAAATGCCCTTGTTCAACTGGCTGAAGGATGAATTCGGCCTCGCCCGCAACTACTACGACAGGCTCGGACATGTCATGCAGGGGGCGGTGCCGGCGATCATTGCGCGCGAGATCCTGTTGCGCAACCGCGTGGTGAACGGCCGCGGCTGGCTGTTTTTCCTGGTCACCTGCATCTGCCTCGCCTTGTCCGCTACCTATGAGCTTGTCGAATGGCGGATCGCGGTCGGCAGCGGCACCGCCGCCGACGCATTCCTCGCCACGCAAGGCGACATCTGGGATACGTAATGGGACATGTTCATGGCCTTGTGCGGGGCGGTCGCCTCCCAGCTCTTGCTGGCAGGCTGGCACGAGCGCCAGCTGCGGACATTACGGCACCCTTGATTCGCGCAGGCCGGGGAATAATGCACCTGGCCGCGACCGACGGCGCGCAAAATTTGGACCGCTCCCACCGCAACCGGACGTTGCCGCAACTTGCCGAAATGGCGGCGGCGCTGCAAGCTTTGAGCACCGATGACCCGTCCGAGGATGTGCCATGCCTGTCGTTTCCAGGAGTTTTGATCCGCAGTCCGTAGAGTGGCGTCGCATTACCGACCCGGATTGCAAGCGCTTCCGGGTCGATTTCGAGTACAGCTTGCTCGGCTATGACTTGCCGAGCGGACGACTTGACATGCTGCTCCGGTACGGCAAGGGCGGGCACTGCAGACCGCATCGTCATGTCGCGTCGACCGTTACGCTGGTGCTGGAGGGCGAGCAATTCCTGACTGAGTTCTTGCCGGACGGGACCACCCGGTGCATTCACCGTAAGAAGGGCGAATACGCGCTTGCGCCCGCCGATGCCCATCCGCACGATGAGCACGGCGGCGAGGCGGGCGCGACTGTTCTGCTATCCATGACTGCACCCGATGGCGTGCTGTTCGAGTACTTCGACGAGAACATGGGCAACGGGTGGACGCTGTCCATCGCGCAATATGTGGAAAGTTGGAACAACGGGACGGTGTATGGCGCCGTGCCCGCGGCAAAGGCGCCGGCAACCGCCTGACGCGTTAGCAGCCCGCAGTCGGGTCAAATCCTGCGGTGGCGCTGGCGCAGGGCAAATACCGCGGCCATGTCAGCGTCGCCGAATCCACACATGCCAGCGTTCCCCGCCCTTGAAAACCTCCATTGAGTCGTCAACCGCCAGGTCTTCGGCCAACTCGAAGAAGGGATCGAGCAGCGCGTGCAGGGCTTCGGGCGTGGTGCCGAACGGCGGGCCTTTCTGCGTATCCTTGAAAAAGAAAAATCCCGCGAGCGTGCCCCCGGGACGGATGATCTCGGCCATGCGCTGCGCGTACTGGGGCCAGGTCTTCGGCGGCAGTGCGCACAGGAAGGCGCGCTCGTAGACGCAATCCCACGGCCTGCCGTAATCGAACGAAAAAAAATCGGCGAACCGCGCGCGGTCGGGGAAACCAGTCAGTGTCCGATTCGCGGCTTCGACGGCGGCCTGGCTGAAGTCGATCGCCAGCACATCGAACTTGTTCTCGAGGAAATAACGGGCCTCGTAGGCCGATCCGCACCCGGGAATGAGCACGCGGCTGCCTGGCGGGAGTCCCTTGGCGTAGCGCTGCAGCGCTACGGGCACCTTGCCCGCATCCCACGGCGTCGCATGGTCGCGGTAGCGGCTTTCCCAGAATTCCGGTTTGGAGCTGTCTTGAGCCACGGCTTAATTGTGGCTCAAGGACGCATGGCGGTCAGCACCGCGACCGGATAAGCGTAGTGGACCTTGTGGCCGTCGAGCTGTATTGGAATGCCGAGGCGATCATCCGCGGCCGAGGTGATGAAGATCTGCCGGATGCGCTCGTCGTCACCGGCATTGGGAAATGAGCGCGCCAGCAGGTTTTCCAGTTCATCGCGCAATTCGTAGAAGGCGACGCGCGCTTCGGGCAATCCGGCGGCGGGGAACAAAGCTTTGAGTTCCGCCAGCGGCAGGGCGCGCACATGAGACGGGTCGCGCAGCAACTCCATGCGATTGAACTCGACGCCCTTGGCGATATCGGTCGAGGCATGCATGTCGGCCACCAGCACCCGCCCGCCCGGCGCGCACACCCGCACCATCTCCTTCAGTACCGCAAGCGGATCGATGAAGTGATGGAAGCTGAAACGGGTGACGACGACGCTAAAGCTGCCGTCGGCATAGGGCAGGGCGGTCGCCTGGCCGCTATCCCAACTGACGTTGGCCAGCTCATTTTCCCGTGCCATGGCGCGGGCGCGGTCCAGCATGGCCGGCGTCAGGTCGATGCCGGTCGCCTGCCGCACGACTTTCGCGAACGCACACACCACGTTGCCGCCGCCACAGGCGACGTCGAGCACGGTATCGTCCGCACCCGCCGCGGCCGAATCGATCAGCAACTGCAGCGCCTTGCCGTCGGCGATGGTCTTGGCCGCGGAAAAGGGGATGGCCTGCTTGCTGAATTGATCGACGATCAGCGCCTGGTGATTGGCAGTTTCCATGTTTTTTTCAGTCCTCAGTCCTATTACCTCAGTCCTGCCGTTCCCCGCCCTCGGGTCCGTAAAACATGACCCAGGTGCAGAAATCGCCGGTGAATTCCTCGAAGCGATGCGCCACACCCGCAGGCACGAACAACAGGTCGCCGGCCTGAAATGCATGGCGCGTGTCGCCGTTGACGAACCAGCCGGCGCCGCGCGCGACCACGTAGATCTCGTCGCGCGTATGCGGTGCCTGCGCATCGTTGCCGGCGGGACGATACATTTTCACCTGCAGTGTGCCGTGCTCGAAAATAAATGCAGAGGGAATGCCTGCGCTGATTTTGTCTACTGTGGCCAGGGCATCGGCGATGCTCGCGCCGCGACGATTGGCCGAGGCGGTATGGTTTTTTTCCGGCTTCATCGTCATCCGCGCGGCCAGCCTAGGCGGGTTTCGGTTCGCTCTCCACCAGCTTGTCGGTGACGAACGCCAGTGCATTCTTCAGGAAGGTGCGATTGCATTTGGTCGGCAGCTTGAGCGCGTGATTGAGTTCGAAAATCAGGCAGGTCTGTTCGGCGTCGTTTTCCAGCAGGCCGAATTCCAGGCGCGTCAGGTTATGCAGTTGCGGCAGCGACACGCTGGAGGCGGGTTCCGCGATGCCGGCCTTTTCGCGCACATCCTTTGCCAGGCCCAGCACCGTGGGAATGTTGGCATAGACGCTTTTGAGCAATTCCACCGGAACCACCGCGTGCGATGGCGCGCCGCTCTGCGAGCGGAAACGCAACGCCACCATCTGGCCGTCCTGAATGACTTCGAAATCGACGTCGGTCGAAGGGAAAAGCTTTTGTTCTTCTGCCATGGGGCTGTCTCCGTCGTCATGCGCAATGTTTCGCCGCCGGGCGGGCTTTGTGCCGGGGCGGGCGCACGGTGCATCGAGTATAGGTCATCTCGCCCGCGCCTGCCCCGGCACGGCCGGCCGCCGGCGGCGTCAGCGCGTCGCGCGGCGGCGCACGGGTTTCCAGCAGAAGCAGTCGGTGGTGTGGTCGTCGACCATGCCGGTGGCCTGCATGAACGCATACATGATGGTGCTGCCGACGAACTTGAAGCCGCGGCGTTTGAGGTCCTT
>JBDTRK010000209.1:0-3785 GCA_039931685.1 Betaproteobacteria bacterium | reverse complement strand
GATGACGGTGGTGCTCGGTTCGGGCTGGCCCGGCATCCTGCTGCACGAAGCCATCGGCCACGGGCTCGAAGGGGATTTCAACCGCAAGGGCAGTTCTGCTTTCTCTGGGCGTATCGGCCAGCGCGTCGCGGCGCCGGGCGTGACGGTGATCGACGATGGCACCATTGCCAGGCGGCGCGGTTCGCTGAACGTGGATGACGAGGGCAATCCCACTCAGCGCAACGTGCTCATCGAGGACGGCATCCTGCGCGGGTACATCCAGGACACGCTCAATGCGCGGCTCATGGGCATGGCCCTCACTGGAAACGGGCGGCGCGAGTCCTACGCGCACGTGCCGATGCCGCGCATGACCAATACCTACATGCTCAACGGCGACAAGGACCCCGCGGAAATTATCGCATCGGTCAAACATGGCCTGTACGCTGCGAATTTCGGCGGCGGCCAGGTTGATATTGTCAGCGGTAAATTCGTGTTCTCCGCGGCCGAGGCGTACATGATCGAGGATGGCAAGATCACTTATCCGGTCAAGGGCGCCACGCTCATCGGCAATGGACCGGACGCGCTCACGCATGTTTCCATGATCGGCAACGACATGAGCCTAGACCCGGGCGTGGGTACCTGCGGCAAGGAAGGCCAGAGCGTGCCGGTCGGCGTGGGCCAGCCGACGCTGCGCATCGACGGACTTACAGTGGGCGGAACGGCATAGAAAACCAGGGCCGGGGCCGCAGTGCACGACGGCGCCGGATCTGCACCCTCGTTTTCACCCGGCCCCCGTTTGCCGTGCCTGCACTTTCGCGCTGGCGGTTGCCACCATAGCTCCCAGGATATGAATCCTGTCCGACAATAGCAACCCGCAAGACTCCGAGTACCCGCAGCTGACGAATTCGCTCCATTTCACCGAGGATATCGCCATCGCACGCCAAGCCTATGTGAAGCGTGCGTATCTGGCGCGCCGCCAGATGCCCGTGCCGGCTGCGGGCTGTTTGCCCGTCGATGGCTGCGCTTTACCGGCCGCTGCCGCTCCCGCATAATGACCTGTCATTCGAGTCTTTAGGAACTCCCGGGCGGTTCCGGGCGCAGGGCTTCTAAACCGTCAGATATCCTTCATCGCGAAAATGGCTGATTCCGATTACCAGGCACCGCAGAACGCGCTTCTGCAGACGCTAGAACATCTGGGCGAGGGCACGGCGCTCGCGCAACAGATATTCGACATGATCGGCCATTCCAAATTCTTCGCCGATTTCACCCGCGAAGACATCCAGCGGTTGACGGCATTCATGCATATTTACCGTGGCGAAGCCGCGCAGATGATGATCCGCGAAGGCGACATCGACGACTACATGCTGCTGATCATCCAGGGGCGGGTGGAAATCGTGAAAATAGATTCCCACGGCAATCTGCAACCGATGACCACGGTCGGGCCCGGCGCAACGCTTGGGGAGATGTCGATGATAGACGGCGAACCGCGCTTTGCGACCTGCATGGCGCTCGAGCCGACCACGTTTGCCGTGCTGTCGCGTGACAGCATGGTGCAGATCATTCTCGAAGAACCGGGCCTCGGTGCCAAGGTCCTGGTCAAGCTGGTCACGCTGCTGTCACAGCGTCTGCGCCAGACCAGTTCCAGCCTGCTGCACTTCATGGAGCGCTGATCGCGCACCCGATCCCTGCCGTCCTGGAATCCACGGCACTGCCCGCTTTCCTGCTTTTCGCTAGTTTGTGGCTTGTCACGCCGCCGCTTTTGGCGATTGGCGTGATGGACGATACCGGGATTGAATTGCGGCTCCCGGGACCGGTTGAGCGCGTGATCTCGCTGTCGCCGCACTTGACCGAGCTGATGTTCTCGATTGGCGCGGGCGCGCGGCTGGTCGGCACGGTGCGTGGCAGCGATTTCCCCGCGGCGGCCGCCGGTATTGCGCAAATCGGCGATGCCGCGGGGCTCGATTTCGAGCGCATCGTGGATGCGCGGCCGCAACTAGTGCTGGCCTGGGGCAGCGGCAGCCGGTCAGTCGATATCGCGCGCTTGCGCGAACTCGGGCTGGTCGTGCTGGTGCTGGAGCCGCGGCGACTGGAAGACATTGCCCGGCACCTGCAATTGCTTGGCGACCTCACCGGCCTGCAGGCGCAGGCCGGTGCTGTTGTTCAGATTTTCGACCGCCGCATCGATGCGCTGCGCAAGCGCTACGCCTCGCGTGAACCCGTGACGGTGCTGTTCGAAATCTGGCACCGGCCGCTGTTTACGGTGAATGGCAGCCACCTCATCAGCAAGCTTTTGCAGTTGTGCGGGGGGCGGAATATCTTTGCGGGTCTGCCGGACCTGGCGGGCGAAGTCTCTCTGGAACAGGTGCTGGTCAAGGATCCGGATGCCATCGTTGTCGGCTCGGAAGCAGGCGATGCGCGAGTGGACAATTGGAGGCAGTTTTTCTATCTTAAAGCTGTGCGCAACGGCAACCTGTTTGCCGTTTCCGCAGACCAGGTCACCAGGCAAACACCGCGCATAGCTGAAGCGGCGGAGCATCTGTGCGCCGACCTGGACGAGGCCAGGCGTCGAAACAAGAACTAAAGGTCAGGTCTTGACGCATTCCCCGGCGTAGAGCACGGGTCCGGTCGGCAAGCCGGTGTTCGATCCGCCCGCCGGCTCCACGCTCATGGCCAGGCCTGCCGCGGCGTCGAGTCGCGCCGCCAGGGCATCCGGGATCCTTACGATCTGGGTTTCGTGCGTGGTGATCAGGCCGAGCGAGACCGGTTTCTGGTCGCCGCCCGGCAGCATCCATAACTCCCAGGCCGTATTCGGTCCCATTTCGGCATGGCCGATTACGCGGATGCGCAGCCTGCGGCCGCCGCTCTTTCCCGGTTCCCAGCTGGCGGTCATGGCCGGCTTTCTGGTGGCGAGGTCATTCATGACCACGACCATCCTGCCGGTGTCCGTCGGTGTTTCCGGTTTGGGCAGCGCGACCATGACCAGCAACGCCAGGGCCAGCAGACCGGAGGCGAACGAAGACAAGCGCCAGAACGACAGGCTTTGCCAGAATCCCGCCGGCACGGCCGGCGTGAATCCGAGGCGCGTCTTGACGGCCTGCCAGACGCGCGCCGGCGGCTCGATCGCAGGCAGGATATCGGCCAGCGGCGAAAGTCTGGACTCCCATTGCGTCACGGCGCGACGCAGCTGCGGGTTGCTGCGCAAATGGATTTCGAAGCGGCGGCGCGCGCGCGCGGACATGGAGCCGAGCACATACTCGGCAGCCAGTTTGTCGCGCAGCGTTTCGTCGGCGAATCTCATTGCAGTGCTCCGGTTACGGCCTGTTCAAATTCCACTCATCTGTCCGCCGCGTCCAGACAACTTTTCAGGCGGTCGAGCCCGCGGCGAATCCAGGTCTTCACGGTGCCCAGGGGCTTGCGCATCTGCTCCGCGGCTTCTCCGTGCGACAGCCCGTAGAAGAAGGCGAGCGTGATGCCGCGTTGCTGTTCTTCCGTCAGCGTCTTCATGCATCTGGCCAGTTCGCTGGCTTCCAGTGAACGGCGCAGCAATTCCTCGGGGCCCGGTGATTCGTCCGGAATCGAGGCCATCAATTCCTCGTGTTCCTCGTCGATCTCGACCTCGCGCGGCCGGCGCAGCCAGTCGAGCGCCCGATTGCGCACAATTGCAGTCATCCAGGTCATGGGCGCGCTTTTGGTCGAGTTATAGCCCGCCGCATGGTTCCAGATGTTGACGAAGGCTTCCTGCAGCACCTCTTCCGCCCAGTCCCTGCGACGAGTTATACGTACGGCAACGGCAAACAGTTTCGCCG
>JBDTRK010000208.1:0-3858 GCA_039931685.1 Betaproteobacteria bacterium | reverse complement strand
GTACGAGCGGAAGAAATGAACGGGAATATGAACGGGGATATTGGCGGAAGGGGTGGGATTCGAACCCACGAGAGACTTGCGTCTCTGCCGGTTTTCAAGACCGGTGCATTTAACCGCTCTGCCACCCTTCCGTGTATTGCTGCACGACCGTCTGCCGGTTTTAGCTCCGGTATAACCTGCGAGCAGGTTAGCCTGCGCAAGCGCCGGCTTCGCAGGCGCCAAGACCGGTGCATTTAACCGCTCTGCCACCCTTCCGTGTATTGCTGCACGACCGTCTGCCGGTTTTAGCTCCGGCATAACCTGCGAGCAGGTTAGCCTGCGCTGGCGCACGCTTGCGCGTGTTCGGCGACCGCCCCGGAGTTGCTCGATGGGCTACACTGAGCAAGTAGCACAGAGAGCAACTGCGCAAATGATACCGCAGGACCCGAAGATGCCCCACGACCATTGAAACTTTGATTGCAGTTCAGTAGTCTTACCGACTGTAATTTCCCACGAGGAGACTGTAACAACATGCAACCTGAAATCCAGTACGGCTCACAACCCGGGGCACTTTCTGACGCTCAGAACAAGGTTCTGCGAAACACTTATCTGTTGCTTGCATTGACGATGGTGCCGACTGTCATCGGCGCATTCATCGGCATTTCCACCGGTGGCATCATCATGCAACATCCGATCATGGCCTCGCTGCTGATGATCGGCGCCGTGATCGGATTACAGTTCGCGATCGCCGCAAACCGCAACAGCGGCCTTGGGGTCGTGCTGTTACTCGGCATGACGTTCATCCTCGGCTGGTGGCTCGGCCCACTGCTCAATTTCGCCCTGAAGCTGCAAAACGGGCCTCAGCTGATCGGCATCGCCGCGGTCGGCACCGGCGGCATCCTCGTTGTGATGAGCCTGATCGCGACCACGACGAAAAAAGATTTCAGTTTCATGGGCAAGTTCCTGTTCGTGGGCATGATCGTGCTGTTGCTGGCGATGCTGGCGAACATGTTTTTCCAGATTCCGGCTCTGGCGCTGACGATCTCGGCCTTGGTCGTCGTCGTTTTCTCGCTGTTCCTGCTGCACGATGTCAGCCGCATCGTGACTGGCGGAGAAACCAACTACATCATGGCGGCGACCGGCGTCTACATCAGCCTTTACAATATTTTCGTGAACCTGCTTTCATTGCTGATGGCGTTTACCGGCCAACGCGACTGATCGCACGCGCGCTGATGAGTTGAAAAGGGCGGCCTCGGGCCGCCCTTTATTTTCGCGCGTGATCGGATCAATGCTGGAACACGGCGATCGATTCCACGTGTGACGTATGCGGAAACATGTTGATCACGCCTGCCGCGGCGAGCCGATATCCGTGAACGTTCACAAGAACGGCGGCGTCCCTTGCTAGCGTCGCCGGATTGCAGGAAACATAAACCACGCGAGCCGGCGGCGATTCACCCAGAGCCTTAACCAGTTCCATTGCACCGTCCCGCGGCGGATCGATGAGTATCCGGTCGAAGGGTTCCAGCCCCTTCCACTCCTGCGCTGTCATCTTGAACAGATCCTGAGCGAGGAAACTGCACCGGTCGGCCAGCCCGTTCAGCACAGCGTTATCGTAAGCCCGGCGCACCAGACGCGCGTTGCCTTCGACCCCAGTTACCTGCGCACCGCGCCGCGCAATTGCCAGCGAGAAATTACCCATGCCGCAAAATAAATCGGCGACGCGTTCTCCCGGCTGTGGGTCGAGCAGGGTAATCGCCCGGCGCACCAGAACCTTGTTGATCTCGTGATTGACCTGGGTAAAATCCGTCGCGTCGAAGGGAAATACGAGGTCGAAATCCGGAATGTGATATTGCAGCGGGATGACTTCGTCGGAAAACAGCGGGTAGACCGAGTCCGGGCCTTTCGGCTGCAGCAACAACTGGACGCGATGTGTCCTGGCAAAGGTTTTCAGCATTTCCAGGTCCGCTGCGTCCGGCGGTTCAAGCACGCGAAGGACCAGCACATCGACTGCATCGCCGATCGCCAGTTCGATCTGCGGCAGACGCTCGCGAATGGACAACGATGCGATCAACTCGCGCAACGGCAACAATAGCGCAGAAATACGCGCGGGTACGACTTCGCACGACTGCATGTCGACAACAAAGCTGCTGCGCCGCTCGCGAAAGCCGACCAGCGTGCCCTTCTTGGCGACATAGCGCGCGGAGAACCTCGCCCTGAATCGATACTGCCAGGTGGGTCCGTGGATGGGTGACAGAATGGTCTCCGGCGCGACCTTGCCGATGCGTGCCAGATTGTCTTCGAGCACGCGCTGCTTTGCCGCCACCTGGGCACGCGGTTCGAGATGCTGCATGCTGCAGCCGCCGCAAATGCCGAAATGGCGGCAACGAGGCGTTACCCTGGACACCGATGCCTGGATGACGCGCTTTACTTCGGCAAGTTCGTAACTCGGCTTGCGCTGGAAGGAAACATACTCGACGGTTTCGCCGGTCAATGCCCCCTCGATGAATACGACTTTGCCATCGAGGTGCGCGATTCCCCGTCCCTCCTGATCGAGCGATTCGACCCGCACAGCGGGGCTTACTGGTCCCAATTTCACGCTACGAAGACCAACCCGCAAGAAATTCGCGCCAGTGACCTTCCCCGGTTTTCGCTAATGTGGCGCGCACCAGTTCGCATTCGCGACGGTACTGTGCCTCGTCTAGCAGCCCGCGCACCAACTGAAAACGCTGAAAAAGTAGATAGGTGTTGGCGACGTCGGTTTCGCAGTAATTGCGGATTGCCGCTATCTGCCCCTGCTGGAATGCATCCCACACCTTTGAGCCGTCCATGCCCAGTTTACCTGGCAGGCCCAGCAGTTGCGCCATCTGGTCGAGCGGCGCGTTCCCCCTGCCCTGATACATAGCCAGCACATCCATCAGGTCAAGATGGCGGCTGTGGTAACGGCTGATGTAATTATTCCATTTGAAATCGCGATCATCCTCGCCCATATCCCAGAAGCGAGCGGCGTTGATGCCATGGACCATTGCACGATAGTTCAGCACCGGCAAATCGAATCCGCTCCCGTTCCACGACACCAATTGCGGCGTGTATTTCTCCACGCCATCGAAGAAGCGCTTGACCAGATCGCGTTCGGGCTCGTCGGCCTCCCCGAGCGACCAGACGCGGAACGTGTCGCGGTCACGTAGCGCACAGGAGATGGCGACGACGCGATGCAGGTGCAGGGGCAGGAAATCACTGCCGGTCGCTTCGCGGCGGCGGTCAAAGGCCAGCTTTGCCACGTCCGCATCGCTGACGTCGGACCCGTGGCCGTAGAGCTTGCGCAGGCCGGTTATATCGGGAACCGTTTCAATATCGAACGCGAGAACGGGGACCATGAATGGAATGCCTGCGGACATCGGGCGAAATAAAGCGAAGTCGTGAGAATACCGGAAACTACCCGCCATCCTCCAGTTATTGCCGCGATTTCCCGCTCGGGGACATCACGAACTTACGGCGCAATTCCGGAGCCGGGAATGCCAGACAATGCACGAGTCATCCGACCGGAAATATTCCGGTGGATAGATAGCGGTCACCGCGATCGCAGACAATTGTGACGATCGTGGCATTCTCAACTTCGGCCGATACCTGCAAGGCCGCCCATAACGCGCCGCCCGAGGAGGCGCCCGCGAAGATCCCTTCTTCGCGCGCCAGCCTGCGGGTCATATCCTCGGCATCGCGCTGATCAACCTCGACTATGCGGTCGACGCGCTTGCGCTCGAAGATGCGAGGCATATAGGCCTCTGGCCATTTGCGGATTCCCGGAATCTGCGAACCCTCGGTGGGCTGGCAGCCGACGATCGAGATGGCGGGATCCTTCTCCTTGAAGTAGCGCGCGCATCC
>JBDTRK010000207.1:0-3871 GCA_039931685.1 Betaproteobacteria bacterium | reverse complement strand
CACACTGATCTGCGGTTCCATCGCCTACGACACCATCATGGTGTTTCACGACCGCTTCAAGAACCACATCCTTCCCGACCAGATTCACATTCTGAACGTCGCCTTTCTGGTGCCGGACATGCGCCGCGAGTTTGGCGGTTGCGCCGGCAACATTGCCTATTCGCTGAAAATGCTTGGCGGCGATCCCTTGATCATGGCGAGCGTAGGCGAGGATTATCAGCCGTACGCGTACCGGCTGGAAAAGCTGCGCCTGTCGCAGGCGCATGTGCGCCAGGTGGCGGAAGCCTTCACGGCGCAGGCATTCATCACCACCGACCTGGACGACAATCAGATCACCGCATTTCATCCCGGGGCGATGAATTTTTCGCATCTTAATCACGTGACGGATGCGCGCGACGTCGGCCTGGGCATCGTCGCTCCGGATGGCCGCGAGGGCATGTTGCAGCACGCGCGCGAATTTCACGAAGCCGGCATTCCGTTCATCTTCGATCCGGGACAGGGGCTGCCGATGTTCGACGGCGCGGAATTGCTGGACTTCATCAGGCATGCCGATTACGTGGCGGCCAACGACTATGAAGCAAAGCTTCTGCAGGAGCGCACAGGGAAAAACATCGAAGAGTTGTCCAGGCTGGTCAAGGCGCTGGTGGTCACCCAGGGTGCGCAAGGTTCACTGGTCTACGTCAGCGGCAAAGCGCTCACCATCGCCAGTGTCAAGCCGGCGCAAGTGGTGGATCCGACTGGCTGCGGCGATGCCTATCGTGCCGGCCTGCTGTACGGCATTGCCAACGATTTTGACTGGACCACGACCGGGCAGCTTGCCTCCTTGCTTGGTTCGATCAAGATCGCGCAGCGCGGCGCGCAAAACCACCAGTTCACGCGCGAGGAGATCAGCCAGCGTTTCCGCGAAGCCTTCGGGCGGGCCCCCTGGTAAACGCAGGCATCGTGCGCAACGATCGGCAATGACCGTGCGCGCCGGATCCGGGACGGCGGCGCCGATACGGTTCTATCGGGCGGTTTGCCTGATGTGCCATCTGCTCGCAGGCCTTTTCGAGGTGGCGCTGCTTTTCCCGCTGTATCGGAAAGCACGGTGCAAGCAGGCGGTACGACGCTGGTCCGCGCGCCTGCTCGCCATCCTCAATGTCCTGCCGCTGGTGCGTGGTTCGCCGCCGTCGGTCGGCGGTCGTCCCGCGGTAATGGTGGCGAATCACGTCTCGTGGCTTGACATCCATCTGATCCATTGCCTCTGGCAGGTGCGCTTCGTTGCCAAATCCGAAGTGCGTCGCTGGCCGCTGATCGGCTGGCTGTCGGCGCACACCGGCACCTTGTTCATCGAGCGCGGCAAGGGTCGCCACGCGGCCCGCATCAACCAGGCCATTCACGCGGCGCTCCTGCAAGGGGACGCCATCGGCATTTTTCCGGAAGGCACGACGTCGGACGGCAGGGAACTGATGCGTTTCCATGCCTCCCTGCTGCAGCCGGCCGTCGACGAAGGCGCGCTGGTGTATCCGGTGGCGCTGCGTTACCTGGATGAGGCAGGCAACATCAACGTCAAGGCCAGTTACGTGGGGGAAACCTCGCTACTTGAATCGATGCGGATGATCTTCGCCGAAAAGGCGATTCGAGCGGAGCTGATATTCCTTGCGCCCATCGAAGCCAGCGGAAAAACACGCCGGGAACTCGCCGTGCAGACACATGAGGCGATCGCGGCCGCGCTCAATCTGCCAGCTTCGGACAGGAAACCTGGAATATCCGCCGGTCCTCCAGGCGCACCGCGCTGAGGCACCGCCCCCACAGGCAGCCTGAGTCCAGTGCCAGCAGATTGCGCTGCGCCAGCAAGCCGATCGCCGACCAGTGCCCGCAAACCACAGTGGACTGCGCGCTCTTGCGGCCGGGCACGGCGAACCACGGCATGTAGCCGGCCGGAATATCCTCGAGGCCACCTTTGTGACTGAATTCCATGCGGCCATCCGGCGTGCACACGCGCAGCCGCGTCATCGCATTGATGATGACGCGCACTCGTTCGTACCCCGACAGCGCTTCATCCCAGCGGTCGGGCTGATTGCCGTACATGTGTGCCATCAGGTCGCGCCACGCATCGCCCTGCAACGCCTGCGCCGCCTCCTGCGCAAGGTCGTGCGCCTTGCCGATACTCCACGACGGCAGCAGGCCGGCATGCACCATTGCGTAGTCGTCCTCCGTATGCATCAACGGCAGGCCGCGTAGCCAGGTCAGCAAATCATCGCGATCGGATGCCGCAAGAACCGCCGCGAGCGTGTCATTGCGGTGTGTCTTGACGCGCGCCTCGGCGACCATCAGCAAATGCAAATCATGGTTGCCGAGTACACAGACCGCGCGCTCACCGAGCGCCTTGACGAAGCGCAGGATTTCCAGCGACTGCGGCCCGCGGTTGACCAGGTCGCCGACGAACCAGAGCCGGTCAGTGGATTCGCGAAAGCCGATTTCGCCGAGCAAATCCTGCAGGGGATCGAAGCAGCCCTGTAGGTCGCCTATAGCGTATGTGGCCATTGACACGCGGTAAACGGTGAACGGTGAACGGTGAACGGTGCAGAGCGATCGGACACAAAAAGGGCGCAGCAACCGCTGCGCCCCGCTCTTTTGCTTTTACCGTTCACTACTTGGCGAGGCCAACCAGATAGTCCACCGCCGCTTTTACATCTGCATCCGAGGCCGAGGCCAGTCCACCCTTGGCCGGCATGGCGTTCTTGCCGTGCAGTGCGCTGTTGTAAAGCGCATTCTTGCCGGTGGCGATGCGCGCTTTCCAGGCGGCCTTGTCGCCCGTTTTCGGCGCACCGGCAATGCCCGCCGCGTGACAGACCATGCAAACCGTGTCGTAGAGTTTCTTGCCGGCAGCGGGTCCGCTGGCGGCGGTAGACTTGACCACTTCCGCGCTGGCGGACTTGACCGTCGTGGCTGCGCCGGGAGCGCTTGTCGCGGGCACCGGCGCGGCGCCGATCACAACCGTGCCGACCGGTTTCAGCCGCTCGGCAACAGCGGCTGCACTTGCATCGGAGCCGGTCTTGTCCAGTTTCATCCCGCCGGTGGCGAAACTGGCAATCATGACGATGCCGATGACCGGAATAAGGAAGGCCAGCACAACGACGACAATGAGTTGCTGCGGCGTCTTGATCAGCGAGGAATGTTCCTCGACGTGCACTTCGGCCATGAAAAATCCTTTGCGGTTAGAGCGTTGGAAGCGGCGAATTATAGGCTATTCGCGTTACCCCAAAAAGCGCGGCAATGGACTCGACCAGCCTTTGTCCGTAAACTTGTCGTGCAACGCGCCCGTAGCTCAGCTGGATAGAGTACTGCCCTCCGAAGGCAGGGGTCGGACGTTCGAATCGTCTCGGGCGCGCCATCCTTTGCGTTTTTCCTGCCGTTTCCCGCCGCTTACTTGAGCGAATCCTTCAGCCTTGGCGCGCTGTTCCTGAGCAGCTTTCTGGCGGCGACCCTGCTTCCCGGCGGATCAGAAGTCGTCTTTGCCGGCGTGCTGGCGAGCGGCGCGTCCACGCTTTGGCCGGCGCTTGCCGTCGCCACCCTTGGCAATACGCTCGGCGGATTGACATCTTATCTGGTCGGCCGCCTGGTTCCGGACCGCAAACTGGGCGGGCGTGCGCTGGAATGGGTGCGCCGCTGGGGTTCGTCTGTACTGCTGTTGTCCTGGGTACCGATCATCGGCGATGCCCTGTGCGTGGCGGCCGGTTGGCTGCGACTCAGCGTCGGTTGGTCGGTGCTGTTCATAGCGCTGGGCAAGTTCGCGCGTTATTACCTCATTGCGCAGTTCATGGGTTGAAGTCCAATGTGGATATTGATGCGTCGCGGTAGAATTCTTCTCCATTCCTGAAGTCCTATC
>JBDTRK010000206.1:0-3881 GCA_039931685.1 Betaproteobacteria bacterium | reverse complement strand
CGCACGCGCGCATCGTCGGCCTGATCGAATGCTGCGAGGAAAGCGGCAGCTACGATCTGCCGGCCTATCTCGATGCGCTGAAGTCTCGCATCGGCACGGTGGACCTGGTCATCGGCCTGGATTCCGGTTGCGGTAACTACGATCAGTTGTGGATGACCACCAGCCTGCGCGGCATCGCCGCCGGCACGCTGAGCGTCGAAGTCCTGAACGAGGGCGTGCACTCGGGGGATGCCAGCGGGGTGGTGCCGTCGAGCTTTCGCATCGCGCGGCAGTTGCTCGAGCGGCTGGAGGATTCGCAATCCGGTCGCATCCTGCCGAAGGAATTTTACTGCGACATTCCCGCCGAACGCGCGCAGCAGGCAGCGCTCGCCGGCGAGACGCTGGGTGACGCGATGCTGACGCGTTTCCCCTTTGCCGGGAAAACCGCGCCGATGACCCGCGATCACGGCGAAGCGGTGTTGAACCGTACCTGGCGGCCGTTCCTGTCGGTCATCGGCGCCGATTTCATTCCCGCGATCAAGGATGCCGGCAACGTGCTGCGGCCGCAGACCGCATTGAAACTCAGCCTGCGCATTCCGCCGCTGGTCGATGGCCGGCGCGCGACGGCGGACCTGAAGCGCATTCTCGAGGCCGATCCGCCGCACGGCGCAAACGTCAGCTTCGAAGCCGACCAGGCCGCGACCGGCTGGCACGCGCCGGCCACGGCGGCGTGGCTGAAATCCGCGGTCGATAACGCGTCGCAGCAGTTCTACGGCAAGCCGGCGATGATGATGGGCGAGGGCGGCACCATCCCCTTCATGGCCATGCTCGGCCAGTCGTTCCCGAAGGCCCAGTTCCTGATTACCGGCGTGCTCGGCCCGAAGTCGAACGCACACGGGCCGAACGAGTTTTTGCATGTGCCTTATGCGAAGAAGCTGACGGCTTGCGTGGCCGGGGTGATCGCGCGCTTCGGCAATGCGGCGTAAATAATAAATTCACACCAGGGAAATCAGGACATGAAATTTGTCATTGTTGGCGCCGGCGCACTCGGTTCACTCTATACGGCTTATCTCGCCCGTGCCGGCCACCAGGTCGCGCTGATCGCGCGCGGCGAACGCGCCGCGGCGCTCGCCAGCCACGGCATCAGCGTCGAGGGAAAGGACGCGTTCACCGCGCGTTGCGATATCGTCACGCAACCGGACACGGTGCGGGAAACCGATGTGGTCATCGTGGCGATCAAGACCTACGATACCGCGCAGGCACTGGCGCCGCTGCGAGGGCTGCGTTGCAGGAGCGCCTTGTCGGTACAGAACGGCGTGCTCAAGAACCGGCAGCTCGGCGAAGTTTTCGGGCAACAGGCGGTACTGGGCGCAGTCGGCATGCTCGGCGGCGATATCCTGCCCGGGAAGGAGAATCTTCCCGGTGCGGTGCGCTACAACGTGGTGGGGCCGACCATCATCGGCGAACCGGCGGGCGGGGATTCCGCCCGTGTGAAGGAAATCGTGGACACGCTGGTGCAGGCGGGCCTCGAAGCGCGCGCCTCTGACAACATCACCTCGGTCGAGTGGTCGAAATTCGTCGGCTGGTCCGGGTTCAGCGCGCTTGCCGTGATGACGCGCCTGCCGACCTGGCGCTTCCTGACCGATGCCGATACGGCCCTGATCGCGGCGCGTGTCATGCGCGAGACGGCCGCCGTCGCGATCCGCCATGGCGTCACGCTGCAGGACAGCGGATTTGCCAGCGCGGCCTTTCGCAACGCCGGCGAGGAGGACGCCGTCAAGGCGGTGCAGGCGCACGGTGAAAAAATGCGGGCCAATTCGCCCGGCTTTCGCCAGTCCATTTTGCAGGATGCGGACCGCAACCGGCGCCTGGAAGTGCACGAGACCCTGGATTACACGCTGGACCTGGCGGCCAAATTCGGTGTCGCGACGCCGACGCTCGATCTGTGCTGCCGGGTGCTGAGAACGGTGTCGCGCGCCGCGGGTTAGGCGCCCCGGTTCATTCGAAGCCGGTTCACTCGAAACCGACGATCTCGACCCAGTTGGCGCCTTTGCCGACCGGGTATTTGCGCAGCAGGTGGAGCGAGCCGTTCGACTGATCGATCGAGTAGACCGAAATGGTGTCCGACTTCTCGCCGGATGCCACCAGAAACTTTCCGCCCGGATCGATCGCAAAGCCGCGCGGCTGCATTTCCGTCGGCACGCTGCCCAGGCGGGCCAGATGTCCGGTCGCCTCATCGACGCTGAACGCTTCAATGGTGCTGCCGGTGCGTTCGGAGATGTAGAGGAAGCGGCCGTCCGGCGTCACATGGATGTCGGCGGCCCAGATATCGTTTTCGGTGTTGCGCGGCGCGGCATTGGACGAACCGACCGGCACGCGTGGCGCGCCCGGCCCGAGCCGGGAATCGGGCGGCAGGCCGGACGTCGAACTCACTTCCGTCAACAATCCCGAATCCTGGTCGAGGGCATAGGTCGTCACGATTGCGCGCAGTTCGCTCAGCACGTAGGCGAAGCGGTTGTCGCGCGACAGGATGAAGTGGCGTGGGCCGGTTCCGGGCTTCATCAGCACGACCGCCGGCGTGTTCGATGTCAGTCGTCCGGAATTCGCATCGAAAAGAAACTGGAATATCTGGTCCGTGCCCAGGACGGGGACGAAGACGAAGCGATTGCTGGCGTCGATGCGGATCGAGTGCGCGTTGCGCCCTACCGGGATCACCTGCAGCGGCGCGTCGGCGACGCGGCCGTCGGCGCCGACCACATTGACGCTGACCACGTGCCCCCCGTAAGAGGCGCCGAACAGGAATCGCCCGGTCCTGTCGAGCGAGATGAAGGGCATGCTGTCCGCCAGCGGCGAGGTGGGCAGTGGCGTCAATGCCCCGCTGCTGCGATCGATCGTGTAGGCATGCACAGCGTACGGCTTGGAGCGGGAGGCCGCGTACAAAAAGCGTTTGTCCGGACTGGTCGCCATCGGCATGACCAGCTTCGCTGCCGGTACGCGCGCGCCCGCCCGCAGGGTGCCGTCCGGCTGCATCGCATAGGTGCTGATGTCGCCGTCTTCGGCATTCGAGACGTAGACGAATGTCGCGGCAAGCGCCGGGCCGCTGGCCGTCAGAGACAGCAATGCTGTCACGGCAAATCCCCGGATCAACTTGGCGAAGCGGCTCATCATGGTCCCCTGGCGGCGTATGGATGGATCGATTGTAAACACTCCGGCGCCGCTGCGGTGAGGTGCCTGGCTTACGGTTTTTCCGCCAGCAGCGCTTCGATCTGTTTGACGATCTCGCCGCTCTGCGGCTGGGTGCGCGCGGAATAGCTGAAGGCGCGCTTGCCGTCGCGCGCGACCAGGTATTTGTGGAAATTCCACTCGGGCGCGTCGCCGGTCATTTTCGTCAGTTGCGCGAACAGCGCATTGGCCTTGCCCGGCACGACGCTGGTTTTCTCCGCCATCGGGAATTTCACGCCGTAGGTCAGCTCGCAAAAATCCTTGATCTCCTTGCTGCTGCCCGGCTCCTGCGCGCCGAAATCGTTGGCCGGGAAGCCGACCACCACCAGGCCCTTTTCCGCGTACTTCTGGTAGAGCGCTTCCAGGCCCTTGTACTGCGGCGTGTTGCCGCAAAAGCTGGCGGTGTTCACCGCGAGCACGACCTTGCCGGAAAACGCGCACAGGTCGAGCGGCTTGCCTTCGAGATCCTTCATCTGGTGGTTGAGCAGGTCGGGGCAGGCGGCCATGGAAACCTCGCTGGCAAGAAGAACTGAAAAAAGTCCGGTCAGCAGGACAAGGAGTTGTTTCATGTTTCCGATTCCGCGTTGTCGCATGTTTGCAGATAAGATAATAGCGCGCATTCACGGCATTCACGGCATTCACGGCATTCACGGCATTCACGGCATTCACGGCATTCACGG
>JBDTRK010000205.1:0-3958 GCA_039931685.1 Betaproteobacteria bacterium | reverse complement strand
TGAAGTGCAGGGTCATCATGATCATGCGCGCGACCCAGAAGAAAATGATGTCGAAGCCGGTTACCAGGACCGACGACGGCAGGAACATTTTCAGGTCGCTGGTCTGTTGCGGCCAGCCGAGCGACGTGAACGGCACCAGTGCCGAGGAAAACCAGGTGTCGAGGACGTCTTCATCGCGCTTCAGTGCGCCGGTATAGCCTTGTGCAGCGGCACTTCGCGTTGCTTCTTCCTCGCTGCGGCCGACGTAGATGTTGCCGGCATCGTCATACCAGGCCGGAATCTGGTGGCCCCACCAGAGTTGCCGGGAAATGCACCAGTCCTGGATATTTTCCAGCCAGTGGTTGTAGGTGGTCGTCCAGTGCTCCGGGAAGAACTTGACGTCGCCGCCGGCCACCGCCTTCAGGCCATTCTTTGCCAGGCCTTCCATCTTGACGAACCACTGGTCGGTGAGCATCGGCTCGACGATCACGCCGGTGCGGCCGGAACGCGGCACCTTGAGCTTGTGCGGTTTTTCCGAGACGACCAGATCCTGGCTACGCAAGTCGGCGAGCACGCGCTTGCGCGCTTCGAATCGCTCGAGCCCGCGATAGGCGGCCGGCGCCGCATCGTTGATGCGGGCGTCCAACGTCAGGATGCTGATTAGCGGCAGGCCGTGGCGGTTGCCGACGGCATAGTCATTGAAATCATGTGCCGGCGTGATTTTCACGCAACCGGTGCCGAACTCGGGATCCACATAGTCGTCGGCAATGATGGGTATCGTGCGTCCTGCAAGCGGTAGCTGAACCTGCTTGCCGACCAGCGCCTTGTAACGTTCGTCGCCGGGATGTACCGCGATAGCGACGTCCCCGAGCATGGTTTCGGGACGTGTGGTGGCCACCACCAAACTGCCATCGCCGTCAGCGAAGGGATAGCGGATTTCCCAGATGCGGCCGTCTTCTTCCTCGCTGTCCACTTCGAGGTCGGACACTGCGGTGCCCAACACCGGATCCCAGTTGACCAGGCGTTTGCCGCGGTAGATCAGGCCTTGCTCGTACATGCGAACGAATACTTCGACGACCGCGCGCGACATCTTCTCGTCCATCGTGAAGTAGCCGCTGTTCTGGCCGTCGCTGTCGGCAAACGACCAGTTGCCCGACGCGCCAAGGCGGCGCATCTGACGGGTAATGGTCGACCCTGATTCCTGTTTCCATTCCCATACGCGCTCGACGAATTTCTCGCGGCCCAGGTCATGCCGGGTTTTGCCTTCGAGTTCGAGTTGCCGCTCGACGACGATCTGCGTGGCAATGCCGGCATGATCGGTGCCGATGACCCAGTTGGTCGCAAATCCTCTCATGCGATGGTAGCGGACCAGCGCGTCCATCAGGGTTTGCTGGAAGGCATGCCCCATGTGCAAGGTGCCGGTGACATTTGGCGGCGGCAGCTGGATGCAGTACGCCGGCCCTTTGTCGCTGTCGCGAACTTCGAAATAGCCGCGCGATTCCCAGACCGGATACCAGCGCTGCTCGATGTCGTTCGGCTCGAAGGTTTTTGCAAGTTCCATATTATTCAGCGGGAAAATTCAGGCGGGAAATTATAGCCGACCGTCGTCGCCGGACTGCGCGGGATCGGGTGCTTTATTCGTAATTGCCGCGCGCACTGCGGCGGGCAGCGCGCGCCTGAGTTCGGTCACCAGCCGCTCGAGCAATTGCAACTGCAAGGGGTCGTCGCCGATTTGCGTCAGCAATCTGCTGTGCTCGGCGTCAAGGGCCACGCCCAGGCGCCGGATGATCTGCGTACTGCTGATCGTGCTGGAGCGCGAAGTCGCGGGCGCGTCGCCGGAGGGCTGGCCGGGGCCGGTCACGATATCGGTCAGGACCGGGATGCCGTCGTCCAGCAATGTTTCGTCCTGCGGCGCATCCGTCAGCAGCGGGATCGACTCGTTGATGGGGGCTTTGGGTCGGTGCCGGTTGAGTAACTGGTCGATCTTGCCAAGAACATCATCCTGCAAGTCCGTATCGGCGCGCGGTTCGGTCCGGCGGGCGTCGTCCTCGGCCATTACGGCGCCGGCGCTCCGAGTTGATGTGTGCGGATCTGGTAACCCCGGTCGCGATAAAAGCGAAAGCGCATGCGCGCGGCCTCCCGATCAGTGTCTTCGTTTCCGACGATCTCCACCAATCGCTGAAAACGGCTGAAAAAAGCCGGCGTCTGATCGCATAGATTTACCAGAACCTGATCGTGCGGCAGCGGTTGTGCTTCATGATCCACGATGACCGGAGTAACCGACGCAAGCTGGTCGGCGCTGCGGCAATGGGGCACGAATCCGGTTGCGGGCACGCTCCAGAGCAGCTTGCTCAGGCGCTCCGTTACGGCGGCGTCAGGTGTAAGCAGCAAGACTCGCATGTCGCGCGCCAGCGCCTTGGCGGTCAGCGTGCAGGCAGTCTGCAGCTTGTTGTCGGCATGCGTGTAGAAAAAAACCTCCGTCATTTATATCTAGCACCTTTAGGCGACTCAATCAAAACGCATTCACCGCGGAGGACGCAGAGGACGCGGAGGAAAGGCAAAAGCAAAGAAGAATTTTAGAGTGGAAACCTGTAATCGGAGTCACATTGGCAGTGTTTGCAACTCCCACACGTTTTCCTCGTTTCTGGTTTTCCTCCGCGTCCTTTGCGTCCTCCGCGGTGAATGCGCTATGCCTTATAGTTCCGAGAATGAGGCTTGACCTGGCTTACCAGCCGGCGCGGGTCATCAGGAACTGCGTGAGCAGCGGCACCGGGCGCCCGGTCGAACCCTTGTCGCGCCCGGATTTCCACGCGGTGCCGGCGATATCCAGATGCGCCCACTTGAATGTTTTGGCAAAGCGCGCGAGGAAGCATGCGGCGGTAATGCTGCCTCCGGGACGGCCGCCGATGTTCGCCATGTCAGCGAAATTACTCTTCAGTTGCTCCTGATAATCTTCCCAGACCGGCATGGGCCACACGCGATCCCACGATGTCTTTCCCGCCGCGACCAGTTCGTCGGCAAGATTCTCGTCGTTGCTGAACAAGCCAGAAGCCACGTGGCCCAGCGCGATGACGCAGGCGCCGGTCAGCGTCGCAATATCGACAACCGCAGCGGGGTCGAAGCGCTCCGAATAGGTTAGCGCATCGCACAGGATCAGCCGTCCTTCGGCGTCGGTGTTCAGGATTTCGATAGTCTGGCCGGACATGCTGGTGACGATGTCGCCGGGTCGGGTTGCATTGCCGCCGGGCATGTTTTCAGTGGCGGGAATGACGCCGACCACATTCAGCGGCAGCTTCATCGCGGTGATTGCACTCATGGTGCCCAGCACGCTGCCCGCACCCGACATGTCGTACTTCATCTCGTCCATCTCGGCGGACGGCTTCAGAGAGATGCCGCCGGTATCGAACGTCACGCCTTTGCCGACCAGGACCACGGGTTTTTGCTTTTTCGGTCCGCCGTGATACTCGATGGTAATGAGCTTGGGCGGCTGGCGGCTGCCGTCGGCCACGGATAACAGCGATCCCATGCCCAGCTTTACCATGTCCTTGCGCTCAAGCACCGTGACTTTGAGCTTGCGGGACTTGCCCAGAGCACGCGCCTGTTCAGCGAGATAAGCCGGCGTGCAGATGTTGGGCGGCAGGTTGCCGAGGTCGCGTGCGAAGTTGACCCCTTTGCCGATTGCGATTCCGCGTTCCAGCGCCGCCGCGGCGCCTTTGGATTCGCGCAGCAGTCCGAAAACGATATGCCTCAGGGTTCTGCTTGCGGCGGCCGGCTCGCTCTTCAGGCGATCGAACCGGTAGGTGTTTTCGAGGCAAGCCGTTGCCGCCTGCATGGTTACCCATTTCTCGTCGCGATTTTTGACGGCCAGGTCGGCAACGTAGAGCGCCGCTTCACCGATGCCGGCATCCACCAGGGCGCGCACTGCGCCACGCACGCCTTCGCGCAACTCCTTGGCGGCGACCTCGCTCTGGGCGCCGAA
>JBDTRK010000204.1:0-4062 GCA_039931685.1 Betaproteobacteria bacterium | reverse complement strand
CTCGAAGTGCCAATGCCCGGCCCATGACGACTGCGCCCCGCATTCTCGAGCGTCCGGTTCCCGCCGCCGCGTTCGAAAGCCTGCGCGCCGGCGGCATACACCCGGTACTCGCAAAAGTGTACGCCGCGCGCGGTGTACTCGATATATCTCAACTGGACACGTCGTTGACCGGACTGCTGCCGTTCGATTCGCTGCGCAATTGCGCCGCCATGGCAAGCCTGCTGGCCGACGCGATCGCACAAGGGAAACGCCTGCTGATCGTCGCCGACTACGATGCCGATGGTGCCACCGCCTGCGTGGTGGGCATGCTCGGCTTACAGGGATTCGGTGCGAACGTCGAATATCTGGTGCCGAACCGCTTCGAGTACGGCTACGGCCTGACGCCGGAAATCGTGCAATTGGCCGCCGCGCGCAAACCGGATTTCCTGATCACCGTGGACAACGGCATCGCCAGCGTGGACGGCGTCGAAGAAGCGTCACGCCTGGGCATGCAGGTCCTGATCACCGACCATCACCTTCCCGGCGCGCAGCTGCCAGCCGCCGCCTGCATCGTCAACCCCAATCAGCACGGCTGCAGTTTTCCAAGCAAGCATCTGGCCGGGGTCGGCGTCATGTTCTACGTACTCGTGGCGCTGCGCGCCGAATTGCGCAGCCGCGACTGGTTCGGCGAGCGCAAGGAGCCCAACCTCGCCGAGCTGCTCGACCTGGTCGCCCTTGGCACCGTCGCCGACGTCGTGCGCCTCGACGACAACAATCGCATCCTGGTCGATCAGGGACTGCGCCGCATCCGCGCCGGCCGCGGCCGCGCCGGTATCGAGGCATTATTCCGCGTTGCCGGACGCGACCCGTCGCGCGGTTCCACCTACGATCTGGGTTTCGTGGTCGGACCGCGGCTCAACGCGGCCGGGCGTCTGACCGACATGTCGGTGGGCATCGAATGCCTGTTGACGCGCGATCCACTGCGTGCTGCGGACCTGGCGAAGCAACTCGATGCGCTCAATCGCGAGCGCCGCGATATCGAAGCCGGCATGCAGGAGACGGCGCTGGCGCTGACCGACAGCATCGATGTCGCCGACGCCTACAGCCTGAGCCTGTACGACCCGTCCTGGCATCAGGGCGTAATCGGCATCCTCGCGGCCCGGCTGCGCGAACGCTTTCACCACCCCGCCATTGCGTTTGCGCCGGCCGAAGGCGGCGAAGCCAAGGGTTCAGGGCGTTCCATTCCCGGATTGCATTTGCGTGACGCGCTCGATCTGGTGACCAAGCGCCATCCCGGCCTGATCCTGCGTTTCGGCGGGCATGCGGCGGCGGCCGGACTGACCATACGGGTCGCAGACGTCGGCGCGTTTGCGGCGGCTTTCGAGACGGTCGTGCGCGACCTGGTCGGTCCCGCCGAACTGGAACGCCAGATCGAAACCGACGGCCACTTGCCCGCCGCGCAACTCGACATGCCTCTTGCCGAAGCCCTGGAAACCGGCGTCTGGGGACAAGGTTTCCTGGCACCCGCCTTTTGCGATGAATACGACATAGCCGATCAACGCGTGGTCGGCGGCAAGCACCTGAAGCTGAAGCTGCGCGCGCCGGGCTCGACACGCAGCTTCGACGGCATCCTGTTCGGGCATAACGATCCCCTTCCGCCGCGTATCCGCGCGGTTTACCGTGTACAGGTCAACGAATACAACGCCACGCGATCGCTGCAACTGCTCGTGCAACACTGGCATCCCCCGCCTGAGGATTGAACGATGGACTGGAACTGGCTCGAAGGCACCCAACTGCGCCATTTGCCGGCATTTCTCACCAGCCTGGCGATCGGCCTGCTGATAGGCCTGGAGCGAGAGCGCCATGCCGGGGCCAAGGCCGGCTTGCGAACCTTCGCCCTGGTCGCCTTGTTCGGAACGCTGAGCGCCCTGCTGAGCGAGCGCACCGGTTCGCCCGCCGTGCTCGGCGCCGGCATGCTGATCGTGGCGGCCACAATCATCACCGCCTATGCGACGGACCGCTCGCAGACCGAGCCCTGGACCACCACCGTCGCCGCCATCATGGTGTGCTACGCCCTCGCGGCCATGGTCTGGTTCGACTACGCCACCATGGCCGTGATGCTGGCGATCGGCACCACCGCACTGCTCTATTTCAAGGCGGAACTGCGCGGCATCACGACTCGGCTGGAACGTCGGGACCTGATCTCCATCCTGCAGTTTGGCGTCTTGATGTTCGTCATCCTGCCGATTCTTCCCGACCAGAACTACGGACCCTACGGCGCGCTCAATCCGCATCAGGTGTGGATCATCGTTGTCCTGATTTCCGGTATCAGCCTGGCGGGCTATGTCGCGTTCCGGCTGATCGGGCAACGCTATGGCGTGCCTTTGCTGGGCATTTTCGGCGGACTGGTTTCAAGCACGGCGACGACGCTGGTCTATGCACGCCACGGACGCGACCATCCGGAGTCTGCTGCGACGGCGACCATGGTGATCCTGCTGGCCAGCCTGGTGCTGCTGGTACGTCTGGCCATACTCTCGGCTTTCATGGCACCCCAGTTATTGGGGACACTGCTACCGCTGTTCGGATTCGGACTGGTGCCCGGCATCGTTGGACTTACCTTTCTGGGCGTGCGCGCGCGGCCCGCGGCAAACAGCAGCCCGATGCCCGACATCAAGAATCCGACTGAAATGCGCACCGCCCTGGTTTTCGGCGCGGTCTACGCCGTCGTGCTGTTGCTTACGGCCTGGTTGTCCGACATTGCCGGGTCCGCCGGGCTTTATGCAGTCGCACTGGTCTCCGGGCTCACCGACGTCGATGCCATTACGCTATCCAACTTGCGCCTGTTCAATCTGGGCAGCCTGGCAAGCGGACAGGTCGCGATGGCCATCGTCCTTGCGATCATCGCCAACACTCTCTTCAAGCTGGGCCTGGTCCTGGTCGTGGGTGGCCGGGCATTGTTCCGCCGCTGCGCGGGAACCATGATGGCGGTAACGGTCGGGCTGGTGCTCGCACTCGTGCTCAGCAAAGCGACGGCTTATTAGGCGACATCAGTTAAAATGCGCGCCTTTGCAGCGTGCAAATCTTACGGAATCGGAATCCACATGGAAGCGGAACATCTCAACGCCCTTGCCAACCAGCTCGACGACCTCGATTTACGCACCAAAGAACTGCGGAGGTATCTTTGACTTCGAAGTCAAGCGCAACCGCCTGACCGAAGTCATCCAGCTCGCAGAGGACCCGGCAATCTGGAGCGACGCCAAACGCGCCCAGGACCTGGGTCGTGAACGCAAACAACTGGAATCCGTGGTCGGCACGCTGGAAAAACTCGACCAGGGACTGCGCGACGCGCGCGACCTGTTCGCCATGGCCAGGGCCGAGAACGACGATTCCACCGTTCATGCCGTGGGCGATGATATCGCCGAGATGGAAAAAACCGTGGCCGGCATGGAATTCCGCCGCATGTTTTCCAATCCAATGGACCCGAACAACTGTTTCCTCGACATCCAGTCCGGCTCCGGCGGCACCGAGGCACAGGACTGGGCGTCGATGCTCGAACGCATGTACCTGAAATTCTGCGACCGGCGCGGGTTCACGGTCGAGCTGCTCGAGGAATCGCCGGGCGATGTCGCCGGGATCAAGAGTGCGGCACTGAAAGTCTCCGGGGAATACGCTTTCGGCACGTTGCGCACCGAAAGCGGGGTGCATCGCCTGGTGCGCAAATCACCGTTCGATTCCAATGCCCGGCGCCATACCTCCTTCGCCAGCGTGTTCGTCTATCCCGAGGTGGACGACACCATTGAAATCGCCATCAACCCGGCGGACCTGCGCGTGGATACCTTCCGTGCCAGCGGCGCCGGCGGCCAGCACATCAACAAGACCGACTCGGCGATCCGCATCACGCACAATCCGACCGGCATCGTCGTGCAATGCCAGAGCGACCGCTCCCAGCACCGCAATCGCGCGGAAGCGATGTCCATGCTCAAGGCGCGGCTGTACGAACTGGAAATGCGCAAGCGCAACGAAGAGAAACAGGCGATGGAAGACTCCAAGACCGACATCGGCTGGGGGCACCAGATCCGCTCC
>JBDTRK010000203.1:0-4082 GCA_039931685.1 Betaproteobacteria bacterium | reverse complement strand
CGCACAAGCAGCCGCACGATCGCTCCGAAGCGGCGCTGATGAGCCCGAGGTTCATCGAGACCATGTAGGGTGCGCAATGCGCACCGCTGTCGTCCACCCATTGGCATGGGTGCGCGATGCGCACCCTACTCAGCGCGCAGTTGGCGGGTGTAGGATTTTCGACACGGTTTACACGGACAGAATCTGATTGAAGTTGCCCGCTTTAAATCCGCCGTTATCCGTGAAATCCGTGTCAAAAAAAGCACTTACAAATGAAGCGGTCCCTCTTCCATCGCTGACACCTGTTCGCGCAATTCCAGTATCCGGTCCTGCCAGTAACGCTGCGTGTTGAACCACGGGAAGGCCATCGGAAACGCCGGGTCGTCCCAGCGGCGCGCCAGCCAGGCCGAGTAGTGGATCAGGCGCAGCGTGCGCAGCGCCTCCAGCAGATGCAATTGCCGCCGGTCGAAGTCGGCGAAGTCCGCATAGCCTTCAAGAGCGTCGCGTAATTGCCGGGTCATCTCCTCGCGCGTGCCGGACAGCAACATCCACAAGTCCTGCATGGCCGGTCCCGTACGGCAATCGTCGAAATCGACGAAGTGCGGACCGTCGTCGGTGTACAGCACGTTGCCGGCATGGCAGTCACCGTGCAGGCGGATGGCGGCGCTGTCGCCGGCGCGCTGGTAGCACGCCCGCACCCCGTCCAGCGCCTGGTCGGCCACGCTCGACCATACGCCGCGCAAGTCAATCGGAATGAACCCGCTTTGCATGAGCCAGTCGCGCGGTACCGTGCCGAAGCTGTCGGGATCGATTGCCGGCCGGTGCCGGAACGCTTGGGTCGCGCCGACGGCGTGGATGCGGCCAAGAAAGCGCCCCAGCCACTCCAGCACATCGGGGTTGTCGAGTTCCGGTGCGCGCCCGCCCCGGCGCGGGCTCAGGCTGAAGCGGTAGCCGGCGAATTCGTGCAGCGACTTGCCGCCGATGACGAGCGGCGCAATCACCGGGATTTCGCGCTCGGCCAGTTCCTGGGTGAAAGCATGTTCCTCGAGGATCTGCGCATCGCTCCAGCGGCCGGGCCGGTAGAACTTGGCGATGACCGGCGTCGATTCCTCGATGCCGATCTGGTAGACGCGGTTCTCGTAGCTGTTGAGCGCCAGCATGCGGCCGTCCGCGAGGTAGCCGGTGCTTTCCACCGCGTCGAGGATCACGTCCGGCGTCAGGTTCTGGTAGGGCGTCGTGCTGGTTTGCATCGGCCATTGTAACTGGCAGGCCTGCGGGCCAGCCTGGATGCGGGTCCTGGCGGGCAGGCGTTGGAAAGGCGCGTCAACTGGCGAGTTCCGGCCGGTGCTCTGTGCAGATCACGCGCGCCGACTGCCGGGGCGCACAGGCAAAACCGGTAAAATTACCGTCTTTCCTACGATTTCCCGCAAGGCGCCAACATGGTTTCCTTCAGTTGTCTCGATATTCTTTCCGGCAAGGCGTCGCTGGGCCTCTCCCATGCGCCGGTGACGATCAAAGGCTGGGTGAAGACCCGCCGCGATTCCAAGGCCGGCATTTCCTTTGTCAACGTCTCCGACGGCTCATGCTTTCATCCGGTGCAGGTGGTGGCGCCGAATTCGCTGGCGAATTACGCCGACGAAGTACAAAAGCTCACCGCCGGCTGCGCGGTCGAAGCGACCGGCACCATCGTGCCCTCGCCGGCGAAGGGCCAGCCGTTTGAAATGCAGGCGACTGCCATCAAGGTGGTCGGCTGGGTCGATGATCCGGACACCTATCCGATCACCCCCAAGGCGCACACCATGGAGTTCCTGCGCGAGGTCGCGCATCTGCGCCCGCGCACCAACGTCATCGGCGCCGCCACCCGGGTGCGGCACACCATCGCCTCGGCCATTCACCGCTTTTTCGACGAACAGGGATTCCTGTGGGTGAACACGCCGATCATCACCGCCTCCGATGCCGAGGGCGCGGGCGAGCTGTTCCGCGTCTCGACGCTGGACATGATGAACCTGCCGAAAACGGCCGACGGCAAGATAGATTTCTCGCAGGATTTCTTTGGCCGCGAGGCCTTCCTGACGGTCTCCGGCCAGCTCAATGTCGAGACCTATTGCATGGCGCTGTCGAAGGTCTACACGTTCGGCCCGACATTCCGCGCCGAAAACTCCAACACCTCGCGCCACCTGGCCGAATTCTGGATGATCGAGCCGGAAATCGCCTTTGCCGACCTGGGCGACAACGCCACGCTGGCGGAAGCGATGCTGAAGTTCATCATCACCACGGTGCTCGCCGAGCGGACCGACGACATCGCTTTTTTCGAGGAGCGCATCGAGAAGGGCCTCATCGCCAAGCTGGAACACATCGTCAAGTCCGAGTTCGTGCGCATGGACTACACCGACGCCATCAAGGTGCTGGAAAGCGCGAAGGAAAAATTCGAGTTTCCGGTGAAGTGGGGCATCGACCTGCAGTCCGAGCACGAACGCTACATCGCCGAAAAGCACGTCGGCGGCCCGACCGTGCTGATGAATTATCCGAAAGAGATCAAGGCGTTTTACATGCGCCTCGCCGACGACGGCCGGACGGTGGCGGCGATGGACGTGCTGGCGCCGGGCATCGGTGAGATCATCGGCGGCTCGCAGCGCGAAGAGCGCCTGGAGGTGCTGGACCGGCGCATGATCGAATGTGGGCTCGATCCGGCGCACTACGGCTGGTATCGCGATCTGCGCCGCTACGGCACGGTGCCGCATGCAGGCTTCGGGCTGGGTTTTGAGCGCACGGTGTCGTACCTCACGGGATTGTCGAATGTGCGCGATGTGATTCCGTTTCCGCGCACGCCGGGAAGTGCGCGATATTGATTCGCCGCTGACATGACACCCATCAATCACTTGCGCAACCGCATCGACGAGCTCTCCTGGCGCACCGAGCAAGCGCATGATGCCGAGGATGTCCGCCGGCTGACCCAGGAATGCAACGAGCTGGAGCGCGCCCTGCAGGCGCACGAAAGCCAGCTCCGGCTGGAACTCGCGGACATGGAATCGGCGAAGCAGCTGTTACATCGGCTGAAAGCGCGGTTATAGGTCATGAGGACCCTGGGACAGTTGTTCGACAACAATCGTGCATGGGCCGAAAAGATCCTTCGTGACAATCCGGGATTTTTCGACAGGCTCGCGGCGCAGCAGAATCCGAAATTTCTCTGGATCGGCTGCTCCGACAGCCGCGTGCCGGCCAACGAAATCGTCGGGCTGATGCCGGGCGAGGTGTTTGTCCATCGCAATATCGCCAACGTCGTCGTCCACACAGATTTGAACTGCCTGTCGGTGATCCAGTTCGCCGTCGATGTGCTCAAGGTGGAGCACATCATGGTGGTCGGGCACTACGGTTGCGGCGGCGTGCGCGCGGCGCTGTTCGGCGACCGTATCGGGCTGGCCGACAACTGGTTGCACCACGTTCACGACGTGCGCGACAAACATGCCGCAGCGCTGGAGGCGATCGGCCTGTCCGATGCGCGAGTCGATCGCCTGTGCGAATTCAACGTCGTCGAGCAGGTGGCCAATGTCTGTCAGACCACCATCGTCCGTGACGCCTGGGACCGTGGACAGCAACTGTCCGTGCACGGCTGGATCTACGGACTCAAGGACGGATTGCTGCGCGACCTCGATGTGACGGTGGTGAGCCGCGACGAGGCGGGTGCGGTTTGCAAGTCGGCCAGCCGCGCGATCGCCGGCCGCAACGGGTAGGGCGGCTTTCCCCTACGCGTGCGCAATCACCAGGCTGGCGAGATAGCAGGCCAGCGACAGGCAGATTCCCCTGAACGGGATACTGAACCAGTAGCGCTTGCCGAGAATCGCGAAGCTGCCCAGCATCGCCAGTCCCACGGACTGCAGGAACACCGAGCGAAACAGCACTTCAGCGTGCGCCAGGGCGAGATAGCCATACACCAGGCCGAACATCATCGCCCCCAGGCTGTGACTCGCATTAAAGCCCACCCAGGCTTTCCACATGGTGGTCTGCTGCGTGAGGACCGGATGCGCTTCGGCCATGCGCGCCTGCAAGGCAGGGTCGCGCGGCGTGAGTTTCGGACCGTGGAACGTGTAGACGAGGTGAATGGT
>JBDTRK010000202.1:0-4160 GCA_039931685.1 Betaproteobacteria bacterium | reverse complement strand
GATTTCGATTGCCTCGTATTCCACGCCACCGGCAGCGGCGGCCAGTCGATGGAGAAGCTCGTCGACAGTGGCATGCTGGTCGGCGTCATCGACGTCACCACCACCGAGGTGTGCGACCACCTGGTCGGCGGCGTGCTCTCGGCCGGACCGGACCGGCTGGGCGCGATCGCGCGCAGCCGCATTCCCTACGTCGGCTCCGTGGGCGCGCTGGACATGGTGAACTTCTGGACCATGGAAACCGTGCCGGAGCAGTTTCGCAGCCGCAAGCTCTACCGGCACAACCCCAACGTCACGCTGATGCGCACGACGGCGGAAGAATGCCGGCAGATCGGTCGCTGGATAGCCGACAAACTCAACGCCTGCGCCGGCCCGGTGCGCCTGCTCATCCCCGAGAAAGGCGTCTCGGCGCTGGATGCCCCTGGCCAGGCCTTCCACGACCCTCAGGCCGACGCGGCGCTGTTTGGCGCGCTCGAAGAATCGCTGCAACAGACGGCATCACGTCGCCTGGTGCGACTGCCCCTTCACATCAACGATCCGGAATTCTCTGCAGCGCTGGTGCGCAGCTTCCGGGAAATCATCCAATAGAAAAGGAAAGCGAAACGATGCCGGCAATCGACAGAAAACAGATACTCGGGAAATTCCGCGACATGGTGGCCAGGCGCGTGCCGATCGTCGGCGGCGGCGCCGGCACCGGGCTGTCCGCGAAATGCGAGGAAGCCGGCGGCATCGACCTCATCATCATCTACAACTCCGGCCGCTACCGCATGGCCGGCCGCGGCTCGGCCGCCGGCCTGCTCGCCTATGGCAACGCCAACGAAATCGTCAGGGAAATGGCGGTCGAGGTTTTGCCGGTGGTGAAACACACGCCGGTGCTCGCCGGCGTGAACGGCACCGATCCCTTCGTGCTGATGCCGCAGTTCCTGGCGGAATTGAAGCACATGGGTTTTTCCGGTGTGCAAAATTTCCCGACCATCGGCCTGTTCGACGGCATCATGCGCGCCAGCTTCGAGGAGACCGGCATGGGCTACGGGCTCGAAGTCGACATGATCCGCGAGGCGCACGCGCTCGACCTGCTGACCACGCCTTATGTGTTCAATGCCGATGAAGCCGGCGCGATGACCGCCGCCGGCGCGGACATCATCGTCGCGCACATGGGGGTCACCGTCGGCGGCAGCATCGGCGCCTCCAGCGCGAAGACGCTCGATACCTGCGTCAAGGAAATCGACACCATCGCCGCAGCGGCCATGAAGGTGCGCAAGGACGTGATCGTGCTTTGCCACGGCGGTCCCATCGCGCAGCCCGCCGATGCCAGTTACATCCTCCAGCATGCAAAGGTCTGCCACGGCTTCTACGGGGCCAGCAGCATGGAACGCCTGCCGACCGAAGTCGCCTTGACGGAACAGACCCGCAAGTTCAAGAACATCAAGTTCTGAATGCAAGATCAGCACTCACCGCAGATACCCTCGCGCAGCGTGGAGTACCCTTTTAGGACGCAGAGGACGCGGAGGAAAAACAAGAACGAGGAAAGGAAAGTTAGGGAAGGATCAACGCAAGTGTTGGCGAATCCAGTTCGACGGATGCAGCCATGGCAATCAAGGGCCAGCGACCCCCTCGTGCCAATAGCTTCTCTTGCTTGCCTTTCCTCCGCGTCCTCCGCGTCCTAAAAGGGTACTCCACGCTTTGCGAGGGTATCTGCGGTGAGTGCTTGTTTAGGTCCTAGTATCCAGAGAGGAGAGAAAAAATGATCAAGGTCTATCGCAGTGCGATCATCGACGCATCGGCGGACAAGGTGTGGAAGCTGGCGCGCGACTTCAACGGCCTGCCGAAATGGCATCCGGCCATCGCCAGCAGCGAAATTGAGGGCGGCGTGCCGGCGGATCGCGTGGGATGTGTGCGGCGCTTCACGCGGCGCAGCGACGGCGGACTGTTGCGCGAAAAACTGCTGTCGCTGGCCGATGACACGCGCTCGCTGACCTACAACATCCTGGTATCGCCGATGCCAGTCGCGAACTACATGGCGGGCATGCGCTTCACGCCGATCACCATGGGCGGCACAACCTTCGCCGAGTGGTGGGCGGTGTTTGACGTCACGTCGGGACCACCGCAAGTCACGGCAGACGACATCGGCGACAACGTATTCGTCGCCGGCTTTGCCGCTATCGGCAAACTGCTGGCGCGCTGAGGAGAACAACATGACCAAGGTATTCGTCAGTGCCGTAATCGACGCACCGGTGGAAAAAGTCTGGGCCAGCGTGCGCGACTTCAACAACCTGCCCGAATGGCATCCGAAATTTTCGCGCAGCCACATCGAAGGCGGCTTGCCCAGCGACCGCATCGGCTGCGTGCGCAATTTCGACATCGCCGGCGGTGGCGGCACCATCCGCGAACGCCTGCTCGAATTATCGGACGTCGAATACAGTTTCCGCTACTGCATCCTCACCGCGCCGCTGCCGGTCGAAAACTACGTGGCGCAGTTGACGCTGTATCCGGTCACTGTCGGCAACAAGACCGTCGGCATCTGGACTGCGGAGTTCGACGTCACCAACGGCGACGAAGCCGGCGTGGTGAAGGCGGTCGGCGACGACACCTTCGGCAAGGCCTTCGAGGTGCTCAACACCAGACTGAGCGGCGGCCGCGGCTGAATGCCGCGATGCGCATCGGGTGAGCGCGGAACTGTGCGCAGCGCCGACAGTCTATGCAGAGGCGTGTGACCCTCTCCTCTGCGGGATTGGGCGCGCAGGTCCGAAGCTGCACCCATCCGGCACAAGGAGATTGCAATGACGCATTCGAAGCTCGTTTCCCTGGCGGCAGTGGCCGCCGTCCTGTCGCTGTCCGCCCTGACCGGCCTAGCCGACAGCGGCATCTACGTCGGCGGCGGCATCTCGCGCACCAACATTCAGGACAGCACCGGCAATCCTGGCGGCGTCGGTTTCGATGAAACTGCGAACGGTGGAAAGCTGTTTGCCGGCTACAAGCTGGATGCCATCCCGCTGCTGAAGCTTGCGGCCGAAATCGGTTACCGCGAAGCGGGCCAGGCGACGGATTCGACGGCCGCAGGTGACATCAAATACCGCATCCACGGTTTCGAGTATGCCGCGCTGGCCGGCGTGGGACTGGGTCCGGTCGATCTCATGGGCCGGGTTGGCCGCATCAACTACCGCCTGCGCAAGGACATTGCCGGCGTGAGTAACGACTACGACGGCACCGCCCCGGTCTACGGCGTCGGCCTGTGGTTCACCTTGTTCGGCGTCGGCCTGCGCGCGGAATATGAACGCATGAACATCGACGAACTCGACAAGACCAGCGCGGTGTCGCTGAGCGCGTTCTACCAGTTCTAGTTTTTTACAGGAAGCGGTTCGGCTGCAGAAACATCCCCAGTAGCAAGGCGCCCTCGGGCGCCTTTGCCACGTGCCTGCTGCCGGCCGGCCGCCACACGTATTCCCCGGCGCGCACCTCGCCCTCTTCGTCCACCAGGCGGCCTTCCAGCACATAGGTCTGCTCGATCTGTGTGTGCTCATGCAGCGGCAGCACGGCGCCGGGTGCCATGCGCGTGAGGCTGGTCGTCAGCCCGGTCTCCTTGTCCTCGAGCAGCAGTTTGATGTCAATGCCGGGAAACTTCGTCGGCCGCCACGGCAGCGCATCGATCTTCACGTAACGCGACGACAGCGGTTTCAACCTGCCCTCTTCCTTCCAGTCCGGGGTATTGGCAGCCATGATGTCTCCAGTAGAGGTGCTGAGTGCTGAGTGCTGAGTGCTGAGTGCATAAAGTGTAACCGCGCAAGCCGGGACATTCACTCGTTGCATGTTCAGTGTGACGACCTTTTATTGCCTTTACTCAGTCCTCAGCACTCAGTCCTGCCTTTCCCCCGTCACGGCATTTCACACCTGCGTCAGCAGCGGCTTGTTTGCGAAGTAGGCCGCCAGGTTGTCCACCACGAGTTGCCCCATCGCCGCGCGCGTCCAGTGCGTGCCGCTGGAGACATGCGGTTGCAGCACCACGTTGTCGAGTTTGAACAACGCTTCGGGCACCTTCGGTTCCGCGACGAACACATCGAGCCCGGCGCCGGCGAGGCGTCCGTTGACCAGCGCATCGACCAGTGCCGGTTCGTCCACGGTCGAGCCGCGCGACACGTTGATCAGGTAACCCTCCTTGCCCAGTG
>JBDTRK010000201.1:0-4210 GCA_039931685.1 Betaproteobacteria bacterium | reverse complement strand
GGCACCAGATCCGCTCCTACGTGCTCGACCAGTCGCGCATCAAGGATCTGCGCACCAACGTCGAACGGGGCGACACGCAGTCCGTGCTCGACGGTGACCTCGACGACTTCATCTCAGCAAGTCTGAAGCAAGGCGTATAGAACATGACCGACAACAACGCAAAACAACCTCCGACAGAACCGCCCGACGAGAACCAGATCATCACCGAGAGGCGAGCGAAACTTCGAGATCTGCGCACCCTCGGCAATGCGTTTCCGAACGACTTCCGCCGCACCCATCTTGCCGCCGACCTGCATCGCGAGCACGGGGACAAGTCCAACGAGGCGCTCGAGCCGGCGGACATCAAGGTCAGGGTTGCCGGACGCATGATGCTCAAGCGGGTAATGGGCAAGGCCAGTTTTGCCACGCTGCAGGACATGTCCGGTCGCATGCAGCTCTACATAACCAACGACGCGACCAGTGAAGACGCGCACGCCGCCTTCAAGCACTGGGATTTGGGCGACATCCTCGGCGCCGAGGGTACGCTGTTCAAGACCCGCACCGGCGAGTTGTCGGTCAAGGTAACCGGACTGCGCCTGCTGTCGAAATCGCTACGACCGCTGCCGGAGAAATTCCACGGCCTCGCCGACCAGGAACAGAAATACCGGCAACGCTATCTCGACCTGGTCACCAATCCCGAGTCCCAGCGGGTGTTCAAGGCGCGCTCCGCCATCATCCAGGCCATCCGCGAATACTTCGTCGCGCGCGGCTATCTCGAGGTCGAGACACCGATGATGCAGCCCATCCCCGGGGGGGCCGCCGCCAGGCCGTTCGTCACCCACCACAACGCACTCGACATGCAGCTCTACCTGCGCATCGCCCCGGAGCTCTACCTGAAGCGCCTGGTGGTCGGCGGCATCGAGAAGGTGTTCGAGATCAACCGCAATTTCCGCAACGAAGGCATGTCGACCCGGCACAACCCGGAGTTCACCATGCTCGAATTCTACGAGGCGTATCAGGATTACCATTATCTGATGGACCTCACCGAGGAACTATTGCGCGGCCTGGCGCAAAAAGTCACCGGCGGCACGACGCTGACCTATCAGGGCGAAGCGATCGACCTGGGCAAGCCTTTCGACCGGCTTACGATGGCCGAGGCCATTGCCAAGTACAACCCGCGCTATGCGCCGCAGGACCTTGCGAATGTCGCGGCGCTGCGCAATGCCCTGGAGAACTTCAAAGTCGAGGTCTTCCCCACCGACGGGCTGGGGTTGTTGCAACTCAAGCTGTTCGAGCAGACGACCGAAGACAAACTAATCCAGCCAACCTTCATCGTTGCCCATCCGACCGACGTTTCCCCGCTGGCGCGCAGCAACGACCACAATCCGGCGGTGACCGACCGCTTCGAGTTGTTCATTACCGGCCGCGAACTGGCCAACGGGTTCTCGGAATTGAATGACCCGGAGGACCAGGCCGCGCGCTTCCAGCAACAGGCGCAAGCCAAGGAAGCCGGCGACGAGGAGGCCATGTATTACGACGCCGACTATGTGCGCGCACTGGAATACGGTTTGCCGCCGGCCGCGGGCGAAGGCATCGGCATCGACCGCCTGGTGATGCTGCTCACCGACAGCGCCAGCATCCGCGATGTCATTTTGTTTCCCCAGATGCGGCCTGAATAAAGCCATCTAGGCCCAACACAGAGGCACACAGGACACATAGCACACGGAGAAAACGAAGGAATGTGGCAGAAATACACGACACCTGTTCCGGTTGGTGACCAGAGTGATACCGCTTCGTTTCTGAACTCGTCTGTTTGATTGCGCCTGTGATCTCGGTGTTCTGCGCGCCTCCGTGTTGGATTTTGACTTTCCTGGGCAGGATTAATTTATGACCAAATCCCCCGACATACTGTGGCAACCGTCGAAGGAGCGCATTACCCGCTCCAACATCACGGCCTTCATCAAGCTGGTCAACAAGCGCTGGCAGGCGGGTGTCGCCGATTCGAATGCGTTGTATGAGTGGTCGGTGAGCCAGCCCGAACAATTCTGGACGTCGGTGTGGGACTTCTGCGGCGTGATCGCCGAAGAGCGCGGCGAACGCGTGCTGGTCGATGGCGAGAAGATGCCGGGCGCCCAATGGTTTCCCGACGCCAGGCTGAATTTCGCGGAGAATCTGTTGCGCCGGCGAGACGGCGAAACAGCCATGGTGTTCTGGGGCGAGGACAAGGTCCGTCGTCGCATGAGTTACGCGGAAGTCTACGATGCCGTCTCGCGCACGGCGCAGGCGATGTCCGCCGCCGGTATCAGGCAAGGCGACCGCATCGCCGCCTTCATGCCGAACATGCCCGAGACCATCATTTTCATGCTGGCCACCGCCAGCCTCGGCGCAATCTGGTCATCGTGCTCGCCCGATTTTGGCGCACAAGGCGTGCTCGACCGCTTCGGCCAGATCGAGCCGGTGATCCTGTTCGCCGTCGAGGGCTACCATTACAACGGCAAGCAGATCGATACATTGCCGCGCATCGTGGACATAGCGAGGAACCTGCCGTCGCTCAAGCGCACGGTGATCGTTTCCTACATGCGAGAGCGGCCCGACATTTCCTCGATCGCAAACGCAGTGCACCTGGGCGATTTCGTTGCCCGCTACCGCGGCAAGGCCATCGCATTCAAGCCACTGCCGTTCAACCATCCGCTCTACATCATGTACTCCTCGGGTACCACCGGCGTGCCCAAGTGCATTGTGCACGGTGCTGGCGGCACCCTGTTGCAGCATCTGAAGGAACATCAGCTGCACACCGACCTGAAGCGCGGAGACCGGCTGTTCTACTTCACGACTTGCGGCTGGATGATGTGGAACTGGCTCGCGTCCGGGCTCGCCAGCGGCGCCACGTTGCTGCTCTACGACGGTTCGCCTTTCTATCCGGGTCCGCGTGTGCTGTTCGATTTCGCCGACGAGGAAGGCATGAACGTGTTCGGTACCTCCGCGAAATACATCGACGCCCTGAACAAAGCTGGTGCCAAACCGATCGAGACCCATTCGCTGGCCTCGTTGAAAACGATGACGTCGACAGGCTCTCCGCTGGTTCCGGAGAGCTATGACTATGTCTACCGCGCGATCAAGCAGGATCTGCTGCTGTCGTCCATTTCCGGCGGAACGGACATCGTTTCCTGCTTCGTGCTGGGCAATCCGACCTTGCCGGTCTATCGCGGCGAAATCCAGTGTCGCGGCCTCGGTCTGGACGTAAAAGTGCTCGACGACGATGGCAGGCCGGTAGTCGGCAGCAAAGGCGAACTGGTCTGTGCGTCACCTTTCCCGTCGATGCCAATCCGCTTCTGGAACGACGCGGACGGCGCCCGCTATCGCGCGGCGTACTTCGACCGCTTCCCCGGCATCTGGTGCCACGGCGACTACATGGAACTCACGTCGCGCGGCACCTGCATCATTTACGGGCGCTCCGATGCAACGCTCAATCCGGGCGGCGTGCGCATCGGCACGGCCGAGATCTATCGCCAGGTCGAGCAACTGGACGAAGTGGTGGAAAGCCTGGTGATCGGCCAGGACTGGGACAACGACGTTCGCGTCGTGCTGTTCGTGCGCCTGCGCGAAAGCCTGCTGCTCGATGCCCCCCTGATAAAGAAGATCAAAGACCAAATCCGCACCAACACCACGCCGCGCCACGTACCGGCGAAGGTTGTACAGGTTGCCGATATTCCGCGTACCAAGAGCGGCAAGATCGTCGAATTGGCCGTACGCAACGTGGTCCACGACAACCCGGTCAGGAACATCGAGGCACTCGCCAATCCGGAAGCACTGGAACACTACAGGGACCTGCTCGTGCTGAAAACTTGACCGGGACACGGCAGGCCATGTTTGCCGCCTGGATTCCGTATATACCCCCCCACGGTACTTGACCGGTACCCCCAACCGGTATTAGAGTGGCGCCATGGAACCCGTCACCCCTGTGAATGTAAAACTGGCGATCGATGGCATGACGTGCGCCGCTTGTGCGTCACGCATCGAAAAAGCGCTCCAGAAACTGCCCGGCGTCGAAGCTGCGGTCAACCTCGCCACCGAGCACGCGCGCATCCGCTATGCCCGCGGCACGACCGATGTACGCACCCTGATCGGCATCGTGCGCAAAGCCGGTTACGATGCCCGGGAATTGGCCGGCGTATCGCGCGAGGAGGAAAAATCGCGACATGCGCAGATCTATCATCGCGAGCTCAGAACC
>JBDTRK010000200.1:0-4421 GCA_039931685.1 Betaproteobacteria bacterium | reverse complement strand
GCGATGTCGGCATAGGAGGCGAGCCAGTCCGATTGCGCCATGCGCGGGGCCATGGACTGCAGCCGCGGCGGTAGTATCGCGTGTTGCCGGCCGAGCATCGAATAGATCCTGGCGGTGAACAGCCCGAGCGGTTCGTCGTGGAATTCACGCCAGTACTTCGCCAGGAAATGGTCGTAGAACATGTCGATCATGATGCCGGCGTAACGGCGCCGGCCTGCGCTGATGCGCGACTTGCTCTGCAGCACCAGGGGATGCGCGTCGGTGTAGCTGTCGATCTTCCGGTGCAACGCAATCGCGCGGGTGATGTCCGCGTTATAGCGATCGCTCAGCGGCCCCTTGACGAAATCACCGAGCAGGCTGCCGAGCCAGGCATCCTCATTCGGATCGGACAGGTAGAGGTGGGCGAGGTAGTTCATGGAATGCGGTGATTGGTGATTAGTGAATGGTAATTGGCAATGCCTGAAATTCGAGGGCCAATCACCAGTCACCAATTACGGGAGTCATCGCGTCAGCGATGACTCCATTGAAAGCAGGGCGAGGCTGGCCGCGCAGAAAAGCGTAGCGCGATGCATGACATCTCCTGGCGGGGGCGGTTGGGTGCGGGAAGTGTGGTGCGCTCGGCAGCGCGAGTCAATCGCGCGGCCGTTACCGGGCTTCACCTGGCGGCGACCAGGCTCCTGCCTGCCCTCTGTCATCTGGAACGGGCCCGGCGCTTGCCGACGGCCTTTTTACCATGCCTGGGCGGACGTGGCGCGAAGACGTGTGAAACGGGCTGCCGGTTGCCGCCGGCGTGGCGGCGGGTTTTAGCGGAATCGATGCAGATAGCCGATGCGCAACGCGTCGCCACTGTACTTGCCGCCACCCTGGTCGGCGCGGGCATCGAAATGGCTCCAGCCCAGGTCCAGCGCATTGTTCGACTGCAGGGCGATGTTGATGCCAAGTTCATAGCGATCGGTCCGCGCATCGACGCGGTAGGCGGTCGGCGCGCCGCCGAAAGCACTTGCAAAGACAGGATCCGCGGCCTGCGCCTTGCCGTAAGCGTAAAGTCCAGACCATGCGCCGGTATTGAACAAGGTGAACACCTGTTCGCCATCCATCCTGGTTGCGGAGCCGTACAGGATCGTCCTCGCGGTGAGCCGGTAGTCGAGCGCCATCCAGATCTTTCGGTTGGACAAATCATAAACGCCGCCCTCGCTGCCGCTGCGCCGGTCCAGCCCGATGCCGGCCTCGCTGCGGATCCGGTCGGTGAAATACTTGCCGACGCTGGCCGCGATTGCGCCGGCGTAGCCGTCGCGGATGGCGCTGTCGCGATATCGGAACGCATCGACTTGTCCGCTCAATTCGAGCCACGGGTTGGTGAATCCCGGCGACGGCTGGATGCGATACGCCGCGCGGCCTGAAGCGGCCAGATTGCTCAGCCCGTGGAAATCGGCGAATTGGGTGGCGCGCATCGCGGCACGCAGCACCAGGCCGCTGCGCGCCGACAACACCAGACCGCGCGCCGCATAGGCTTCCAGCGAGACCGCATCGTCGGACAGTTCTTCTTTTTCCAGCGCGGCGCGGTTGACATTGCTGTCGTGACTGTACTCGGCGTCGGCGCCAAAGCGCGTCGCATCGGCGATGGCAGCGCACGCGAACAGCATTGCGCAGGCAGCGAGCATGGCGGCGGCGGCGAACCGCGGGCCGACAGTGCCGCGGAGTTTGCTGGGAGTCGACATGGCCTTTCCCTTTTGGCGGTGACGATGCTAATCTCGTCGGCACAGTATGCCAAAGAGCGGCGCCGTGACAAAACAATCCAGGACAAAACATTCCGACGACATCGATCCGGCGCGCCGCGCATGGCTGGTCAAGGCGCTGGCCGGCGGGCTGTTCGGCGCCGGCGGTGGCTACGGCCTGGGCGCCGCCTTCGCGCAGCCGCTGGGCAAAGTTCCCGGACCGTTGCCTCCGGGTCGTTCATTTTATGAAGTCGCGGGCGCTGTCACGGTCAATGGCAAAGCCGCGACGCTCGCCACCCAGGTCGGCGCCAACGATACTGTCGAGACCGGCAAGTCCGCGCACGCCATATTCGTGGTCGGCTCGGACGCATTCATCCTGCGCGACAGCAGCCGCCTGGTTTTGCAGGGCAGCGGCTTCTTCACCAACCAGTTGCGCCTGCTCACCGGGGCGCTGCTGTCGGTATTCGGCAAGGGCGCGCGTTCGGTGCATGGCCCGACCTCGACCATCGGCATCCGCGGTACCGGCCTGTACCTGGAAGCGCAGCCGGACCTGACCTACGTATGCACCTGCTACGGAATCACCGACATCGCCGCATCTGACGATCCGAATATTTCCGAGACCATAGTTTCGACGCACCACGACGCGCCGCGCTACGTGCTGGCCACGCCTGACAAGGGCAGGCGCATCGTGCCGGCGCCGTTCAAAGACCACACCGACCTGGAGCTGATGCTGATCGAAAGCCTGGTCGGACGCACGCCACCGTTCTCGCTGTTCGACGAATCCTACGGCAGTCCAAGACGGTACTAGCCCGCCTCGGCCGGCCTGGTCCCTGCATCGCCGTGCGGGATCGGACATGAACACTGCCACCGGTTCGAATTGCCTGCTGGGACAGGCCTTTCGACCTCAGCCCTCCGCGCCGTTGTCACGTCATCGCGCGCAGAAGCGCCGAAACCTCGCTGGATGGAACCGGCCTGCTGATCAGGTAACCCTGCATCTCGTCGCAACCAAGTTCGCGCAGCAGCGCCGCCTGTTCCTCGGTTTCCACGCCTTCCGCGACGACATTAAACCGTAGAGAATGCGCCAGGGAAATGACCGACTGGACGATGGTGAGGTTTTCCTTGCCCTGGTCCATGCCGATCACGAAGCTGCGATCGATCTTGAGGGCGTGAATCGGCAGCCTAGCGATATAAGCGAGCGAGGAATAACCGGTACCGAAGTCGTCCACATAGATCTCGACGCCCAGGCCTCTGACGGTCTGCAATTTCGGGATGATGGCTTCAACGCTCTCCATGATCGTGCTTTCCGTGATCTCCAGGTCGAGAGCGCCTCCGGCATTCGCCATCTGGTCCACCGCCTCGACCACGGTGTCGACGAAATTCTTCTGGCGCAACTGGATCGGGGAGACGTTCACCGCGATGCGCGGCAGCCTGCCGGCACCGGCATCCCAGTTGCGGCAGTCACGCGCGACTTGCAACAAGGCCCAGCGGCCGGCCTCCATGATCAGCCCGGTCTGCTCCATCAGCGGGATGAACTTGGCGGGCGGCACCAGGCCGCTTTCCGGATCCTGCCAGCGCATCAAGGCCTCGAAGCCGGTGATCTTGCGCGTGCGGACGTCGACCTTGGGCTGGTACCACAGCATCATTTCGCCGTTGTCCAGCGCCAGGCGCAACTTGTTTTCCAGCCGCAGGGCGTCGGCGAGTCGGGCGTTCATTTCGGGGCCGTAAAACAGGAAGGGCGCATTCTGTTCCTTCGCCTTGCGCAGGGCGGCCTCGGCATTGGCGAACAGGGTCTCCGGATTGCCGCCGTCATCCGGGTACATCGCGATGCCGGCCGTTGCCGATACGCGCAATTCCTCCTGGCCGAGCAGGAACGGCTGGCCGAACAGCTTGCGGTTGTGCGCTTCCAGGACGCGGACAACGTCGGGTGCATGCCAGACACCGGACACGGCCAATGCAAAGGTATCGGCGCCCACGCGCGCCAGGGTGTCCTGCGTCCGATAGGTCTGCTTTAGCCGTTGCGCGACCGAGCCGAGCAGTGTGTCGCCGGCCTGTTTGCCGAGCGTATCGTTGACCAGCCGGAAGCGGTCGAGGTCCATCAGCACCAGCGCCACGTTCAGGCGGTCGCGGCCGGCCGCGCCGATCTGCAGGGTCAACCGGTCGAAAAACAAACTGCGATTGGGCAGTCCGGTCAGCGCATCGTAGTAGGCCAGATAGTCGGCCCGTTCCTGCTTGGCAATGAATTCGAGGCCGAAGCAAATGTCCGCGGCCAATTCGGTCAGGAGCGTGATTTCCTCGTCGTCGAAAAAATCGCGCTCCTCGGCATACAGCGTGAGCATGCCGTACGTCTGTCCTTCCACGGTTAGCGGCAGCACAATCACCGATTTCGCGCCCAGATCGATGGCGGCGCGCCTGACGATCAGGGTATCCGCGTGCGGCGCGCTGTTCGCGCCGGGAGCAACTTCGATCATGTTGTCCCAGGCGGGTCGTTTCTCGCGCAGCGCGACTTCGGCGGCACCCGCTGGCGCGAGCCCGATCGAGCGCTCGAAAAATGTGCTGGCGACCAGGGCTTTGGGTACACCGGCCTGGGCGACAGCCCTGACCTCCACGCCTCGCTCGATCGTCAGAAGAGCGAGAAGAACTCTACGGCCAATCGCGGCCAGGGCTGATCGGTCCCGATGGTCTCGTCGTCGTCCTTCCCCCAGATCC
>JBDTRK010000199.1:0-4475 GCA_039931685.1 Betaproteobacteria bacterium | reverse complement strand
GCGCGTGATTCATCACAACCGCTATGGCGCGCGGCAATTCTTTGGTCAGCGGTTTGCCCACGGCAGGGAATTCGGGTTGGCGCGCGCAGGCGGGTTGTCATGGCCCAGGCGTATCCTGCTGATCATATTGTCGCCGCTTCTGCCGTTGGTATTCTTGCGCAAGATCGTAGCGTCGGCGCGGGATCGACCGCAATACGATCGCCAGTTGCGGCGCGCCTTTCCATGGTTGCTGTTTTTCCTGGTCGGTTGGGGACTGGGTGAAGCGCGCGGCTACGTGGAAAGCGTGGTGCGGCGATGAGCGAATCATTGGCGATTACAGTCATCATGCCGGTCTACAACGGCCGCGCTTTCATTGCACGCAGCCTTCCGCCGCTCATCGAGATGCAGCGCAGGGGCGAGTTGGTCGAAGTGATCGTGGTGGACGACACTTCCACCGATGACACGGCCTTCATGGCGGCGGAAATGGGGGCCCGCGTGATGCCGTCAGGCGGCCGCCTGGGTCCCGGCGGGGCACGCAACCAGGCCGCGGCGCAGGCGCGCGGCATGATACTCTGGTTCGTCGATGCGGATGTTGTCGTGCATGATGATGCCGCGCTGCACTTGCAGCGCGCCTTTGCCGAGCCGGATGTCACGGCGGTATTCGGTTCCTACGACGACCAGCCGCCCGCCGGGAACTTCCTCTCCCAATACAAGAATCTGGTCCATCATTTCTACCACCACCGCGGCCGCAGCGAAGCATCCACGTTCTGGGCCGGATGCGGGGGAGTACGCAAGGACGCGTTTCTGGCGGCCGGCGGATTCGATGTCGTGCGGTACACGCGGCCATCCATCGAGGACATCGAGTTGGGCTACCGGTTGCGCACCGCAGGCGGCCGGATCGTATTGTTACCGGCGCTGCGTGGAACTCATCTGAAAGTATGGCGGTTGCCCAATCTTATCCACACCGAGGTGTTCTGCCGTGCCATTCCGTGGTCGCGGCTGATGCTGTCGCAGACAGGAATGGTGGATGACCTCAACGTAGGTATCGCGGAGCGGCTGCGCGCGGCGATGGCCGGATTCTTCTTTGTCGGCTGCGCCGCCGCTTTGCATCCGGCCGTTCCCGCGTGGATCGTATTTCCGCTGTCAGGCGCCATCGCGATCGCGAATTACGAGTTGCTCCGCCTGTTCTATCGGCGCAAGGGAGCGTTGTTCGCCCTGGGGGGGTTGCTGTTCCATCAGGTCTACTATTCATACAGCAGCGCTGCGTTTGTCTGGTGCTGGCTGGAAGTCCAGGCGCACAAATTGGCTGGCGCCAAGTGAGGCGAAGCAAGCTTTGCGACGATATACCTTGAAAAACTCATTCAAAACGCGATTCCTGCACCATCTCGTCTTGCTCCTTGCAGCCATCATGACGGGCGCGGCCTTCTATTATTTCCTTGCGCCCAGAGGTCAGCTGTTCTGGCTCAGCATGGCGACCGCGTATGCGAGCCTGGCCCTGCTCGCGCTGTCGTTAATGATCGGGCCGTGGAATGTGCTCCGCGGCAACCCCAATCCGGTATCAGGCTACCTGCGCCGGGACATCGGCATCTGGGCGGGAGTGCTTGGCATTGCACACGTGGTTCCCGGGTTGCTGCAGCACTTCCGCGGAAGGATGTGGCTGTATTTTCTGCCGCCCCCGAACGCAACTTACTCCTTTCCGTTGCGTATCGATGCGTTCGGACTGACAAATTATGCGGGGTTGGGCGCAACGCTGATTCTGCTGCTGCTGCTATCGCTGTCCAACAATGCCTCGCTGCGTTCGCTCGGCGCCGGTCGTTGGAAGTCGCTGCAGCGCTGGAATTACGCCGCAGCACTATTGGTGGTCGCGCATGGGGCGGTCTACCAAGTGCTGGAAAAACGAATGCTGGGCTTTGTCCTTGCTTTTGGGACTGTTGCGCTCGTTACCCTGGCCGCGCAGATCGCAGGATTTGGCTCGGTAAAGAAAAAAGCATGATGAAACTGCGGGCTGCGCTGATCCGACCGCGCGAACGATGCGCAGCCCTGCTCATGATGACCGCCGCGAGCTTGGCTGCCGCTGCTGCCCCTGACGTTGCGTCGCTCGAACTGGCGGCTTTCCAGCGCGACCCCGTTGCGCAGACTGAACTGGCGACCCGGTACGAACATGCCGAAGGGGTGCCCAGAGACCTGGAAAAAGCCAATTCGCTTTACTGTATGGCAGCAAGGCAGGGTCACTCCGAAGCGCAATTCAGACTCGGATGGTTGTACGCCAACGGCCGGGGCGTGGTCCGCGACGACGGGATCGCTGCGGCGCTGTTCGAAATGGCAGCAGAACAGGGCCATGGACAGGCAGGCAAGTTGCTGGGATTTGTTCGCCCGCAACCGGATACGCGGTTGCCGTCCTGCCTCCTCCCTGATCCGCCCCCCTCGCTGGCCGCAGAGGATCTCGCGGGGGACGCCGATTTGGCGATTGCGGCCCAGGTTCCCGAGCAACCCGCAATCGAGCCCGCCGAACAAACGGAAATCGAGAAACTGGTGTTCCGCCTCGCCCCGTCGTACTCAATCGATCCACAGTTGGCGCTGGCCGTCATTGCCGTGGAGTCGGCTTTCGATGCCGGCGCAGTTTCACCGAAGAATGCGCAAGGACTGATGCAGCTGATTCCGGAGACCGCCGAGCGTTTCGGCGTCAAGCGTGCGTTCAATCCCGCTGAGAACATCAAGGGCGGGCTTGCCTACCTGCGCTGGTTGCTCGCATTCTTCCAGGGGGATGTTGCGCTGGTGGCCGCTGCCTACAACGCCGGCGAGCGGGCGGTCGAAAAATACCGGGGTATCCCGCCCTATGCCGAGACGCGTCGCTATGTCAGGAAGATCACCGGGATCTACACCAAGGCGAGCCATCCTTACAAATCCGACATCGTTGCGCCTTCTCCCATCATGGCTCGGGTGACGCGCCCGCGCAGTTGATATCGCGGCCGGGCAGGGTGCGACGCTGCCGGTGCGTCTGAAAATTAACAAGGCTTGCGCACAGTGCGCGGCCAGGAGTCGTGGATAAATAGCTATTTTGCCTGGCTGCGGCTAGTATCCTTTTTTTGCGTTCCAATGGACGAGGCTTTATGGATGTGGTTGCCGTCGTAGGGCTGGGATACGTTGGTCTGCCGCTTGCCGTCGAATTCGGCAAGCAGCGCACGACGGTCGGTTTCGATTTGTCGCAAACCAAGGTCGAGAACTATCGCCGCTTCATCGATCCGACCGGCGAAGTGTCGAGTACGGACCTGCGCGCTGCCGGGCAGTTGACCGTGACCACCGATCCAGCAGCCCTTGCGCAGGCCGACTTTCTCATCGTCGCGGTCCCGACGCCGGTGGATGCCGCGCACCAGCCCGATTTTGGCCCGCTCATCGGGGCCAGCGAATTGATCGGCAAGCACATGCAGCGGGGCGCAATCGTCATTTACGAGTCTACGGTCTATCCAGGGGCGACCGAGGACGTGTGCGTCCCGATCCTCGAAAAATGCTCGGCAATGCAGTGGAAGCGCGACTTTCACGTGGGTTACTCGCCGGAGCGCATAAACCCTGGTGACAAGGAGCACACGCTCACGAAGATCCTGAAAGTGGTCTCGGGCGATGATGCGCAAACGCTGGATAAAGTGGCTGCCCTCTATGAGAGCATTGTCACGGCAGGCGTGTTCCGGGCATCGAGCATCAAGGTCGCGGAGGCGGCCAAAGTGATCGAGAATACGCAACGCGACCTCAACATCGCGCTGATGAACGAACTTGCGATCCTGTTCGACCGGATCGGCATCGATACCCTGGAAGTACTGCAGGCCGCCGGCACGAAATGGAATTTCCTGCCGTTCCGCCCCGGCCTGGTCGGCGGTCACTGCATCGGCGTCGACCCCTACTACCTGACGCACAAGGCCGACATGATCGGTTATCACCCCCAGGTGATCCTGGCCGGGCGCCGCATCAACGATGGCATGGGCAAGTTCATCGCCGAGCAGACCGTCAAGCATATGATTCGCAACGGCTCGCCGGTCAGGGACTCGCGGGTCAATGTCCTGGGACTGACCTTCAAGGAGAATTGTCCCGATATCCGCAACACCCGGGTGATAGATGTGATCCAGGAACTGAAGTCCTACGGCGTCGATGTCCAGGTTCACGATCCGGTGTCCGATGCGGAAGAAGCGCGCCATGAGTACGGGATCGAACTCAAGCCGTGGGACGCATTGCCGCGCGCGGATGCCGTCGTGGTGGCGGTCGCCCATACGGAGTTCCTCGCCCGGCCGATAGAAGATTACTTGTCAAAGGTGGTGCACGGCGGTTGCTTCATCGACGTGAAGAGTCAATTCGACATGCCGGCGTTGAAGCAGGCGGGTCTTACCGTCTGGCGCTTGTAGCGGCGAATCAGCACTGATCCCGAGATGACTTCCCGATACCTGGAGGTTCAGGAACTGCTGCGCCAGCGCCCGCGCCGATGGCTGGTCACTGGCGCGGCGGGATTT
>JBDTRK010000198.1:0-4545 GCA_039931685.1 Betaproteobacteria bacterium | reverse complement strand
GGCGTAATACGTGTACAGGTCCGCCTTCAGGCCGGACTCCTTGACCGCCTTGACCAGCAGCGACATGTCATTGCCCCAATTGCCGGTGATGATGCTGTCCGCACCCGCGGCCTTGATCTTCGAAACATAGGGCGCGAAGTCCTTGACCTTGCCGACCGGATGCAGATCGTCGCCCACGATTTCGATGTCGGGGCGTTTCTGCGCCAGCATCGCCCTGGCCGCCCTGGACACACCCTGTCCGAATGCGTAGTCCTGATTGATCAGATAGACCTTCTTGATGCCCTTTTGTTTCGCCATGTAGCTGGTGAGCGCCTGCATCTTCATGTCCGTGTCCGCATCGAAGCGGAAATGCCAGAAGCTGCACTTGTCGTTGGTCAGGCTCGGATCCACCGCACCATAATTCAGAAACAGGATTGATTTGTCTGGATTGCGGGAGTTGTGTTTGCTCACGGCATCAGACAGCGCAATCGCCACGTTGGAGCCGTTGCCCATGAAGAAATAGCGGATACCCTGGTCGGTCATCTGCTTGAGGGAAATCAGCGCCTCCTGCGGACTGCTCTTGGTATCAAAGGTCTCGAGCTCGAACTTGCGACCACCGAGCACGCCGCCCGCAGCATTGACGCCTTCCATCACCAGCAGCGCCTCACGGGCGCCGTGCTCGCCGACATTGGCGAACGGACCGGAGAGCGGGTCGAGAAAGCCGATTTTGATCGGATCGGCGGCGACGGCAGCGCCGGCGAATTGCAGCATCGCCAGCAGCCCGACCAGGGCGCTGCATGTTTTTCTGAAATGCATGATTAATCCTCCAGGAATTATGATTTATCTGTTATTCGTGACGGCGCCATCCTGCCGCGTCCGCCTGCGCCGTCATCTTAACGCACTGGCTCAACGCCTCGCCCGGACTTCCGTTTACGCAGCATTCGCCGACATGCGGCGTTGGACGACCGGATTCGACAGGCGACCCAGCCCCTCGATACGGCATTCTGCGAGGTCGCCGTCGCGGATGACCACCGCACCAGGCGTCCCGGTGCTGATGATGTCGCCCGCATACAGGGTTGCCACATGCGAGTGGAACGAGATCAGGTAATCCGGCGCAAAGGCCATATTCGCGACCACGTTCTCGCGATGCAGCTTGCCATTACTGTACGTTCCCACTTTCACCTTCAGTACGTCCGGCACCTCGTCCGGCGTAATCAGTTCCGGGCCGAAGGAAAAGAACGTGTCGAAATTCTTCGAGCGCGTGAGAAAACGCGGATTCTTCTGCAGGATATCCTCTGCGGTCATGTCGAGGATCAGGCAGTAGCCGGCGACGTAATCGGCTGCCTGCCGCTGCGAGACGTCGCGGCAGGTGCGCCCGATGATCACGCCGATTTCCGCTTCGGCGGTGACGCGTTCGGATTGCGGCGGCAGTTCGATTGCGTCGCCCGGACCGATGATGGTGTTGTCGCACTTCATGAACGACGCGGGTTCGGTCGGATACGGCGCGTTGAGGTCAGCGGCATGGTCGCGATAGTTCAGGCCGATGCCAAGGATCTTGCGCGGATGTCGGTACAACGGGCCATATTGGACCGCGGCCGGGTCGAGCTTCAGAGGCGTATTTCCAGCGTCGGTCAGAATGCGTGCATTGATCCCTTGCAGGATCAATGCGTAGAGGTCTTCCGGCCAGGCCGTACGCAGATGCGCGTTGATCGCCGCGACCGGCACCAGGCCGGACGCCGTGACCACTGCCGCCTGCTCGCGGCCCTCGCGCCTGATGGTACATAAACGCATGCTGCCTCCCCATTTTTTTATTGCCGGATTCTACGGCCACCGCCGACGCGCGCCCGCCGGCAGGGCGCTCAGACAATTATTTTTCCGCGCCGAAACGTCCGCCGCCGAGCGTGCCTTCCTGTACCAAAGCAACCAAGCGCGCGTAGGAGTGATAGAACGCGTCATCTCCCGACGGCGAGCCAAGCTTAAGCGTTTCTTCGCGCAGCTTGCGGTACATGGCGAAACGCTCTTCGAGAATCGTTCCCCAGTCGATGGTCAGATCGTCGACGTTGATGTTGCGGAAACCAATTTCGCGCAGCATCGTCACATAGCTCGCGAAACTCTGCACCGATTGCGCCGCGATGCCGCGCCACATCGATTCGGCGTCGGTCGCGTCGAGCGGCCGATGCGCCGCCCAGTCGGTGAAGGCCAGTCGTCCGCCGCGCTGAAGCACGCGGTAAGCCTCTGCCAGCGCAGCGCGTTTGTCCGGCACATGCAGCAACGCTTCCTGGCTGATGACCGCATCCATGGTCTGCGCCGCCAGCGGAACCTGCGTGACATCGCCGCGCACGATGCGCACGCGCTGCGCGAGGCCGACGCGGCGCGTCAAATCCGCCGCAGCCGGCGCACGGTGCGGATTGAGTTCGATGCAAGTCACGACGGCGCGATATTTGTGCGCAAGATAGCGCGCCGGACCGGCCAGGCCCGCGCAGAAGTCCGCGACTTCGGTGCCGGGCCGGATGCCAGCCGCTTCGGCCAGGGCATCGACCACCGCCAGGCCACCATAGTGGTCCTGATCGAAAGGGAACAGATCCTCCGGCACCAGCGCGTCGAGATGCCCGCGACGCGCCTTTACGCCAGCGAGAATCTGGTCATGGGAAATCGGATGGCGGCTGTAGAACGCCAGGACGTGATCGCGGTTGTTCATGATGTCGGGCTCGCTTCTCGCGGTGGCGCTCAGTCTACACCGCGATCCCCTATAATCCGGCGCACGGGTCGCCAAATTTCCCGGCTGGCTGAATAATATTTTCGGGAGGCAGGAGTAATGAAACAGCAGTTGTTCGCCTGCGCGCTGGCGCTCGCCTTGTCGATACCGCTGGGTCAGATCATGGCGGCCAAATCCGATTCCTGTGCGCATTGCCACGGCACCGACGGCAACTCCACCTCCAGCGCGTATCCCAGTCTCGCCGGCCAGGCCCGCGAATACCTCTATCGCCAGATCAAGGCCTTCAAGGAAGGCAGCCGCAAGAATTCGATGATGTCGCCGGCTGCGGTCGTGCTATCCGACCAGGATGCGCAGGATCTCGCGGAATACTTCGCCGAACAGACCCTGGCGCGCAGCACCGCGAAAACCGATCCGGCCACCATCGAGCAGGGCTAGAAGATCGCGGTCGAGGCGCAGCGCGTGGCCTGCCACCAGCCCAACTACAAAGGCCTGAACGAATTTCCGCGTTTGTCGCGGCAGAAGTACCCGTACCTTGTCAAGCAGATGAAGGATTTTCGTGATGGCGTGCGCGTGAGCGACATCATTGGTCCGACCGTCAAGAACCTGACCGACGAGCAGATCGAGGCGCTCGCGCAATATCTGACGAGCCTTTAGTGCTTCCTGGCCGGACACGGTGGCTGCATAGGACACCCACGGATCGATGGAGATTGACTAATTCAACCGAGCGTCGATGATAGAGAGTTTAGTCAGCAGGAATACCTTGCACTCAATAATCGTGCGTATCCGCTCCCTGACGATATTGAGCGCGGAAGAAATCCGGTCTTGCTAAAGGACCCCGGAATTCGCAGCGACTCGTCACTATCGTTCGTGCGATATGGGGATGAAACAACATCGCGGACGACCAAGCGATCGGTCTCAAAAAAGAGATGGCGTGCCGCCGGGCCGATAGTCACGGACTTGCCGCTGCGGGCGCCGCCGCAGGGGAGGGGTCGCGAATTCGCCCGAGGTTTCCGTAATCCTTCTGCCCGGCGTTACCTCCGGGGGAACGGAGACGGTTTACGCCATCTTGCCGCAATCGCTGTGTCTGTGTTGCAAATTTCCTTGCTCCCGAATTTTGCTGCGACGACCAAACCGCAACGCCGTCCCCAGTGGCGTCGCATTTCGAAGACCCGCGCTGCACTACCGTGCCATCGGCATGACGGGTCCTTCGCAGCCTGGCCAGCACACTGAGAGGCGATTGCCTCCGCAGTCCGAAGCGGCCGCGGGGCGCTGACTGAATCAACAACCTGGGGCCCACGCTAGCAGCAGTTGCCGGCATGGAAAATCAACGGAACCGTGAAATGTTTGTAGTGAGAACGTGATTGCGCATGTAGCAGTTTGTCCGACAGGCACCGTCGGGAACGCTTGTCGCCTGCGGATCCGGAGCTCCCGCAACCGGCCTGCAGCCGAGTCCGGACGGCGCCCTGGTACGCCGGGAATCCAAGTGCGGTCCATCCCACCGACATGCCGTTCGCAGAACCGGCTCAACGTCTTCAGGACCACGACAAAATGTGTCACAACCTGCCTATGGAGGGCTATGCGAGAATGGGATCCCATCTATATTACAAGATGTTCTGATCAATTCAGATGGAACAGTGCGCCAGCTACCGTCTGCGGTACGCACATTCAGTCCGTTCCGCGGCCGGGATTTTGATTTTCAGAAGAGCTGGCATGGAGTTTGCCATGTAGTTGCTCAGCACCTGCCATCCGGGGTGTTCTTCGACTTCCTACCAAGGAGCTAACCGTGAACGTAAAAGCCGTACAAAAGGGTTTTACCCTAATCGAACTGATGATCGTGGTTGCGATCATCG
>JBDTRK010000197.1:0-4588 GCA_039931685.1 Betaproteobacteria bacterium | reverse complement strand
AGCACTTCGGCGCCGGCCGGCAGGTTGGCGACATGCGCCACCCGGCCGCAATGCATCAACTGCACGAAGATCTTGCCGCCTTTTGCGTGCACTGCGGCCGTCACGGTTCTCCAGGCATCCGCCTGTTCCGTGTCGTACAGCCCGGGGATGCGTGGATAGCCCAGGCCGTTGGGGCTGGGCGATGTGCCCTCCGTGATGATCAGGCCCGCGGTCGCTCGTTGGCCGTAGTACGTTGCCATCAGCGCATCCGGGGTGTGCGCCGGTGTCGCCCGGCTGCGGGTCATCGGCGCCATCACCATGTGATTGGCGAGTTGCAATGAACGGGTGGAGAACTTGTCGAAAAGCATCAGATGGATTCCTGGTAACCATCGATCCTGCGGGATGCAAGCGAGATGCGCAGCCAGCAGGAATCCGGGGTGTCTGGAAGGTCCAGCCTGCGGGCCGGGCTTCCTCATGTCTGTTCGCTGGCGCACGCAGCGCTCAAAGCGCATGAAGATCGACACGCCCCTCGATGGGGCCGGCGAATGTCTGAAACTGCAATAGCGCAGCGCACTGAACGACTGTCCACTTTTACTGCTGCGTGATCGACGGGGTGTTCCGGCACAGACGGGATCGGCACAGAAGGGGTCGAGCTGGAGTTCCCAGCCTTTTGCTGGATACCCTCATGGTGCCGTCTCGCCACGGCCTTTCTTTCCTGCTTTTATCACTGACGCTACATCCTTACGGCACCGTAACCGTTGTAAATGCACCCACCGTAGCGGCGGCAGTGCGTGAAAACACTCTGCCATTCACCCGCGTCGGCGCGCCGACTGTACTGCCGACACCCACCGTCACATCTGCCGTTGCAACTACGGTTCCCTTGAAGGTGGAGCTCAAGCCAAGCGTTGCAGCGCTTCCGGCGATCCACCACACGTTCCTGGCCTGTGCACCGTTTGCCAGGATAACCGTGCTATTAGGTTGGGTCGTGATTGCGGCGTCCGTTCGAAAGATAAAAACAGCATTTGAATTGCCGCCGGCGTCGAGCGTGATGGTGCCTGCGAACCCGATCGGATTTGCGGAACGATAGAGCCCTGGTCCATATATCGGGCCGGGGGTACCCGGGGTCAGTCCAACGCAAGCCCCCTGGGCGTTGGCTAGCTGCGACGCGTTTGCGAGCGTACACGCATTGGTTGCCCGGATCGACGCATCGGTGTACGCGGCCTCCAACGCGGCTTTCGCGGCAATTGCTGCAGGGGTGCCGTTTTCTATTGCCCTGGTTACTGTCAAACCCGTACAGTTAACGCACGTACCAAGACCATTCATCAGCCCGACATTGCCAACCACCAATGCATTAACGGCGAGGTTGAGCGCTGCATCGTTGCCAACAAAGATGCCATAGGTTGCGGCCGCTCCCAGGCTTGGTGATGGTCCTGCTGGTCCGGGGTCTGAGCCACCACCACCACCGCTACCGCATCCGGACACGAAAGCGGCCATCAGCAAGGCCGTGAGCAATGTTCTAAGCGGTTTGAATAAGTTTTGCATTCTGTTCATGTCTTGCTCCTGATCATGGGATCTACACAAGATACCGGAATCGGGCCGATCTCTTGCGGATTCCGACCCTGAAACGGTAATTAGAGAATGTGCCGTTGGCGCGTTTCACGACGATCGCGAATTCCCAATCTGATTTTCCCAGATCAGTATCGGATCAACCGGCACTGCGGCCATTCGTCGATGGCGCACTTGTCCGCCTTCGGATGAAGCTGTTCTGTTCGCTGGCTCACATAACGAAGTTAGCGTGAGCCAGCGCACCGAGCATTGCCGACGCACAGCCGATAAGTGCGCAATGAGACCTCAGGGTCGGTCCCCTATTCCCTGGAACCTGCGCTGGCAGCGGCAAGAAAGCGTAAAGAGAAAAGGGGGGAAGGAATTTCTGCGTGCGCCCGGCTGGAACGCCTGTCCGCCGTCGCCAGACCGGTATCGTGGCGCCAGAAACTAATGGTGCGGCGAAGCTGAACGAGGAACAATTGCTTTGCTGTCAGTCTTTCTCAGCAGCGCGGTCATCGCGTCGAACGGCACCGCCTTGCTGAACAGGAATCCCTGCATCTCGTCGCAGCGCAGCAGGCGCAGCATTTTGGCCTGCGCCTCCGAATCGACGCCCTCGGCCACGACCTTCAGCCTGAGAGAATGCGCCATCGTAATGATGGTCTGCACCAGCGTCATGGTGTCGGCCTCGTCGAGCATCGTGATGACGAAGGAGCGGTCGATCTTGAGCGTCTGCACAGGCAGCTTCGCCAGGTAGGCGAGCGAGGAATAGCCCGTGCCGAAGTCGTCGATGGCGATGCCTACTCCGAGTTTGCCAACCTGCTCCAGCTTCTGAATGTTGTCCTCGATATTCTCCATGATCAAACTCTCCGTGATCTCCAGGTCGATCCCTGCCGGCGTCGCGCCACGGCTGAGTGCCTGGTTTACCATGTCGACGAAATCCCTGGCGCGCAACTGGATTGCGGATACATTGACCGCGACGCGCGGGGCCTGTAGACCCATCTGCGTCCATCGGCAGTGGTCCGCAACCGCCCTGGAGAGTGCCCATGCGCCCACCTCCAGAATCATCCCTGTTTCTTCCATCATCGGAATGAATTTCACTGGCGGCACCAGGCCCAGTGCCGGGCTTTGCCAGCGGATCAGCGCCTCCACCCCGGCGATGCTGCGGGACTCGAGGTCGACCTTGGGTTGGTAATGAAGGACAAATTCCTCATTCTCGAACGCCTGGCGGAGCTTGTGTTCCATGCCGAGCTGCTCGGCGACACGCGCCGTCATCTTCTCGGTATAGAACAGGAATCGGTCTCCACCGGCTTTTGCCTTCTTCAAGGCGGCCTCCGCATTCACGTACAGCTCTTCAGCGCTTTCGCCGTCGCCAGGGAACATCGAAATGCCGACTCTCGCGAAAATTTTTATGTCCTCGTTTGCGAGGCGGAAGGGCGCCCTGAAGCAGGCATCGAGCTTCCTCTCGACGTGCCTTCCAACGGTCTCCACGCTGGCCATACCCGCGGCGAAGATTGCGTAGCGATCTGCGCTGACGCGGGCGAACCGCGTCACATCGCCTTCCGTATCCAGCAGACGCCCGGCGACCTGCTTCAACAAATCGTCGCCGGCCCGCCGGCCCAACGCTTCGTTGATCGATTTGAACCGATCCAGATCCAGAGCGAAGACCGCGACATTGGTCGACGCCTGCCCGGTCGATTTCAGCTTCTGCCCGAGGCGTTCCAGAAACAGGCTGAGGTTCGCGAGTCCGGTGAGCTCATCGTAGTAGGCGAGATAGTCGACCTTCTCTTGCGAGGCGATGAACTCCAGGCCGAAGGAAATGTCTCCGGCCAACTCGTTCAGCAGTTTTATTTCTTCGTTGTCAAAGAAATTCCGCTCGGACGCGTAGAGCGTAAGGATGCCAAAATTTTCCCCGGCCACGACCAGCGGCAGCACAATGACCGACTTCGCGCCCAATTCGATGGCGGCTCGTCTTACCTTCAATGTGTCCAGCCCGCCCCCAACGTCAGCCACGCCGGGTGCGTCTTCGATATTGTTGTCCACGACTGCACGCTTTTCGCGCAACGCGGTTTCCGCAGTGCGCGCTGGCGTGAGTCCGACTGATCCATTGAAGAACTCGCTGGCGGATGCGACATTGCCAGGCAGTCCCGCCTGCGCGGCAACCACCACCTTGCCGGTCGCATGATCCAATGCGGCAATCCAGCCGAGACTGAATTGGCCATGCTCCACGATGATGCGGCACGCTTCCTGGAATAGATCCTGTCTGTTGCGGATGCGAACGATGGCCGAATTGATGCCACTGAGCACCGAGTACACACGATTGAGCCGCTTGATCCTGACGTCGGCTTTCCTGCGCTCGGTAATGTCGCGGATGTTGCACTGGATGACGCGCACGGCGTCGACGGAGTAAACATTGCTGACGAATTCGACGTCGATATGCCGTCCGTCATGGGTTTCAAGGGGCAGGTACTCGTACCGAATGTAGTCCTTTGCCTGCAGTTCCCGGAAAGCCGCCTGGCTCAGGGCAATGTCTTTCCACAGGCCGATATCCCACAGCTTTTGCAGGAGAAATTTCTCCCGCGGGATCCCGAGCAGTTCGACCAGAAAAGGGTTCACGTCAATGATCTGTCCGGTGTCGGCATTCAGGATGAGGATTCCATCCTTGGCAGCCTCGAACAGGCGTCGATAGCGCAGTTCAGAGGCGCGAACTGCTTTCTCCGCTTGCTTGCGCTCGGTGATGTCTTCGGCAACGCCAGCCACCCGTACGATCTTCTGGTCGGCACCGCGCACCGGGAAACCCCGATCATGGATCCACCGAACCGATCCGTCTGGCCGCGTAATCCGATATTCTTCGTCGTAGTGGCCGGTGGTCTGCTTCGTAACTGCGTTCGCGATCACGCGGCCTCGATCCTCCGGATGGATCGCGTCGGTCCAATCGCGCGGCGACAAGTACAGGGCCGCCGTACTTCGCCCCCAAATCTCCTCGTATGCCGGACTGATATAGAGCATTTCATTCTTCGACGGATCGGCCAGCCAGAAGACTTCGCGGATGTTCTCGGCCAGTTGC
>JBDTRK010000196.1:0-4680 GCA_039931685.1 Betaproteobacteria bacterium | reverse complement strand
GGGCAAGTCTCAGCGTTGGTAGGACACTTTTCTGACAGCGTTGTGACAAAGTCTCAGCGTTAGTAGGACACTCATGGTCGATCCTTGAAAGGTTTATTGGGGAATTGGTATGAGACTTCGGCAAGCAACGGATGTTGATCGGGATCGCGTCTGCGCAAGGCATAGAAGCGGATCTGCTTATGGGTGAAATCCACCTCACACCGGACCAACCGGTTGATCCAGTGTTCGCTCACTGCAAATGTTCTGCCAAGCAAGCGCGCACGGCCGGCCTCATCGGTTCGGCGCAGAAAAATCATCATGCCGCTGAGCTTTGCGCGCAAATCCAGCTCAAAATCCGCAGGCAAGAGACGGCGCTGCGGGGCTGTCTCCATGCGACTGAGATTACGCGCGCAGCGCGCGGCGATATAGCGATCCGAAACCGCCTTGAGCTGCGCGATGTCGATGCAGTGATGGCGCTGCCAGACTTTGGCCTGCCACAGGGCATTAAAGCCCTCGATCGCGTTTTGAAAGCCAGGCTCTTGGGGTGGGGCAAATACCGGTACCACACCCAAAGCGAGGCACAGTCGACTCACGCGGCCTACCGTGTCGGGGTAGTGGTGGGCGCCTTGAAAGACGGTGCCATTGTCAAACTGTGCATAAGCGGGCAGCCCTGCGTTCGCCCAACGCTCAAGCAGGCACGCCAAGGTGCCTTTGGCGCTGGGTTTATCCATGATCCAGGCGCCGGGCAGCGCACCGTGTACGCTGGTAGCGGTCAGTATCCAGACCAGGGGCCCAGCCGCAATCTTGAGTTCCTCGATCAGATCGAAGCTGTCCAACTCGGCTTGTGCGGCAGCGACGGTGGGCAAATACCAGCCTTTAGGCGGGGCTGCGCGGCGCTGTCTTCGCCCTTGGTCAAGCAAACCGTGGCGATGCAGCACCCGGTTGATCGTCGCCAGCGAGGGCGGCGACTCGCTGGTAGCAAGTGCGTCTCGGATTGCTTGTGCACCGTACTCGCCCAGCACGCTCGTGTGACGAAGCGTGTGACGAAGATTCAGGATGCACTGCTCGATCGCCGGGGTCGTGCGGTTCCAGGCGCGACCCGGTTTGCTATTGGAAAGGTCCAGGCGATCGAGCCGCTTGCCGCGCGAGCGCTCGACCCAATAGGACACCGTGGTCTTGCTTACGCCAAACCGTTGCGCTGTCTGTCGCAAGCTCATACCCGTGCGAAGCGCCTGAATCATTTGCAACCGATGTTGTTCAACTGAGCGTTTTTAGCCATGACAAGCACCACTCAAAAACTCCAACGATACTCAAAGTGTCCTACTAACGCTGAGACGTGGGTGTCCTATTAACGCTGAGACTTACCCCCTCAGCACTCAGTCCTCAGTCCTGCATTTAATCGATCGCCTTATATTCGACCGCGACAATTTCCATGGTTTCATCGCCGCCCGGCGTCCTGACGATCACCGTGTCGCCCTCGCGCGACTTGATCAACGCCTTTGCCAGCGGCGAGATCCAGGAGATGCGTCCGCGCGACATGTCGGTTTCGTCGATGCCGACGATGCTGAAGGTTTTTTCCACGCCGTCCACGCCCATCACCGTCACCGTTGCCCCGAAGAAAACCTGGTCCGTATCCTCACGCGCAGCCGGGTCCACCACCACCGCGGCATCCATGCGCTTGGTCAGGAAGCGGATGCGCCGGTCGATCTCGCGCAGGCGGCGCTTGCCGTAGATGTAGTCGGCGTTTTCCGAGCGGTCGCCGTTGGACGCCGCCCAATGGATGACCTTGACCAGTTCGGGGCGCTCCTTGTCGAGCAGGTGCAACGCCTCGTCCTTGAGGCGCTTGAATCCGGCGGGCGTGATGTAGTTTTTCAGGCCGGCCGGAATGGCCGGCGTGACGACGTCCTGGTCGTCGTCGTCCTGGTCGTTTTCCCTGGTGAAAGCCTTGTTCATGCCGGTCCTGATGCCACCGCTGGAGTTGTACAATGAGATTGTCTCACTTCGATCGACGCATTCAACCAATAATCCGGAGGAGTTTCAGATGACCATCAAGGTAGGCGACAAGTTGCCCGCGGGCACGCTGTACGAATTCATCGAGGACGAAACGCCGGGCTGCACCATCGGCCCGAACGCGTTCAAGGTCGAGGACATGACCAAGGGTAAGAGGATCGCTGTGTTCGGCCTGCCGGGCGCCTTTACCCCCACCTGTTCCGCCAAGCACCTGCCGGGCTTCATCCAGTCGGCCGGCAACTTCAAGGGCAAGAAGGTCGACGAGATCTGGTGCGTATCGGTCAATGACGCCTTCGTGATGGGTGCCTGGGGCAAGGAGCAGGGCGCCAAGGGCAAGGTGCGCATGATGGCCGATGGCAGCGGACTGTTCTCGAAGGCAATCGGCCTGGAGATGGACCTGGTGGCGCGCGGCATGGGCGTGCGCTCGGCGCGTTATTCGATGCTGGTAGTGGACGGCGAGGTCAAGTCGCTGAACGTCGAGCAACCCGGAAAGTTCGAAGTCAGCGATGCGGAAACCCTGCTCAAGCAGACGGAAAAGGTGATGCAGTACATTCCGTAAGGTGTGCGCGCGGGATTTGATGCAACGGGCGGCCAGGCGGTCGCCCGTTTTGTTTTACGAGGCGAGGGGCACGACGAGAAATCCCGCGCGCGGGAAGTGCACCACGACTTCGCCCGCGCGGTCATCCTTGCGGCGTATGGCGATGTGCTGGGCGGATAGCGACACGATCGTACCCTCGACCGGGATCTTGCCGTAGTCATCCGGGATCACCTGCACGCGATCGCCCGGCTTGCGTCCGTTCAGGTCGCCTGCATCCTCGGCGACCGGTGTCTGTGGTGCCGCGTCGCGCGCGATGGCCAGCGCTTCGGCAGCGCTGAGTTCGCGCTCGCGTTTGCCGTGGCCGATGGCCTTCACGCGCGCTTCCCAAGCCAGCATTTTTGGAAAGCGTTCGAACAGCTTCGCCGCATCAGGCAGGTTGGAGCGCACATACCAGACATTCATGTAGGCGTTGACGTCACCCAGGCCGGGTTGTTTGCCGAGCAGCCATGGCCGGCCGTCGCCGAGCTGGGTTTCGATCCAGTCGAGATGGGCGCGCAGCTGATCGCGCATCTGCGGGATCGCCGCTTTCATCGCATCGATATCGAATTTCTGCCCGCGCAATTGCTCGCGATCTTCGCGGAATTCTTTCGGCACCTGGTCCGCGAGCGAACCGAAGACGAGGTTGACGGTGTTCTGGAAGAATGAGCGATCGCTCCACATGCCCAGGCTCCAGCCCAGGCCGGCGTTGCCGTCGGCGAACAGCGGGGGCTGCGCAAAGCGCCGTTCCAGTTCGCGGATGATGATCTGCGTGTCGCAGAAAATGTCTGCGCCGATCTGCAGCGTCGGCGTGCGCCGGTAACCACCGGTCATCGGCATTAGGTCCGGGCGCGGCATGATGCGCGGGATCAGCACCGACGTCCAGGCGATATTCTTGATGCCGAATACGACGCGCACCTTTTCCGAGAACGGCGATTTTTCGAAGTGGTGCAGGATGATCGGAAATGCGCTGGCCATGTGATACCTCAGGATAGAAACGAGATCAGATTGTCGAGAACTTCGTCGGGCCTCTCCGCCATGAGCGCGTGCCCGGTTCCTTCCAGGGCCACCGTTTTTACATCCGGCAGTTTCGCGGCGAGGTCGCGCGCGACTTTCATCGGCGTCATCAGGTCGCGCTTGCCGAGCAGGAGCAGGGTCGGGCATTTGACGTTCTGCGCTGCCTGCAGGCCATTCAGGTAAGCGTTGCAGGCACTGAAGTCCGCATGCAGCACGCCCGGTGCGCTGCGCTCCAGCAGGCGCATGCCGGCGGCCATCATCCACATGCCGGGCACGCGATTGCCGCCGATCTGCGCGGTCGCACTGTGCGAAAACACGTTGATCATGTCATAGGCCACATGGTCATTGGCTTTCGAGGCATCGAGCAACGGCTCCGAAACCGGCATCGGTACCACGGAGCCGATCAATGCCAGCTTGAAGACGCGCTGTGGATGGCGGGCGGCGGTTTCCAGCGCAATCAGCGATCCCATGCTGTGGCCGACGAGGGCCGCCTGTTCCACGCCGGCGGCGTCGAGCAGGCGCACGAGCCAGGCCACCGATTCTTCGATCGAAGGGCACGGCCGGCCAGCCGACTTGCCATGGCCGGGAAGATCGATCGCGAAGGCATTCCAGCCGTGATACGCGAAGTAGCGGCTCTGCAATGCCCAGACGCTATGGTCGTTGGCGGCGCCATGGACGAACACCACCGTCGGTCGGGATGCATCGAACGCATGGTTGGCCGTGTAGGCGTAGGCGCTATTGTTGTCGACCGTGAGATACATTGCCGTCCCTGTGATCCGCCTGGCCTGGGACGGCGGCGGGGTGCGCAAGGATATACACTGATCGCGGCTGCGCGCAACCCGGACGAAACCGCGGGCGCGCCGCTAACGACGAATGCGCCGCCGACCGCAAAGCGGCGCTCTGTACGCAATTCAACATGGAGGAACTCATCATGCTTCAGAAGCGCATCGCATTTGTCCTGGCATCCGCAATGGCGTTGGCCTTTGCCGGCGGCGTCGCGGTCGGCCAGAATTCGCCGCCTACGCAAAACAAGGGCGTGAAGGTCGGCGCGCCGACCGCCCTCGATCTGACCAACGAAATGGACAGCGTCGCCGGCCGGC
>JBDTRK010000195.1:0-4729 GCA_039931685.1 Betaproteobacteria bacterium | reverse complement strand
GCAGCACGGTTCTCGCTTCAGGTACCGCAGGCACCGGAAAAACAAGCCTCGCGGCCGCATTCGCTGTGCAATCGTGTAAACGTGGAGAACGGTGTCTTTTCCTGTCTTATGAGGAATCGTCAGGGCAACTCATGCAAAACATGCGTTCTATCGGATTTGATTTAGAACCATTGGTGAAAAAAGGGCTTTTGAAGATTGTGTCTACCCGGCCTTCCTTTTTTGGCCTGGAGCAGCATTTGCTCGATTTATACAAGATGATGGCAGAGTTCCATCCCAGGGCGGTCGTCATCGATCCTCTGACCAGTCTTATTGGCCAGGGGAATCAGCTTGAAATTCAATCGATGATGACTCGCATGATCGATGCTCTAAAAAGCAGGGGCATAACCGGCTTTTTTACCAGTCTGGTTTCTTCAAGCGCACAAAATGACACGAGCGGCGAAATCGGCGTCTCGTCTTTGATTGATACCTGGATCGTCGTTCGGGAATTAGAAGAGAACCAGGGTAAAAGACGCATTCGCGGAATTTACATCGTCAAGTCGCGCGGCATGGGTCACTCCAGCGACGTCCACAAATTCGTAATGAGTGATGCTGGATTGAAGTTGGTGACAATGGATTCTGAGGCGACCGCAGGACCCCATCAGAAACAGAAGGTTGGGAAAAACATTACTGTGAATCATCCGTAATCAATACAAGCAAGAGTATTTTATGGAAGGCTGGCTTAGGGTATGGCTACAATACCTCCGAACTACATTGTCGGAATTGTCGCATCGGCTGGGGCTCTTAACGCCTATAGGGCGCTCCTGAAATCCCTGCCGCCCAATACAGGTATGGCCTTCGTCCTTGTTTCTCATATTAGCCCTGCCGTCAATAGTCTGTTGGCTCAAGTTCTGTCGCGTCACACGAAAATGCCAGTATTGCTGGCTTCCACGGCGACGCCGATCCGGGCGAATCACGTCTACGTGCTTCCGGCGAACGCGGATCTTCGAATTGAAAACTATGCCTTCAAGGCCGTATCCCCGCGTTCCACGAGGGACGTGCAGATAGATTTGTTTTTTAGTTCTTTAGCGGAGGCGATGGGCGCGCGTGCTATCGGCATAGTCCTCTCCGGGTACGATGGCGACGGTAGTGAGGGTTGCAAGTCCATCAAGGCAAAAGGAGGAACAACCTTCGCCCAGGACCAGTCCGCCGATGTAGAGGACATGTCTCGCAGTGCTCAGGTTTCAGGCTATGTTGATTTTGTTCTGCCACCGGAAAAAATTGCGAAAGCGCTTTCCAGGATCGGTGCGCGCTTCGTTCGAGATGAGCACCTGGGGAACAACCGGAATGGAAGGGACAGCCTCGTGACCAAAAGCAAAAGACCGTCGCAGAAGAAACCGACGACGCAGTCCGTGTGAATATAAATCAATCAAAACAAGCAAAAATATTTGTTGAGAAAATGGCTAAAGTGACGGGTGCATTATCTCCAAACTACATTGTCGGCATTGGCGGCTCGGCTGGCGCCCTTAATGCCTATAAGGCGCTCCTGGAATCCCTGCCGTCCAATACAGGTATGGCCTTTGTAGTCGTTTCTCATATTCACCCCGACGCCAACAGTCAGTTAGCTCAAATTCTGTCGCGTTACACGAAAATGCCCGCATTGCTGGCTTCCACAGCGATGCCGATCCGGGCGAATCACGTCTACGTGATTCCGGCGAACGCGGATCTTCAGATTGAAAGCTATAGCTTCAAGGTCGTCTCCCCGCGTTCGAGGAGAAACGCGCAAATAGATTTGTTCTTTAGTTCCCTGGCAGAGGCGGTGGGGGCGCGTGCCATCGGCATTGTCCTCTCCGGGTACGATGGCGACGGTAGTGAGGGTTGCAAGTCCATCAAGGCAAAAGGAGGAACAACCTTCGCCCAGGACCAGTCCGCCGACGTAGAGGACATGTCTCGCAGTGCTCAGGCTTTAGGCTATGTGGACTATGTTCTGTCTCCGGAAAAAATTGCGGATGCGCTTAGCAAGCTCGGTGCGCGCTTTCGTTAAAGATGTGCGCCTGGGGAACAACCGGGTCTTGTTCCCTCCTGCCCCCAAAATCTCTCCGCGATGCGTATCCGAGCAGAACAACGGCCATCTCGGGCCGCACGATCACGCAGCCATCATGGCAGCGGCATGGATAATCATCCAGGTGGTCTCCGAGCCGCGTTTTTGCCGCGAGGTTAAAGTCGAGGAGCGATCCCACTTTGACACAAAGCACGTTCAAGGTTTGGAATCCTGGCGCAATTTCGCTTCCAGATTTTTCGTTGCAGTGATGTCGACGAAAGTGATCACCGCCCCGTCGATCACGTTTTCCAGCGTGCGGTAAGGCATGATGCGCACTGAAAGCCAGCGATCGTCGTTGGCCATGATCTGCTTCTCGGTAAATACCAGGGTGCGCAAGGTCTCCAGCGCGTCGTCATGCAGTCCCGGGTATTGCAGGCTGGTGGTGAGGTCGCTGAGCGGCCGGCCGATGTCGCTTTCGCGCAGATTGATGATCTTTGCCGCCAGATCCGTAAAGCGTCTGACATTCAGTTCCTGATCGAGGAACAGGATGGCGATGTCGGTGCTGTTGAGCACGTTCTTCATGTCGCTCTGCGCGAGCGCGAGATCGTCGAGTTTGGTCTGCATCTCGGTGTTGACCGTCTGCAGTTCCTCGTTCATCGACTGCATTTCTTCCTTCGAAGTCGTCAGTTCCTCGTTGGCCGACTGCAGTTCTTCGTTGGTGGACTGCAACTCCTCGTTGGCTGACTGCAACAATTCCTTGGATGTGCGCGTCTCCTCACGCAATGTCTGGATTTCATCCTGGTACTGTTGCGGGTCAGCCGCGTGAGCCGCCTTTACTGTGCTCTGCCTCTTGCGATCGCCCGGGCCGGCCATCACGTCGCGGAACACGATCATCGCCATGCCTTGCAAGGCAGCGGGTTCCCGCAGCGCCTGCACCGTTATGTCGACGCTCTGCACGCCTCCCGGTGCCTGCAGTTGCAAGCCGCGCAACTGCACTGCCTCGCTCTGCGTGCCAATTTTTATCAAGGCGTCGGCGACCGGCGAGCGCAGGGCCTCGCGCAACATTGCGTACAAGTTCCAGTTGGCCTTGCCCGCCGCCGGCTCCAGGTACTTGCCGGTGCGTCCGCTGATGTAGACGATGTCGCCGACGTTATTGACCACTACGGCAGGCGGCGCATACACCTGCAGCAATACGTGGTCGGCTGCCTTCTGCAAGTTGTCGGGTGCCTTTGCGGGGCTGGTCGGAGGGGACACCGGAAGTTCCTTTTTCATGTTGGACAGCGGAGGAAACGACTTCGCCAGGATATCGAAGCCGACGATGGGGAGATTATCTTGGCGCAGATAGAGCCGCAACTTCAAATCGATCGGAGAGAACAATCGATTGAATTTCCCCACGGTCTCCGAACTGCCCAGTAGCAGGATTCCGCCGGGACGCAGGCTGTAGTGAAACAGGGGAAACAGCTTGCGCTGGAGGAGGGGATCGAAGTAGATCAGCAGGTTGCGGCAGAACAGCATGTCGAGCTTGGTGAACGGAGGATCGAGAACGATGTTCTGCTGCGCGAACATCACCATGTCGCGAATGTGCTTGCTGATCTGGTATGTCCCATCATGCGCGCTGAAGAATCGTTCGAGCCTTTGCGCCGACACGCTGCTGCTGACCGACTCCGGGAAACGGCCGCCGCGTGCGGTGGCGATGGCGTCCGGGCTCAGGTCCGAGGCAAAGATTTGCAGGGTGCGATCTCGGTGCTGCGGCAGGCGCTGCCTCACTTCCTCGAAAACCATGGCCAGCGAATAAGCCTCCTCCCCGCTCGAGCAGCCGACGACCCAGGCGCGCAGCTTTTGTTCTTTTGCCTGCCGCTCCAGCAAGTCCGGGAGCGTGAAGTCCGCCAGATGCTGCCAGACCGCCGCATCCCGAAAGAAGCTGGTTACGCCGATCAGCAACTCCTTGAACAGCAGGCCGATCTCTTGCGCGTTCTGGCGCAGGAAATCCGCGTACTGCGCAAGCGTGGTGAGGGAATGGATGGCCATACGCCGTTCGATCCGGCGATGGACGGTGCTGGATTTGTAGAGGGAGAAGTCGTGCCGGGTGTGCCCCTGTAACAGCCGGAAGATATCTTGCAGGGGAGTGGGGAGCGATGTATCGGTTGTGCCCTCGATGGCGGGTTCCGGCCCCGATGCCGCGCGCAGGCTGGCGAGGTAAGCAAAGATGCGGGCCGGCAACTCCGCTGGCGGCGCGACGATGTCGGCATTCCCCGCAGCGACGGCGCTCCTGGGCATCGAGTCGAATTGTGCCGAGTCGGGCTGCTGTACCACGGTCAACCCGCCCAATGCCTTGATCGCCTGCAAGCCCAGTGTGCCGTCCGCGCCCATGCCGGAAAGGACCACTGCGATGGATCGTTCACGCTGATCGCGGGCCAGCGAAGAGAACAGGACGTTGATCGGCAGCCGCAGGCCGCGCGGCTCGGCAGGCTTTTCCAAATGCAGTACCCCATGGACGACGCTGAGTTCCGTGTCCGGCGGAATCACATACACCGCGTCGGGCTCGACGCGCATCATTTCCTCTGCCTGCCGCACCGGCAGGGGGGTGACCCGCTGCAACAACTCGGCCAGCATGGCCTTCTGCGTCGGGTCAAGATGCTGCACGACAACGTAAGCCAGGCCGCTCCGCGGCGGCACCTGCCTCAAGAACTGCTCCAGCGCCGCAAAGCCGCC
>JBDTRK010000194.1:0-4826 GCA_039931685.1 Betaproteobacteria bacterium | reverse complement strand
TTCGAGGCTGGTCATGTCGCGATCGTCCGGCCCGGCCATCGCCTGCAGCATCAGCGCCGCGTCGCCCACCGTACGCGTCAGCGGCCCGACATGCGAGATCAGTCCATTCGCCGGTGTCGGCCAGTAAGGCACGCGCCCGTGCGACGGTTTGATTCCGTACACGCCGCAAAACGCCGCCGGCATGCGGATCGAGCCGGCGCCGTCCGAACCCTGGTGAATCGGACCGATGCCCGCCGCCGCACACACACCCGCGCCCGCGCTCGATGCGCCCGCGTTCATGCCGTGCTTCCACGGATTGTGCGTGATGCCGGTCAGCGGGCTGTTGCTCACGCCGCTCCAGCCAAATTCGGAAACGGTGGTCTTGCCGATCGAAATCGCCCCGGCGGCGCGCAGACGCTCGACGTGCAGGTGGTCGAAGTCGGGAATGCGATCGCGGTGAATGTGCGATCCAGCCATGGTGCGCACGCCGCGTGTGAATGCAAGATCCTTGATGCTGGTCGGCACGCCATGCAGGATGCCCAGCTCGGCGCCGCGCATTACCGCAGCCTCGGCCGCGGTGGCAGCCTGCATTGCCGCCTCGAAGGTCGGCGTGCAGATCGCATTGAGCCGCGGATTGAGTTCTTCGGCGCGCGCGATGGTTTCGCGCATGACTTCCACCGGTGACACTGTTTTCTGCCTGATCATGCGCGCCAGTTCGGTGGCCGGCATATATCTGAACTGCTCACTCATAGTCATCGTCTCCCAATCGATTCGAACGCGCCTGGCACGGGCCGTGCAAGCGCTGGTATTCCAGCTGTCGTGCGGGGCGTGCGCCGACTGCCACCGTCGCCGTCCGGCGACAGGCACAGGCGGCGAAAAACTTGAACTTCCGGCGCGGCCCGCGATCCTATCGAAGACACCGTCATCACGCCGCCAAAGCAATTCGACTACAGGGAGACAACAATGCGCGCGCCACTCAACCGATCCAGGCTTTCCCGCACACTGCTCGCCGCCACGCCGCTGCTGGTCGGTCTCGGACTGCTCGCGAACATGGCGCCGCTGGCTGCGGCGTATCGCTACCAGCCCGCCGAGGTCTGGCCTATCTGGGCGAAACTCGACATCAATGCCGACGGCAAGATCAGCCGCGCAGAGCTGCGCGAAGAAGACCCGCGGCTGCTGGCCGGCTTTGACCGCGCCGATCTTGACCATGACGGCACCCTGAGCTTGCGCGAACTGGAACTGCTGCTGCTGAGCGCCTGAGTAACCGAAATACCGTCTACTTCTATCACGAAGACGCAAAGGACACGAAGAACGGCGACAGCGGCATGTATCGCATTGCATACTGAGCTGGATAGCGATCATGGCCAACGACCACATTGACGCTATCCGCGCAATGAATAATCGCCTCCCAATTTCTTTTCTCTTCTTCGTGCTCTTCGTGCCTTCGTGATAAGACCTGCTTGTCCAGTTCAGTCGATGGCCGCGACCACACGGCCGACGATGCCGCCTGCCTTGAGCTGATCGAGCGTGCGGCTGACTTCCGAGAGCGGCCGCTTCTCGATCGGGATCGGTTTGATCTTGCCGGCGCGCGCCAGCGCGATGACTTCGTTGAGCTCCGCCACATTGCCCACGCTCGAGCCCTGGATGCGCCATGCGCGTTGCACCACCAGCACCAGTGATACCGGTATTTCCCCGCCGTAAAGTCCCACCAGGATCAGCTTGCCGCCTTTGCGCAAGGCCCCGAGTGCGAGCGTGGCCGTGTCCGCGGCACCGACCAGGTCGACCGCGCCGTAGAGCGGTCCACCCGCGGCTTCCAGCAGTTTCTTCGCCGCCTCCGGATCGCGTCCATTGACGGCCGCCGCCGCTCCCTCTTTCCTTGCCACCGCCAGCTTCTTGTCGTCGATGTCGACTGCCACGATGCGCTCGTGGCCGAGCGCCTTGAGCATTTCGATCGCCATCAGGCCCAGGCCGCCAGCGCCGAACACCGCAACCCATTCATCGCGCGGAATCGGTTTCAACTGCGCCACCGCCGAGTAAGTCGTCAGGCCGGAGCAGGACAGGGTCGCCGCCCACATCGGATCTACACCGCTCGCGTCCACCAGATATTTCGCGTCCGGCACCAGCAGGTGGTCGGCATAGCCTCCGGGTCGCTGGATGCCGATCCAGCGCGGCGCCATGCAATGGTTGTCCATGCCCTCCAGGCACCGCGCGCATTTTCCGCAGCCGATCCACGGGCACACCAGGCGGTCCTGCCCGATCGGCACATTCTTCGCATCCGGTCCGGCGGCGATGACGGTACCGAAAGGTTCGTGGCCCAGGGTCACCGGCGGATTCATGCCGCGATCGCTCATGTTGAAGCGCTTGCCGCCACCGAGGTCGAAATAGCCGTCGCGAATATGCACGTCGCTGTGACAAACGCCGCAGTATTTGAGTTTCAGCAGCACTTCCGTGCCGGTCGGTTTCGGGGTCGGCTTTTCCGCCTTCTGCAGCGGTTTGCCCCACTCCACCACGTCGTAGCTCAGCATTGCATCCTCCTTGTTATTATCCCGTCGCCACCCGCCACGTGTCCGAATCCTAGCACCGCACGACGCGCTTTGCGCAATGGCCAGTGTGAACCACGGTGGACACGGAGGAAAAGCAGAAGCGAGAAAGTACAATGTAGGGAAATGCGGCATGGCATTTCGCGTCCCGATTCGTGACCAGTTTTGCGCGCGATGGATCCTTGACCACCGAAGCACCGTAACTCTTTTCCATTCCTTGCTTTTGCCTCTCCTCCGTGTCCACCGTGGACTAAAAGGGTACTCCACGCTACGCGAGGGTATCCGTGGTTCACATTTGTTGTATAAGAGAACGGCGACCAGCCGACCGAAAGCCATCAAAGCCACCTGGATTTGCGGAAGCGATAGAACAGGTAGGAATCGATTGCCGCCATAATGCCGATCGCGACCGGATAGCCGTAAGCCCAGTCCAGTTCCGGCATGTTCTTGAAGTTCATGCCGTACACTCCCGCGATCAGGGTCGGCACCGCGACCAAGGCCGCATAGGACGCGAGGCGCTTGGTGACTTCGCTTTCCTGGATGGTCAGCAGGGACAGGTTGACCGAGATCGCGGTCGTTACCATTTCACGCAGGCTTTCGATCGCCTGGTTGAGCCTCGCAAGGTGGTCGTAGAGGTCGCGGAAATGGGATTCCGTCGCTACTGCGTGCGATCCGTCCCGGCCGGCAACCTCATTTTGCTTCGTCCACCATCTGGATGGTCTTCTGCTCGACTTCCCTGGCCACCTGCAGCAAGGTGGCATCCTGCGACAGTCCGGACAGCATTTCGACCGGCTTGATCAACCCGATCCTGGTCTTGCCTTTGTCGGTAAACACCGAGATGCGGCACGGCAACGCCATGTTCAGGCGCATATCCGCGGACAGCACTTTGGCTGCCTGCCCCGGATTGCAAACCTCGAACACCTTGCACTGCTCGCCAAACTCGATGCCCTTGCCGCGCAGTGTGCCGCCCAGGTCATGGACATGCAGCACGCCGAAGCCGTTGCGTTTGACCGCGGCATCCAGATCGGCCGCCGCCTGGTCGAAGGATTTTTTGGTATCTACGATGTAATACATGACTCGCCTCGATTCTTTTTGCGTTGCCGATCATTGAAGTACTTCGGCCCGTATGGCGCATGCGACAAGATCGCATGCGGGCCCGGCCCCTCAGTCCTGCGCCGGCCAAACCAGCGCGTTGTGCTCGCCGAGCAACGGCGGAGGCGCGGCGTGCGCCGGTGGCGTTGCCGACATGCGGATTGGACTCGCTGTCATTTTCAACGTTCCCGCCGGCGCATAAGGAACTTCAACCACCATGCCGCGCGCCCGGACCTGGGGATCTTCGAACACCTGATCCATGGTATGGATCGGACCGCAGGACACCCCGGCTCGTGCCAGCAGCTCGCTCCAGTCGGCGGTGGAACGCGAACGGAAAATGGCCTCGAGAAGCGGCGTGACCAGCGCGCGATTGCGCACCCGCGCCGAATTGGTGGCAAAACGTTCGTCGCGCGCGATCTCGGGCCGGCCGGCGGCTTCGCATAATTTTCGGAACTGGGCATCATTGGCGGCTGCGACAATGACGTAGCCATCCGAGCACGCGAAAACCTGCGAAGGCATCACGCTCGGATGCACGCCACCGTTACGCTTCGACACGACACCGGCGCCGAGATAGGCGGAGCCGATGTTGGCCATCGAAGCTACGCCGACGTCAAGCAGGCCGATGTCGATATGCTGGCCTTCGCCGGATTGCCTCCGGTGCAGCAGCGCGGCAAGGATGCCGATCACCGCATACTGACCGGACATCAGGTCGACCACCGCCACGCCGACGCGTTGCGGCGTCGTGCCCGGCCTGTCTTCCGGCTCTCCCGTCACGCTCATCATGCCGCACATCGCCTGGGCAATCGGATCGTAGCCCGCGCGCTGCGCATACGGCCCAGTCTGGCCGAAGCCGGTGATCGAGCAATACACCAGCCCCGGATACAGCGCATGCAGCGCCGCGTAGTCCAGGCCGTAACGCGCGAGATCGCCGACCTTGTAGTTCTCCACCAGCACGTCGCATTGCCCGGCGAGGTCGCGAATGCGCTGCTGGGCATCGGCGTCGGCCAGATCGAGCGTGACCGATTTCTTGCCGCGGTTGCAGCCGGCGAAGTAAGTGGTCTCGGCCGTGTCGCGGCCTTGCGCGTCCTTCACGTACGGCGGCCCCCAGCCGCGGGTGTCGTCGCCCGTGCCCGGTCGCTCGACCTTGATGACCTCCGCGCCCAGGTCCGCGAGGATTTGCGTCGCGTGCGGCCCCGCCAATACTCGCGTCAGGTCCAG
>JBDTRK010000193.1:0-4849 GCA_039931685.1 Betaproteobacteria bacterium | reverse complement strand
CCGTCACGTAATAGAAAACGTCTTCCTGGTTCTCCAGCATGCGGCGCATGCCGTCGCGCACGATCGTGGTGACTTCGTAGCCGAAAGCCGGGTCGTAGGCGACGCAGTTTGGCACCGTGGAGAACAGAATGTGACTGGAACCATCTTCGTGTTGCAGGCCTTCGCCGGAAAGCGTGGTGCGGCCCGCCGTGGCGCCCAGCAGGAACCCGCGCGCGCGCGAGTCCGCGGCCGTCCAGACCAGGTCGCCGATGCGCTGGAAGCCGAAGCAGGAATAAAAAATGTAGAACGGCAGCATTGGCACGCCGTGCGCACTGTAGGACGTGGCCGCGGCGATCCATGACGAGATCGCGCCGGCCTCGGTAATGCCTTCTTCGAGGATCTGGCCGTCCTTGGCTTCCTTGTAGTACAGCAGCTCGTCCTTGTCTTCGGGTTCGTAGAGCTGGCCGTGCGGCGAGTAGATCGCAACCTGGCGGAACAGCGACTGCATGCCGAAGGTGCGCGCCTCGTCGGCAACGATCGGCACGATGTGTTTGCCGATCGCCTTGTCGCGCAATAGCTGCGCGAGCATCTGCACGAACACCATGGTGGTCGACTGCTCGCGATCGCCTGAGCCTTCGAGCAGGCGCGCGAACGACTGCAGTTCGGGGACGGGCAGGTTTGCCGCCTTCGGCTTGCGCGACGGAACGTAGCCACCTAGCGCCTCGCGCCGTGCATGCAGGTATTTCATTTCCGGGCTGTCATCCGCCGGCTTGTGGAAGCGCAGGTTCTGCACGTCGTCGTTGGTGAGCGGCAGGGCGAAGCGGTCGCGGAAGGCGAGCAGCGTATCGTCCTCGAGTTTCTTGGCCTGGTGCGCGGCCATCTTGCCCTGGGCCGCGCTGCCCATGCCGTAACCCTTCTTGGTCTGCGCCAGGATGACGGTCGGGCGGCCCTTGTGGTTCACCGCCGCGTGATAGGCGGCGAAAATCTTGATCGGATCATGGCCACCACGTTTCAGCCGGTCAATGTCTTCGTCCGACATGTGCGCGACGATCTGCTGCAGTTCCGGGTACTTGCTGAAAAAAGCTTCGCGATTGAAGCGGCCGTCGGTGGCCGCGTATTTCTGGAATTCACCGTCAACGGTTTCGTGCAGCCGCTTGAGGATGACGTTGTCGCGATCGCGCGCGAACAGCGGATCCCAATCGGAACCCCACATGACCTTGACCACGTTCCAGCCGGCACCGGCGAACATGCCTTCGAGTTCCTGCACGATGGAGCCGTTGCCGCGCACCGGGCCGTCGAGGCGCTGCAGGTTGCAGTTCACCACGAAGATCAGGTTGTCGAGGCCCTCGCGCGCCGCCATCGCCAGCCCGGCGATGGACTCGGGCTCGTCCATCTCGCCGTCACCGACGAAACACCAGACCTTGCGTGCCTTGGTCTGCAGGATGCCACGGTCCTCGAGATAGCGCATGAAGCGCGCCTGGTAGATCGACGTGATCGAGCCCAGGCCCATCGAGCCGGTGGGGAACTGCCAGAAGTCAGGCATCAGCCACGGGTGGCAGTACGACGACAGTCCCTTGCCAGCGGTTTCGCGGCGATAGTTGTCGAGGTTTTCTTCTGTCAGCCGGCCTTCCATGTAGGCACGGGCATAGACGCCGGGCGCGGAGTGCGGCTGAAAGTAAATCGCGTCGCCATCCTGGCCGGCGCGGAAAAAGTGGTTGTAGCCGACTTCGAACAGATCCGCCGACGACGCGTAAGTGGCGATGTGGCCGCCGAGTTCGGAATTGGCGCGATTCGCGCGCACCACCATGGCGAGCGCATTCCAGCGTACCAGCGCGGAAATGCGCGCCTCGATTTCCGGGTTGCCGGGAAACTGCGGCTGGTCCGCGAGCGAGATGGTGTTGGCGTACGGCGTGTTGAGCACCGGCGGCATCGGCACGCGCATCATGCGTGCGTGGTCCAGCAGCTTGCGCAACAGGAAGGTGGCGCGTTCCGCGCCTTCGTTTTCGACGATGGCATCGAATGCGTCCAGCCATTCCTTGGTCTCGATCGGGTCGAGATCCTGCGCGATCACGCGCCACAGGCCGGATACGCTGATGTCGGAAAGGTCGGTCATGTCTGCTTCTCCTCGTGGGGCGGTGGCTGGCTCGATCGGCCGGCATCCGGTAACTGTCGACAGCGAAATGCTACCCGGATTCTCAAAGCACGGGGTTTCGTTTCAGGCATGATAAATCATAAAATAAGGCATAATATTCTGACAAAAAGCATAAGGACGATATGAAATGCCGGAAATGCAACTGGATTCGATAGACTGGCAGATACTCGGCTTGTTGCAGGCCGATGCGCGCATGGCCAACGTCGAGCTGGCGAAGGCAGTCGGGCTGTCGCCCTCGCCGTGCCTGCATCGCGTGCGCGCGCTGGAAGAGGCGGGCTATATCAGTCGCTACGTCACCCTGCTCGACGCGCTGCGCATCGGACTCAAGGTCAGCGTGTTCATCCAGGTCACGCTCGAGCGCCAGGTCGAAACCGCGCTGGAAAGATTCGAGACCGCCATCCGCGGCCGGCCCGAAGTCATGGAATGCTATCTGATGACCGGCGACGCCGATTACCTGATCCGCGTGGTCGTGGCAGACATCCAGTTGCTGGAAGAATTCATCCTGAAATTCCTCACCAAACTGCCAGGTGTGGGCAACATCAAGTCCAGCTTCGCGCTGAAGCAGGTGAAGTACCAGACGGCATTGCCATTGCCGGTCGCAACGGTCGCTCGCAAAGCTGGCGCCAAGCGGAAAGAGAAAAGATAAACGAGGAAGGAGGAGAGCCTGGGCCGCTCCAGGTTGCAGCCGTCGCGACTGGATCTGGCAGACGGTGTCCGACTCTAAGGTCCACTGTCGACCCACTCCGGACAAGAGCGATTTTCTCGCCCACCGACCGGTTCACCTTGGAAGCGGCCTTTCGCAGAGCGCACCGTGACGATCAGGACGATCAACGAGCGGTCATTCGCGCTTATCGACTGTCAACGAGGGCAGGTTCGCAGTCGACAGTCCGCTTTCAATTACAATTGCGGTATTCGCCCGGGGTCATGCCGGTGGCGCGGCGAAAGGCGCGGGTGAAATTGGACTGCGATGAAAAGCAACAGCTCAAAGCGATGTCCACGAGCGGCGCGTCACCAAGGACAAGAAGCGTTTTTGCTCGTTCCATACGAAGGTCATTGAGATAGCGCGAAGGGGTCGTTCCCACCGCTTTCTGAAACATGCGAATGAAGTGAAACGGACTTACACACGCAACCGAGGCGAGATCGTCGATGGCGATGTCGTGATCGATGTTCTGCGTCATGAAATCTATTACGCGACGAACTCGCCGTTCGTCGAGCCGCGCATTCAATCGCGCCGGATAGGCACCGCTCGACCAGTTGCTGGAGTATTTTTGAACGAGGCGGGCGACGAGCGAAATCGCAAGCGAATCCACCAGAACATGGCCGGCTGCCGAAGGATGCTGAATTTCGTCGACGAAGACTCGGCCGATTTGGCGAATATGTTCATCGTAGACGCCCCCGAGATAACGCACCGACTGGGCCCGGAGCGCAGCGCCGCCGCACACATCCGACAACTGATCGAACCGGCTGGCAGGTAGGTAGAGGTGCAATACCTCATGCCACGCCGAGACCCTGATGTCTTGTTCGTGGACCCCCGCAGGACAGAGCCAGATCGTCCCGGGCTCTACTTTCGTGACCTGCTGTAGTCCATCGCCCTTGCGGCTGACGACGGACTGCGGATGGCAGCGCAGTGCGATTCCGACCTCCATGTGTTCGAGCGTTATGGCAGGAAGCTCGCAGGCTGGGTGCATCCGCACTTCTGCCGCGACACCAGGCCAATTGCACGCGGCGGACGATTTCACCAGGTCGCCGACGGGATATTTTTGAATGCCGTGATCCAGCAGGTTCATGGCGGCAAGCCTGAGTTTACCAACAGTCGTGGCCGCCTATGCGCAGCGAAGATAGCGAATGCAACCTGTTGGACGGTGGGAAACAAGGAAGAGCAATTTGGGAACAGACGCGATGCAGGAATTTTACGATGATCAAAAGAAGACGCGCAAGGCAGCTCCCGGCTACCGTCGCCGATCACTTGAGAATCCCTCACCCGTGCCGATCCTGAAGAATGGAATTTCCCGTCATGACCGAAAGATTGAACTATCTGGCAGCGTCCCCGAGAGGAATACAGGCTTTCGGCGGCGTTCACCTCTATATCGAGAAAAGCGGATTGCCGACCACGCTCGTCAATCTTGTCAATCTTCGCATCTCCCAGGTCAATGGCTGCGGCTATTGTATCTCGACCTACTCTCGCGACCTCATGAAAGAGGGAGTACCCGTTCAGAAGCTGCTTCTGCTGCCTGCCGGTCTGGCGCGAATCCGGCGACCTGTTCTCCCATCGGGAATGCGTGGCGCTGCAGTGGGCTGAAGTCCTCGCCGGGGTAGCGGAAACGCACGCGCCCGATGTCGACTATCAGATGGTCCGAGCAGAGTTTGCCGACAGGGAATTGGCCGACCTCACCTATGCCATCGCTCTCATCAGCGCATACAACCGAATTGAGATTGGTTTTGGACAAGCCCTCGAGCGTTCGTTCCTGGAAACGGCCTGTGGAGAATAGAGATGATTGAAGAGAGATTCAAAGGTACCGGCGGTCTCAATATTTTCCTGCGCTCGTCACGCCCTGCAGGAATCTCGCGCGGCGTTGTCGTCATCGTGCCCGGATTCAATTCGCACAGTGGGTACTATCTTTGGGCCGCGGAGCAGTTGACGGGCATCGGCGTCTCCGTCTACACGCTCGATTTGCGCGGTCGCGGACAATCGGATGGGGAGCGGTTTTATGTCGAAAC
>JBDTRK010000192.1:0-4906 GCA_039931685.1 Betaproteobacteria bacterium | reverse complement strand
AATCACCCATTAGCGGAAAATGGCAGGCTGGCCGGTACGGCCAAGTTCATTTGATTTGATCTACCTCAAATCCGTCGCCCGGCACTGAATTACGATGTCCAGACAATCGCGGGAGTCTGACCGCCAACGTCTGGAGTCAAAAAATGTCCACATCCGTCTCTGCAGCAGCCGCTTCGGCCGCCACCCAACGCAACAATCTGGTTCTCGATACCGCCCTCATCAACAAGTACAACGCCTCGGGGCCCCGCTACACCTCCTACCCCACCGCGGACCGCTTTCATGCCGGCATTTCCGCCGAGCAATACGTGCATGCCCTGCAGGCGCGTTTCCACGAAAGTACCGGCGAATCCAAACCGCTGTCGCTGTACGTGCATATCCCGTTCTGCAACACCCTTTGCTACTACTGCGCGTGCAACAAGATCATCACCAAGGACCGCAGCCGCTCGGCAAAGTACATCGATTACGTCGGCCGGGAGATCGATCTGGTTCGCAAGCTGATCGAAGGCGATCCGGCGGACCACCCGGTTGAACAGCTGCACCTGGGCGGCGGTACGCCGACTTTCCTGTCGCACGAAGAAATGACCAAGCTGATGGGAATGCTGCACGGTGCATTCACGTTTTCGCCGGACGCCGAGATTTCCATCGAGGTGGACCCGCGCAAGGTAAGTGCCGAAACCATCGCATTCCTCGGCGGGCTCGGTTTCAACCGGATTTCGGTGGGCATCCAGGATTTCGATCCGCTGGTCCAGCAGGCCGTCAATCGCATCCAGTCCGAGGCCGAGACCATGACGGTCATCGACGCGGCGCGGGCCAACGGCTTTGTCTCGGTAAACGCCGACCTGATCTACGGCCTGCCACGCCAGACCGTCGGCGGTTTTGCCCAGACGCTGGACAAGGTGATCGCCGCTTCGCCGGACCGCATCGCGCTCTACAGCTATGCGCATGTCCCGCACCTGTTCAAGCCGCAGCGCAGCATCGATATCGATACATTGCCGACGGCCGAAACCAAGCTCTCCATCCTGGCGCTGGCCATCGACAAACTTGGCGCCGCGGGCTATATCTACATCGGCATGGATCACTTCGCCAAGCCCACCGATGAGCTCGCCGTCGCCCAGGCCGGTCGCAAGCTGCACCGCAATTTCCAGGGCTATTCGACCAAGCCGGATTGCGACATGCTGGCTTTCGGGGTATCGGCCATCGGCAAGGTCGGCCCTTCCTACGTGGCCAACGTCAAGACGCTGGACGAGTATTACAAGCATCTCGACGCCGGCCGGCTGCCGGTGATGCGCGGCGTGGAACTCGATGCCGATGACCTGATGCGGCGTGACGTGATCCAGAAACTGATGTGCAATTTCGAGCTGGATTTCGCCGAGGCCAGCCGCGAATACGGCGTGCGATTTCAGGAATATTTCGCGCCTGATCTGGCCGCGCTGAAGCCGCTGGCCGCCGATGGCCTGGTCGAAGTGGACGACAAATCGGTGAAGGTCACGGCGCGCGGCCGCTTGCTGGTACGGACGGTGGCGATGCAATTCGACAAGTACCTGCGCGAAGCAAAGGTCACGGCCAAGTATTCGAAGGTCATCTGAGGGGCGCGATCCCAGGTCGCAAACTCCATGTCTGGCGCGCCTCCGCAGCCATTTTCGCGCCAGTCGCCGCGCCAAATGGCGTTTTGCGCAGGCTCGCGGCCAAACGCTTCCGCGGGAATGACGAGAGACTGAGGTTGCGAGAAAACCCCTGTCAATTCCCTAAATGACCTGCAGCCCCAGTTCGAGCAGGATCGCCTCCCGCAGTTCCTGCGCCGCCGGGCTCGACAGGCGGCGCGGATGCGGCAACGATACGTCGAATGTGGTCTGGATCGTCGTCGGCCGCGGCGACAGCACCATGATGCGGTCGGCCATGTAAATTGCCTCCTCGACGTCGTGCGTAATCAGTAACACCGTGTGGCGCTCTTCATCCAGGATGCGCAACAATTCCGTGCGCATGCGCAGATTCATCAGCGCATCGAGCGCCGAGAACGGCTCATCCATGTAGAGAATTTCCGGCTTCACCACCAGCGCGCGCGCCAGTTCCACGCGCTTCAGCATGCCGCCCGACAACTCGTGCGGGTAGCTGGTTTCGAAGCCTTTCAATCCCACCATGGCCGCATAGTGATCGGCGAGCAGCGCTTTGTTGCCATGTCCGTCACCATTGAGCCCGAACATCAGGTTCTGCTGCACGGTCAGCCAGGGAAACACCGAGCCGTGCTGGGAGATGACGATGCCTTTCGGACTCGGGCCATTCCGATCGGTGCCGGCGCCTTCAACGGTGACGGTTCCCGCATCGGCGCGTTCGAAGCCGGCGATGATGTTCATCAGCGTGGATTTGCCGCAGCCCGAGGGGCCGACGATGGCGACGAACTCGCCGTCAGCAACGGAAAAGCTGACGCCGCCGATCACCGGCAGCGGCCCCTTGTCCGAGGTGAAGCTCTTGGTGACGTTCCGGACGTCGATCTTAACGGACATAGCGCCATCTCACGGTCTTGAGTCTTTCCAGCAGGCGGGTCGCGCCATCCAGCATGAGGCCGATGAGGCCGATGATGATCATGCCGGCGATCACCAGGTCGTAGCGGTTGCCGGCATTGCGAGAGTCCATGATCATGTAGCCCAGCCCCGAGCGCAGCGCGATCATTTCCGCCGCCACCACCACCAGCCAGGCCACGCCGATGCCGATGCGCATGCCGACGATGATCTGCGGCAGCACGGCCGGAATCACCACCTGGCGAAACAGCACGCTGCGCGACACGCCGAAATTCGCCGCCGCCCGCAGGTAGCGCCGTTCGATGGTGTGCACCCCCGAGGTGGTCTGCACGATCATCGGGAACACCGATGAAATGAAAATCAGGAAGATCGGCGACACGTCGCCAACGCCAAACCAGAGGATGGCCAGCGGAATCCACGCAATCGGCGAGATCGGCCGCAGCATCTGGAAGATCGGGTTGAGCGTGAGATAGGCACCGCCGACCCAGCCCATCCACAGGCCGAGCGGAATCGCGAACAGCATGGCCAGCAGGAAACCGGTCCCGACCCGGAACAGCGACGCGCCGATATGGTCCCACAGCGTCCCGTCCTGCGCGAGTTCCAGTGCGCCCGTGACCACTTGCCACGGCGTGGGAAAAATGGCGCTCTCGGTCTCGACCACGACGATCCACCACACGGCGACAATCGCCGCCATTACCGCCAGCGGCGGCAGGACCCTCTTCAGCCGCATGCCGATGGCGCCGGCGGTCAGCATGCGCGCGTGCCCGCGGATCTCAAGGTCAGCACGTTCCTGTCCACCATTTCCCCTTTATCACGCACGCTTCATCAGGTCGCGCGCACGCCAACGCAGCAACTCCCAACCCGGCTCGGGCGGCGGCGCGACAATCACGCTCATCTGCCCGCTGGCGTGTGCCGTGCAGGCGAAATTGTACGTCGAGGCCACCTCAAAGGGCAGGCGAAAACTCTGGCCCGGCATGATCAGCACCGGCCCGAAAACCTGCGGCACATCGTCAAGGTTCCTCAACAACAGGACATCGTTCGCCCCGAGCGTGAGGCGAATGGTGTCGGGCAGGATTTCAATCTTGTCGCCGGCCATGCGCCGGGCCCAGGTGCCTTGGGGTATTTCGAACAATTCATCGCGCGTCTCGACGCGGATCGGGGCGAGCGCCGCCCACGCCAGCGCACCCAGCATGGTCGCACCGATCAGCAGAAGCCACCGTGTCCTGCGCGTCATTTTTTCAGCAGCAGCACGACGTCATGCACGTAATCTTCGGCACCGTGGCCGTAGGGCATCATCGCCCGCAGCCTGCCTTCGCCGTCGATCAAATAAACCGACGAGGAATGGTCCACCGAATAGCCGCCCGGTGAAACCACTTTGTTGGCGACGATGCCATAGTTGCTGCGTACCGCGGCCAGTTGTTCAGGCTTGCCGGTGCCGCCGATGAAGGTGGTGTCGAAGCTGGACAGGTACTTCTTCATGCGTTCCGCGTTGTCGCGCTCAGGATCCACCGTGACATAGACAACCTGCAGTTGGTTGCCGATCGTACCCAGCTTCTTCCGCGCCTGGGCCAGCACCGCCAGGGTGACCGGGCAGACCTCCGTGCAATGCGTGAAGCCAAATGCCAGCAGCACCACCTTGCCGCGGTACCGGCCGAGATTGAGTTCAGCACCGTCCGATCCGCGCAGCGAGAATTCCGGCGCCCGCCGCGGCGGCTCGAACACGCCGGCCTTCAGGCCGGCCGCTGCGGCAGCGCCGGTTGCCATGCACGCCGTGAGGAATACCAGGAATATGCGAATCAATTTGTGTCTTCTCTCAATCATCGGTCCCATTCGGGACGACTCCAAATCCACGCGATTCGTCGTCCCGGCGAACAACCACAAGGGTTGCGCCGGGCTGGGACGACAGATCAATGGGTGTTGACCGGTTGCGGGTATTTCCATGCCGTGTCAAAGCCCAATGAGCGCCGGCCTCGCCGCCCGGGCAAAGCTCTCGTCCATGTATTTCTCATAGGCAACAGGATGCTTGATGGTGCCGGCTTCAATGGAGAGTTGCATCAGTTCCTCGAACTCGGCACGGATCATGCGCAGGTCGCCGTAGGTGACGCGATCGACCGGATTTTCCATGACGAAGCGGATGATGTTCGGGTCCTGGTTAAAGAACTTGCGCCCGGCGGCGATCGCGACAGCCTTGTTGCGGTTGTCCTGTTTTTCGTCCAGCCAGACACCCGCGCCGAGAACGTGATTGACCAGGTCCTGCACCAGCGGGCGGTTGTCGCGAATCAATTCCTCGCGCACGGTGAGCACGCAGCAAATGTAATTGCGCCATTCGTCGCGCGTCATGCGCAGCGCCCGCGCGTAGCCGGCGCGCTGGGCGGCGGCGCCGAACGGCT
>JBDTRK010000191.1:0-4951 GCA_039931685.1 Betaproteobacteria bacterium | reverse complement strand
CGCGCCCGAACCCCCAGTTGAACATCGGCACCAAGCCGTTCATCCCGACGTTGCCACCCTACCGCTTCATCGATCATTCGATCGGTGTGCGCGGCACGCCGCTGATCATTGCCAATCCCAACCCCAACGGTTATGTCAATCCGGTGATGGAATGGGACACCAACAATCCGATGGACGGACTCGCATGGTCGAACAAGGGCTTCGAGGGAAAACCGGGTGACGTGATCTACACAGCGGTATTCGGGATCATCGATAACGGCCCGGAAAGTTTGCGCCCGATGTGGCCGGCCGTCGTCAGGATCGAGTTCCTCAATCCGACCGGCATCAAGTGGTCGATCTTTGCGGAAAATATCGATCCGGGCCCCAATGCCTACCAGAAGAAGGAAAACCGCGGCGGGTTCGAACGCACCAATGACGTCGAATTCAGCACCGACGGCAAGACGATGTACGTCGCGGACTACGGCGAACTCTACGTGAACTACCAGATGGAGTCGCCGTTCTACACGACGCCGAAATCTGCGGTCGTCTGGACGATCACGAAGGAATAAGGCAGGTCAGTTCAACTCAAACCGGCGGCTGCGGCCGCCGGTTTTTTTTTGCTGCGGCGATCGAGATCTGACAGCAAACCCTGCCGCGCAACTACCGCCTCGTGCCGGTAACCTTTGCGCGCAATTCCTCAAGAATGGGGTCCGATGCCAGGCTGTCCACGCCGTTCACCGTGACGGTCGCCGAGAATGTGCCGTCATCCAGTTTGCGCAGATCGTGCAGCACGATGTGCTTGGCCTGGTGGATCATGTCCGAGAGCAGTGCATTGAGGCGGTCGCGTATCGCCGTGGAAAGGGCTTCTTCGCCGGTCGTGCGTGGAACTTCAGCGGGTCGCACGCGATACACGGGCCCGGCAAAGGAATCCGCGGAGTCGATCGAAAACCGGCACCAGCCCGCCGATTCGCAGCCGCGGAACTTGGCCTCGACCGGCGCGACTGCCGCCGATTCCGCGCAAGACGGCGTGGGCATGGATAGCAGACCAAGCAATGCACCGGCAGCGAGCAGGGACAATGGCGTTTTCGACACGAAAAGCATGGACAACGTTATATCAGGTTTCACTTTCGGACGGCCGGAAGGAAAGGCCTGATTCGAAGCAGGGTTGCTGTCCATGCCGATGGTCGCGCAGGCAGCTTTTGCGGCCGGTAAAATAGCAATCTGCCGGCTTGTAGTGGCACGCAGTCCTCCCTTGTTTTGCCTATCTATTTCCCAATATACCGTCCATGTCCGACAAGCATTCCGACGCCATCCACATTCATGGCGCCCGCCAGAACAATCTCAAAAACCTCCACGTCGACTTGCCGCTGAACGAATTGCTGGTGGTCACCGGCGTGTCCGGCTCGGGAAAATCCTCGCTGGTGTTCGATACGCTGTACGCCGAGGGCCAGCGCCGCTACGTAGAGACGTTCTCGCCGTACGCGCGCCAGTTTCTGGATCGCATGGACAAGCCGCAGGTCGACCGCATCGACGGCATTCCGCCGGCCATCGCCATCGACCAGACCAATCCGGTGCGCACCTCGCGTTCCACCGTCGGCACGATGACAGAATTGTCGGATCACCTGAAGTTGCTGTTCGCGCGCGCCGCGCAACTGTATTGCCGCGGCTGCGCCCGGCCGGTGCGCCGCGACAATCCCGATTCCATTTACTTCGACCTGCAGGCGCGCGCGCAGCAGGCCGGCGATCCGCGCCTGGTGATCACCTTTCCGGTCGCCATCCCGAAAAATTTCTCCGCCGAGGAAATCCTCAAGCTACTGGAAAGTCAGGGCTACACGCGCATCCACTCGCAAGCGCAGGATCGGCTCGAAGTCGTGCAGGACCGCCTGCGCATGGCCTCGGCGGAACGCGCGCGCGTCGTCGAAGCCCTTGAAGCTGCGCTTCGTGTGGGCAACGGACATGTAAACGTATACGTCCACCATCACCTCACCCCAGCCCTCTCCCCCGCCAGCGGAGGAGAGGGAGATGAGAAGAGCCGTGCCAATTTAGCTGAGACTGGTTCAAGCTCCCTCTCCGCCCTCACGGGGGGGGAGGGTTGGGGTGAGGTGGGTGGTGGCGTTTGGCGGTATTCCTCCGACCTGCATTGCCCCGATTGCGACATCCATTATCGCGAGCCGAGCCAGAGCGCCTTCTCGTTCAACTCGCCGGTGGGCGCATGCGACACCTGCCGTGGCTTCGGTCGGGTCATCGGCGTCGACTACGGACTGGTGATTCCAGATGAATCGAAGTCGCTGGGCGGCGGCGCGGTCAAGCCGTGGCAGACGGCGAGTTTCAAGGAATGCCAGGACGATCTCGCCAAGTACGCGAAGAAGCGCGGCATCCCGCTCGACAAACCGTGGCGCAGTCTGAGCGCGGCGCAGAAAAACTGGGTCATCGACGGCGAGCCGGAATGGGTGAGCTGGAAGGAATCGTGGCCGGGTGTGTGGTACGGCGTGAAGCATTATTTCGACTGGCTGGAAAGCAAGGCTTACAAGATGCACATCCGCGTGCTGCTGTCGCGTTACCGCGCGTACACGCCGTGCACGGCCTGCGAAGGCAGCCGCCTGAAGCCGGATGCGCTGTTGTGGCGGGTCGGAAACAAGCAGGATGCGGATGCCGTACTCGAACCGCGCATGCGCTATCGCCCGCAGGATGTCGCATGGAACGAAACGCAACTGCACGAGGTGCCGGGCCTGACCATCCATGACCTGATGCAATTGCCTGTGGACCGATGCGCGAAGTTCTTCGCATCCGTGCACCTGCCTACCGTTGCCCTCGATGAAGCGACGCAATTGCTGCTGGGTGAGACGCGCACGCGACTGTCCTACCTGCAGGAAGTCGGCCTCGGTTATCTGACCCTCGACCGGCAGTCGCGCACGCTCTCCGGCGGCGAAGTCCAGCGCATCAACCTGACCACCGCACTCGGCACGTCGCTGACCAATACGCTGTTCGTGCTCGACGAGCCGTCGATTGGCCTGCATCCGCGCGACATGGGCCGCGTCATCGCGGTCATGCGCAAACTACGGGATGCCGGCAACTCGCTGGTCGTCGTGGAGCACGATCCGCAAATAATGTTCGCCGCCGACCGCATCCTCGACATGGGGCCGGGGCCGGGCGAGAAAGGCGGCGAGATCGTGTTCTTCGATCGCCCGGCCGCCCTTGCGGCCACGCCCAATTCGCTGACCGGGGAATACCTGCGCGGCCGGCGCCGTGCCGATGCTGGATTGAAGCAGCTGCCGGTAAAGCAGCAGGATGCTCGGCTGGAAATTCTGGGCGCAGGCGAGCACAACCTGAAAGGCATCGACGTCGGGATTCCGCTCAACCGGCTGGTCTGCATTACCGGCGTGTCGGGCTCGGGCAAATCCACGCTGGTACAGGACGTGTTGTATCCGGCGCTGCTCAAGTACAAGGGCAAACCCAGCGAAGCGGCGGGCGCGCACAAGGCGCTGGTCGGCGCGGAACTGATCGGCGACGTCGTCATGGTGGACCAGACGCCGATCGGGCGCACCACGCGCTCCAATCCTGCGAGTTATGTCGGCGCCTTCGACGCGATCCGCGACCTCTTCGCGAAATCGCCGATGGCGAAAGAGCGTGCCTACAAGCCCGGCATGTTCAGCTTCAATTCCGGCGACGGCCGTTGCCCGACCTGCGGCGGCAACGGTTTCGAGCACGTCGAAATGCAGTTCCTTTCGGACGTCTATCTGCGTTGTCCGGATTGCGATGGACGCCGCTACCGACCGGAACTTCTCGAAGTCACGATTGCGCCCGACGGCATGCCGGCGAAAAGCATCGCCGATGTGCTCGATATGACGGTATCGGAAGCGGTCGGCTACTTCTCCGCTTATCCGGAAGTCCTGCGCAGCCTGCGTCCGCTGGCCGATGTCGGCCTCGAATACGTCCGGCTTGGCCAACCGGTGCCGACCCTGTCCGGCGGCGAAGCACAGCGCCTGAAACTTGCAGGCCATTTGACGCAAGCGGCGCGGCTTGCCGCGTCGCCGCACGCCTCGCGCAGCAAAGGCTCGCTTTTTTTGTTCGACGAACCGACCACCGGCCTGCACTTCGAAGACATTGCCAAATTGCTGCGTTCTTTCCGCCGCCTGGTCGAAGCCGGCAATTCATTGCTGGTGATCGAGCACAACCTCGACGTCATAGCCGCGTCTGACTGGATCATCGACCTCGGCCCGGAAGGCGGCGAGGCGGGCGGCAAGATCGTGTTCACGGGCACGCCGGAACAGATTCGCAGCGATGCCGGATCGCATACTGGTGTTGCGCTCAGGGAGTACGAACAGGCCATCGAAACAGGCGCCTTCATGCGGCCGCCGGAAGGCGATGCGCCCTTGACCGTGCGCGAGCCGCGCTCCGCGATCAAGATTCACAACGCGCGCGAGCACAACCTGAAGAACATCGACCTGTCGTTGCCGCTGGGCAAGTTCACCGTGATCACCGGCGTGTCCGGCAGCGGCAAGTCCACGCTGGCTTTCGACATTGTGTTCGGCGAAGGCCAGCGCCGCTATCTGGAATCGCTGAACGCCTATGCCCGGCAATTCGTGCAAGTGGCGTCACGCCCGGACGTCGATGCGATCTACGGCATCCCGCCCACGGTGGCGATCGAGCAGCGCACCAGTCGCGGCGGACGCAAGAGCACGGTCGGTACGTTGACCGAAATCCACCACTTTCTGCGCCTGCTGTTCGTGAAGCTCGGCACGCAGTATTGCCCCGATTGCCGGGTGCCGATCGAACCGCAAAGTGCCGACGCGATTGCGGCACGCATCCTGCGCGACTACAAGGGACAGCATATCGGCCTCATGGCGCCGCTGGTGGTGAACCGCAAGGGTGTCTACACCGACCTCGCCAAATGGGCCAATAACAAGGGTTTTCCGTATCTGCGCGTGGACGGCGAATTCCTGCCGACGCAGAAATTCCCGCGCATCGACCG
>JBDTRK010000190.1:0-4985 GCA_039931685.1 Betaproteobacteria bacterium | reverse complement strand
TCCTCGGTCAGCAGCATCAGCGGTTTTTCGTCTTCGACCAGCAGGATGCGCTCACCGTTACCGCGCGGCAGCGGCGCCGCGTGGTCGGCTTTTTCAATCGCCTCGGCGTCCGATCGCGGCAGGTAAATGTCGAAGCTGCTGCCCTGGCCGGGCAGGCTGGCGACATCGATGGCCCCGCCGAGATCGGTGACGATTCCCTGCACCAGCGCGAGACCCAAGCCGGTGCCGGCACCGGCTTCGCGCGTGGTGAAAAAAGGCTCGAAAATACGCGCGGCCACTTCCGGCGCCAGGCCGCAGCCGGTATCTGCCACGCGCAGGCGGACATAGCGTCCCGCCGGCAGCAGGCCATGCGACAGCGTTGCGTCTTCATTCGCGTCGATCAGCTCCAGCGCCACCGTCAATTTTCCTCCGTCTGGCATGGCGTGTTCGGCGTTGCGGCACAGATTCATGATCAACTGGTGAATATGGGTCGGATCGGCGATGACCGCCGCCCGCCGCGCGGACAGCATGGCGTAGAGCTCGATGCCTTTGGGCAGGGACACGCGCAGCAGATCCAGGGTTTCCTCCACCACCTCGTCCACGTTGACCGCCGTGCGCTGGCCGCGATTGCTGCGGCTGTAAGTCAGGATCTGGTCGATCAAGGCCTTGGCGCGGTGTGCCGCCATCAGCATGTTGCCGACGTAGCGCTTGAGGGTGCTGCCTTCTTCCGCGGCGTTGCCGGCCATGTCGCCGTAGCCGAGGATGGCCGCGAGGATGTTGTTGAAATCATGCGCGATGCCGCCCGCCATGGTGCCGATCGCTTCGAGTTTCACCGCCTGCCGCAGCCGCGCTTCGAGCTTGTCGCGCTCCGCGTCCGCAAGCCGCCGTTCCGAAATATCACGATAGATTGCATAGCTGGCAATTTGTCCCGAAGCGACCAGGATCGGCGCGCCAAGTTCGGAAACGTGCAGGCGCACGCCGTCATTGCGAACGCGCTCGGTTTCCATGCTGGTGTGGCGGCCAAGGCTGACGGATTGCGCCAGCCGTTGCCACTCCAGGGTCAATTCCGCGGGAACGATCAGCGTATCGAGTGCGCGACCGCGCGCCTGTTCGGCCGTGTAGCCGAACAGGCGCGTGAACTCGCGGTTGACGCGGGTCACACACAGCTCCAGGTCGAGCATGACGATCGCTTCCGGCGCGCTTTCGAACAATTCATCGAGCAGTGCGGTTTGCACGCGCAGTTGTTCCTCGGCGCGTTCGCTGCGGCGCAGATGGCGCAGTACGAGCCAGATCAGCGCGATGACGCTCAGACATAGCAGTGTCGTTCGCACCGTGCTGTGGACGACCTGTTCGCGCCAGGCATCGAGCACGATTGCCTTGCGCACGCTGACGCCGATTGCCAGCGGGTAGCCGTTGACGGCATCGGCGGCGTACACGCGCTCCGTGCCGTCGGCCGCGCTTGTCATCACCTTCCCGGAACCGCGCGCGGTGGTGATGAGGCTGAGGTACAAGCCCTCATCGGCGAACGGACTCTCCGACCCGTCGCCCGATTTTGGAAATTGCACGAGCAGTCCGCCGTCCTGACGCAATAAGGAAATTTCGCTACCCCGGCCGAGGTCGATGGCTTCATAGAAGCGCCGGAAATAATCGACGTTGACCGATGCTACCGCGACCCCGCGAAAGCGACCCTGACGGTCGTTGATGCTACGGCTGAGCTTGATCGTCGAGTCCGTTGCACCTTCGTGGCGGATGGCCGTGGAGATGAACGGGCCCGAGGTGGATTTTTGGCGGTGCGTCAGGAAGAACGGCTGGTGCACCACCCAGCTTTGGGATGGGGGAGCATCGGCGCTGCCGGCCAGGATGGCGCCGTCTTCGCCGATTACATAAAGCTCCTGAATCTGCGGAATCAAACGCACGCGCTCGCGCAGTCGCGTGTTCATCGCCGGGTCGATCGCGCCGTGGCGCGTCAACTGCACGACGGTCGCGGTATCCTGCACGACCAGATCGACCGCCTGGACCGCACCGCGCGTCTGCTCCGCCAGCGTTCGCGCCAGGCTCGCATAGCTTTGTTCGGCGGTCTCCACCACGATTTCCAGTCTGCGCATGATGTCGTAGACCTGAACACTTGCCATCACGACGACAACCAGGGCGCCGGCGGCACTCAGTGCAAGTTTGAAATTGACCCGCGAGCGTGCGGACGGGGCGCGTGGCAGCGCTGGCAATCGCCCTGCCGCTGCCGGGTTGGCGCGATCGTTCATGCGCGCTGAGTGCCGGAGGAATCCCGTGGCGACAGCACTTCCGCGACCGCGGCCAGCAGATCCTGTCGCCCGAACGGTTTTGCCAGTGTTTTCGCGGCACCGACCTGCAGTGCCGTCGCGGCCCAGTTCGTTCTTCCGCTGCGGGTGCCGCCGGAAATCGCGATCGCCGCGAGTCCGGGCAACATCCGGCGGGCGTCGCCAAGGGTTTGCGCGCCGTCACGTCCGGGCATGTCCATGTCGGTTATCAACAGGCCGGCCGGCCGGCTGCGCAACATGTGCAAGGCCGAAGCGCCGGTTTCCGCCTGGCGCACGCGATAGCCCGCCTCACTCAGCCATTCGGCGAGCAGGCCGCGCATCAGCGCATCGTCATCCACCACCAGAATTTCGATCATGTCCCGGATTATCGCCGGCGGCCGGCCCCGCCGCTGCCGGCTGCCTGCCGCAAATATTTCAACTTGAAACTCGGTCCTGACGGCACGTCGCTATACTAATGCCGCCTGTCACCGCAGGTTGCAAATGTGATTTGAAAGATTATCCTTCGGCCATGAGTATTCCGCGCCATATCCTGATAGTCGATGACGATGCAGACCTGCGCCAGATGGTCTCCGACTACCTGTGCGACTACGAGCTGCGCATAACCGGGGTGCCCGACGGCGCCACCATGCGCGAAGTCATGGCGCGGGAGACCGTCGACCTGCTCCTGCTCGACCTCAAGCTGACGTCGGAAGACGGCATGACACTGGCGCGCGAACTGCGCGAATCATCGAGCATTCCCATCATCATCCTGACCGGGCGCAAGGATGACGTCGACCGCATCATGGGGCTGGAGCTCGGTGCCGATGACTACCTGACCAAGCCGTTCAACCTGCGCGAGCTGCTGGCGCGGATTCGCGCCCTGTTGCGTCGCGCCCAGGCCCGTCCTGAACGCGCGGAGGGGCGCGCGCCGCAGGCGTTGCGTTTCGGCGCCTGGGAACTTGACCTGCGCTCGCGCCGGCTGACGTCAAATGCGGGCGATCGTGTCGATCTGACCCATGCGGAATTCGCGTTGCTCGCTGCTTTTCTGGGTGCTCCGGAGCGCATTCTGAGCCGCGAGCAGTTGCTGGAATTGAGCCGCGGCAACGATGACAATGTGTTCGATCGCAGCATCGACGTGCAGATCCTGCGCCTGCGCCGCAAGATCGAATCCGATCCAAGCCGTCCCCAGCTCATCCGCACCGAGCGCGGCGCCGGGTATTTCTTCAATTCCCAGGTGGAAAACATCGGCTGACGGCCCCAGCCCTCGCGCCTGAAGCCTCAGCCGGTTCGCTTCGGCTCCGCCCATCCCAGCAGTTTCGAGATCAGCAGCGTACTCTGGCGCAGCTTCTCGCGCGCGGCCGGCACGGACAGTCTGGTATCGCGGTGGCGCATGTAGACGATATTGAGCGCAGCGACCGCACCGAAACGATCAAAGACGGGAAAGCATATGTCGACGACGCCGCTGATGGTATCGCTCGGACCTTCGTCGTAGCCGCGCTTGCGGATTTCCTCCAGGCGCTTGTCGAGTTGGCGCCGGCGCGCTTCGCGCTGGCGGCCAGACCCGGCGAGTTCGGCGAGGAATTGTTCGCGCCGGGCACCCTGGAAGGCGGAGATCACGCGCGCCGACACGCGGTCGTCGTGAAATGGAAAGTGCGAACCCTGGCGCACCGAATAACTCATCGGCTCCGGAGATTCGGCGCGCGCAAGCACCACCAGCCGCGCATCGTGATGCACGCACAGGTGGTTCGAATGTCCGGTTGCGCGGGCGAGTTCCTGCATGTGCGGCATGGCGCAATCGAGCAGGCGGTCCACCGGCGGATGCAGGTGCGCGAGCTCGAACAGGCGCAGCGTAAGCAGATAAGTGGCATCGGAGCGGCGGGCAAGAAACCCGCGGCGTACCAGCACGTCGAGCATGCGGAACAGTTCGTTCGGCGTGCGCCCGAGGCGGCGCGCGATGTCCTGCTGGCTCAGGCCGTGCGGCTCGGCCGCCAGCAGTTCCAGCACGTCAAGGCCCTTTTCCAGGGCGGGCGCGGCGTAGCGCGCATCGACTGCCGATTTGTTGGTTGACAAGCCGCCCCCTGATTTTTATAGTTGAAAGCGGATTTTATATATGAACTGCTGCGGCAAAGTAAATTGTGCGCCGCACACAGGGAAATCCGGAATCCAGGCTTGAACGGAAGGTTGCATTGGCGCTCCGCGTGCGGGGTTCGCCAGTCCGATGCAGGACATCCGAAGCGTCATAACAGCAAAAATACAATTATCTGGAGGAAACCATGATCACCAGGAATTTTCTCAAACGAGCTACGGCCGTGCTTGGGGCGTTGCTGTCCATGTCGGCGGCAGTCCACGCAGCCGATCCCTCGACTTTTCCGGCGCCTACGGGTGACACCAGTTTCGTGCCCGCCGGCGCCAGGCTCGAGCTCATATTCGACGGCGGTTGCGCGCTGACCGAAGGTGTGGCGGCAGGACACGACGGCATGATTTATTTCAGCGACATCACCTTCACCAAGTTTTGCAAGGATCCGTCCGGCAAGTACCTGCAGGCCGGCAACATCTGGAAATACAATCCGAAGAACGGCGAGGCAACGATTTTCCGTTCGCCGAGCGGCATGTCGAACGGCATCAAGTTCGATCGTGATGGCAACATGATCGCCGCGCTGGGCGCGGACTACGGTGGCCGCATGCTGGTCAAGACCGACATGAAGACCGGCAAGACCATCATTCTCTCCGGCC
>JBDTRK010000189.1:0-4992 GCA_039931685.1 Betaproteobacteria bacterium | reverse complement strand
TCGTCCTCGCTCGGCAGGTCGCCGCGGTTCAGGTAAAGGAACTCCGTGCGGAACAGGCCGACGCCGTCGGCGCCGGCTTCCTTCGCTCCGGCGACGTCTTCCGGGAGCTCGATATTGGCGTGCAATTCTACGGCGGTGCCATCCAGCGTCGTCGTCCTGGTCTTGCGGATCCGCCTGAGCTTGAGGCGCTCGAGTTCCCACTGTTCCTGGCGCAGTTTGTACTCCGCGAGCACCGTCTTGTCCGGGTTGACGATGACCACGCCGCTGTTGCCGTCGATGATCAGGACTTCGTTTTCCCGAATCAGCGTGCGTGCGTGATGCAAGGCCACAACGGAAGGGATGTTCAGGCTGCGCGCAATGATCGCGGTATGCGACGTCGCCCCGCCGAGATCCGTGACGAAACTGGCGAACTGATGGCTCTTGAACTGAATGACATCCGCGGGCGACAGATCGTGTGCGACGAGTATGCTGTTCTCCTCCGGCGCGCTGCGCGCAAGTGCCCGGCCGGGACGCCCCATGAGCACCTTGAGAATGCGCTCGACGACCTGCACGACATCGGTTTTGCGATCTCTAAGATAGCCGTCTTCGATGCGCTCGAACTGGTCGATCAAAGCGTCCATCTGCAACTTGAGCGCCCACTCGGCGTTGCACAGCAGGGACTCGATCAACTGTTTCGGCATTTCCGACAGCGTCGGATCATCGAGAATCATCAGGTGAACGTTGAGGAAAGCCTCGAATTCGGCGGGCGCGCCCGCGGGAATGTGCTCGCCGAGGCTGGCGAGTTCCACCCGCGCGGTGACGACAGCGGCATCGAAGCGCGCCTTTTCGTCGGCGATGCCCGACTTGGATATGTCGTAGTGGGCGACCTCGAGCTGGGCGTGCGAAACCAGTTGCGCGTGACCAATCGCAATGCCGCCCGAAACGCCGATGCCGTGGATGGTGAAGCTCATGAGTAGCCAGGCGCGAGGGACGAGGGCCGGAGGCCCCGCACCTTTCCTATTCCCCTTCCCCGAATTTGTCGTTGATCAGTTGGATCAGAGCCGCCATGGCCTGAACTTCGTCCGGGCCGTCTATTTCAATCACGACCAGCGAGCCCTTTGCCGCGGCCAGCATCATCACGCCCATGATGCTCTTGGCATTGACCTTGCGGCCATCCCTGGATATCCAGACTTCAGCCGTGAACTGGCCCGCCATCTGTGTGAGCTTGGCCGAGGCGCGGGCATGCAACCCGAGCTTGTTGACGATTTCAATTTCCTGTCGCTGCATTTCGCACCTTTGCAATGGGCATTTGCATAACCCCCTCGATCCCGCCGGACGTGGCTTTGGCCACCACAGTTTTCAGCGGTTCATTTCGATACGTCAGTGCGCGCACCAGCATGGGCAGATTCACGCCCGCCACGCCTTCCACTCTTCCCGGGATCAGCAGCTTGCAGGCGATGTTGCAGGGCGTAGCACCGTATACGTCGGAAAGAACCAACACGCCTGCTCCGTCGTCCAGGTCGCGCAGCACTTTTTCCGCCTGCGGCAGCATCACCTGTGGATCGTCATCCAGGCCCACGCCGATCTGCGTCAGGTTAGCAGGGCGTCCTCCCATCACATGGCTGGCGCTGTGAATAAGACTTTCACCGAGCGTGCCGTGAGTGATGATCAATATTCCAACCATGGGTCCGTGTCTGTGTAGGCCGGGATCAATTTGCTGATTCTACCGTCGCTGGCCTGCGCATGAACACCGACGGACCAGCGGCGAACGGAGGCGGGAGCGCTTAGCGGCGCGTTCCGACCACTTTTTCGAGCGCATCGATCATCATGCCCGCGACATTGAAGCCGGTCTGGTCGGCGATTTCGCGCATGCAGGTGGGACTGGTTACATTGACTTCGGTCAGATAGTCGCCGATGACGTCAAGGCCTACCAGCAGCAGGCCGGCAGCCTTCAACTGCGGGCCCACTGCCTGCGCGATTTCCAGGTCGCGTGACGACAGCGGTTGCGCCACGCCGGTTCCGCCGGCCGCCAGATTACCCCTGGTTTCGCCCTGCTTTGGAATGCGTGCCAGCGAGTAGGGAACCGGTTCGCCGTCAATGATCAGCACGCGTTTGTCGCCTTTGGCAATTTCCGGAATGTACTTTTGCGCCATGATCGTGCGCCGCGCGTAGTGGGTCACGGTCTCGATCACGACGCCGATATTGTGGTCCTGACGGTGCAGGCGAAACACGGAGGTACCGCCCATGCCGTCCAGCGGCTTAACGACGATGTCGCCGTGCTCGGCAAGGAAATCACGGATCAGCGCTTCTTCACGCGTGACCAGGGTCGGCACGGTGAACTGCGGAAAGCGCGCAATCGCCAGTTTCTCATTGTGGTCGCGCACCGCCTGCGGCTTGTTTATAACCCTGGCGCCCTGCCGCTCCGCCATCTCAAGCAGGTAAGTGCTGTAGATATACTCCATGTCAAAGGGCGGGTCTTTACGCATCATCACCGCGTCGTAAGCCTCCAACCCCACCGGCGCGCGTTCACCCACCTGATACCACTTCTTGGCATCGGCTGTCAGAGCGAGATCGCGAGCGTAGCCGACTACTTTGCCATTGCGCAGCACCAGATCCTCTTGCTGCAGCGATGCCAGCGTATGCCCTCGGGAAACGGCTTCCCGCATCATCGCGTAGGACGAGTCCTTGTAGGTCTTGATGCTGTCGAGCGGGTCAAGGACGAAGGCAAGTTTCATCTGGTGTAGGCGCGCGCGGCGCCGCCGCTGAATTGAGCTTGGCGGAAAATAGCAAACGCACGCCGTCGAAATCTGGCTGGCTGTTTGAGCGATCGGGAAATCAAGGATGGATCCCGAACGCTTTTGTCGGTACCGAAATTGCCAGTCTCCCGCGGTGAAACTGCATGCGCGGCGTTGCGGCGAGGAAGGTTCATGTGCGTCAATAAGATGGGTGCGGGGAATTGTAGCAGACGGGGCTGTTAGGACTTGCTCCCGCCTGCATGCATGAAGACGCTTCCATGGGCAGGGTCCTGTAAGCAAATCCGCATGTCGGACTACCTTGCTACGAAATCATCCGCGCGCAGAAAGCCATAAAATGCCGTTACGGCGAGCAGGTAAGTCCGGACGGACTCTCGAAGCTGATCGAACTTCCGATCCATTTCCTGTCGACCATCATCTACAGCGGCCAGGTCGAAGAGTAATCGGCAGGACTGCCTTCTTAGCTGGAGGACACCGCATGGCGACCAGCCAATCGAACCGTATTGAACGCGCTCGTGGTGCGGATATTCCCGCGTTGATCGAATTGCTCGCCGGACTGTTTGCGCTCGAAAGCGATTTTTCGGCGGATCAGACCAAGCAGCGCTGCGGGCTGGAACTGCTGCTGGCCCAGCCTGAGGATCGCGCCATCGTGCTGGTCGCGCGATCTGCGACAGATAAGGCGATCGCCATGGCCAGCGCGCAGCTTGTCATTTCCACCGCGCAGGGTACGTCCTCGGCGTGGATCGAAGATGTCGTCGTGCAGCAGTCGCTGCGTGGCCAGGGCATCGGCCCGCTTCTTCTGCAGGAGCTTTTGTCCTGGGCAAAACGGCACGGAGCGACACGCGCACAGTTGCTGGCAGACAAATCGAATACTCCCGCGCTGGCGTTTTACCGGCGCGCTGGCTGGCAGCCGACCCGGCTGATGGCCTGGCGCATCACGCTGGCGGATCGCTGATTCCTCGCGCTCGTTCACGAGGCAAAAAAACGGGCGCCCGAGGGCGCCCGTGAAATGGTAAGCAGAACTTACCGGAGGAGATTACATGTGATAGGCAGTCTCGCCGTGTTCGGTGATGTCCAGACCTTCGCGCTCCTTCTCTTCCGGGACGCGCAATCCGATGGTGGCATCGATGATCTTGTATAGAATCAGACTGATTACACCTGACCATACGAGCGTCGTGCCGACTGCGATGGCTTGTTTTATAACTTGTCCGCCCATCGTGACGCCTTCCGCATAACCAACGCCTCCAAGGCTCGGCGCCATCAGAACGCCGGTGCCGAGCGCGCCGAGTATTCCGCCGATGCAGTGGACGCCGAAGACGTCGAGCGAATCGTCATAGCCGAACATGCCCTTCAGGCTGGTAACCGCCCAGAAGCAAACCACGCCGGCGGCGATGCCGAGGATGATTGCGCCCATCGGCCCGATGAAGCCGCACGCGGGCGTGATTGCAACCAGCCCGGCAACCGCGCCGGAAGCAGCGCCCAGCATGCTGGGTTTGCCCTTGACCATCCATTCGATGAACATCCAGCCCAACACGGCAGCAGCCGTGGCAAGTTGGGTATTGACGAGAACCATTGCGGCAATGCCGTCGACCGCGAGTTCGCTGCCGACGTTGAAGCCAAACCAGCCCACCCACAGCAGGGAAGCGCCGATCATGGTCATCGTCAGACTGTGGGGCGGCATTGCCTCTTTCCCGTAACCGATACGTTTTCCCAGCACCAGTGCGCCGACCAGGGCCGCGATACCGGCATTGATGTGCACAACCGTTCCGCCGGCAAAGTCCTTGGCGCCGAGGGTTGCGAGCCAGCCTCCGCCCCATACCATGTGCGCGATCGGCGCATAGACCAGGGTCACCCATGCCGCCATGAACCACAGAACGGCGGAAAACTTGATGCGCTCTGCGAAGCCACCGATGATCAGCGCCGGCGTAATCGCCGCGAACGTGAGCTGAAAAGTCAGGAACACATACTCCGGAATCACGCCGTTCAGCGTTTCCGGTTTAATGCCCGACAGGAAGGCCTTGCTCAAGCCTCCGATGATGGCGTTGCCTTCGGAAAAAGCCAGGCTGTAGGCCCATAGCGCCCATATCACGGACATCATCGAAAAGGTGACAAATACCTGCATCAACACCGACAACATGTTCTTCGCGCGGACCAGGCCGCCGTAGAACAGCGCCAGTCCGGGAACCGTCATCAACATCACCAGAACGCTGGCCGTGATCATCCACGCGGTACTGCCGGTATCCATTTTCGGCGCCTCGGC
>JBDTRK010000188.1:0-5038 GCA_039931685.1 Betaproteobacteria bacterium | reverse complement strand
AAACCGCTGATCACGCTGGCCTGCAACGAAGACATGACCGCCTCCGACCTGGTGGGACGCTACCTGCTCGACGCCGATGGCACGCGCTGGCAGGATGGGCCGTTGACGCTTGCCGTGCGCCATGGCGCGATCTGCTATCTCGACGAAGTCGTCGAGGCGCGTCAGGACACCACCGTCGTTATTCACCCGCTGACCGATGCACGCCGCGTGCTGCCGCTGGAAAAGAAAAACGAACTGGTGCATGCACACCCCGATTTCCAGCTGGTGATTTCCTACAACCCCGGCTACCAAAGCATCCTCAAGGATCTCAAGCAATCCACCAAGCAGCGCTTCGGCGCGCTCGACTTCAACTATCCCGAGCGCGACGTCGAAATCGAAATCGTCAGTCACGAATCCGGCATCGGCCCGGAAATCGCAGCCAAGCTCGTGACAATTGCCGAGCGCGCGCGCAACCTGAAGGGCCACGGGCTGGAAGAGGGTATTTCCACCCGCATGCTGATCTACGCCGGCTCGCTCATCGGCCAGGGCGTCGAACCGGTGGCGGCCTGCCATGTATCGCTGATCCGGCCGATCACAGATGACCCGGACATTCGCGATGCGCTTGGTGCCACGATCCGCGCCTGCTTTTAGGCGTTGCCACGAGCGTCACGTCGTTATGGGCCAGGCACCGAGATCCTCGGATGACGGCGCGATAGACAGGGCTCTGCATGGCGAAGCTTGACGATTACGGGGAACTGCTGACCTCTCTCGGGCCGCATGCGCGCGAGTTGGTGGAGTCGGGCTGGCTCGAAGCGAGTCGCTCGTTCACCGACAAGGGCCTGACGCGCTATCTCGAGGGCGCGCGCGAACTCGCCACGGCGGGATTGGGTTGGAGCGTTGTGCTGGTGTATTTGCGCGAAACGCCAGGCGTTGCGCGGCAAGTCGGCGAAAGCGCGGCGTTCACGGCAATCGATACGGCGCTGGCCGTCTATGCCCATAGCGATGCGCGCACTGCGGAGCAGGTTTTCGCAACGAGCAATATCGCCGCGCGAAAGTTGAGTGATGCCGCACTATACGGTGCGTATCTGGAATTTCTCACCGAACTGGCGGGGCTCGCGCCGGCCGGGATCGCGCCGATCCTGCAACGCCTCGACCGATTGCTGGAACAACTGACCCTCGATGGCCTGCGGCGCTGGGCCATGCTCGGCGTGCAGTCCCACATGCGTGACCCGAACGCGCAGGCCCGCTACTTTCTGCTCGACAGTGAAGAAGGGCGCCAGTCATTGCAGGCCGAAGGTGACCAGACGGTGTTCCCCGATGTCGAGCGCCGGCTGTCGCTTTATCTGCGCGCGTTGTGGGGTCGCAACATCAAGCTGCGGCCGGTCATCCATACCAAAGGTGCCAGTTCGGGGCGGCGCGCCACCATCGACGGGTGGACCATCCGCATGCCCCAGTCCTTCCGCGGGTTCGGCGGGCAATCCGGGCTCGCACTGTATCGTGCCGCAGCCGCCCACGCCGCGGCGCATATTGTGCATACGCCGCAGCGCTTTCCCGTTGGCAGCTTGAAGCCGTTACAGGTGGCACTGGTTTCGCTGATCGAAGATGCCCGCGTCGAGCATCTGGTCCTGCGCGAATTCCCCGGGTTGCGCGGATTGTGGAAAAACTTCCATGTTGCGCAGGCGAGTGGCGCCATGACCTCCGGGTCACTGATGGCGCGCCTGGCGCGCGCGCTGATCGACGATGATTACGAAGACGACAATCCCTGGGTCGCCAAGGGCCGGCGCCTTTTCTTCGAACAGAAGGAATACTGGCACGAGCAGTCCATCAGCCGCGCGCTCGGCGGCCTGCTCGGCAACGACATGGGGCAGATGCGGGTGCAGTTCAACTTCAAGACCTATGCCGTGGAACCGGCCTATCGCGACGACAACCAGGGCATCTGGGATTTCGGCGACGCGGGCGAACCGTCACCGGATGACGATGACGTCGTGATGCAGGGCGCGCGCCTGGCCGATGACGATTCGAATACCGGCGAGGACGAGGGCGACCAGCAATCCGAGCCGCCGCCGCTCGAAGAGGAACAGGTCAAGCTGAGCGCACCCGCGCGCAAGGACGATGCGCTCAAGGAAGAGGCGCTGTCCCCGCCGATCCGTTACGACGAATGGGATTACGTAATAGGCCGCGAGCGGCCGTCCTGGTGCACGTTGCTGGAAAAGCCCGCCGCCGAAGGCGATCCGCACGCGATCGATGACATCCTCGATCGCAACCAGGACCTGGTCAACCGTGTCAAACACCTGGTCAAGGCCGTCCAGGTGCAGCGCCCGCTCAGGTTGAAGAAGCGGCTCGAAGGCGATCGGCTCGACCTCGATGCCTGCATCAATGCCACTATCGATCTGCGTTCCGGCATCGCGCCCGACCCGCGCGTGCATGCCATCCTCGGGCGTCAGCAGCGCGATCTTTCGGTGCTCGTACTGCTCGATTTATCGCAGTCGACCAACGACATGGTCGCGAATGAATCCACCAGCATATTGAACCTGGCGCGCGAGGCCACGGTGCTGCTGGCTGACGCAATGGCGCGCATCGGCGACAGCTTCGCCATCCACGGTTTCTCGTCCAATGGCCGTCACGATGTCGGGTATTACCGCTTCAAGGATTTCGACCGTCCTTACGGCGAATTGTCGAAGGCCCGCCTTGCCGGCATGACCGGCCAGCTTTCGACGCGCATGGGCACCGCACTGCGCCATGCCGGTTCCTTCCTGCACGACCGCCGCGCGCACAAGAAATTGATCCTGCTGGTGACTGATGGCGAACCGTCGGACATCGACGTGCACGACGCGCAATACCTGATGTTCGACGCGAAAAAGGCAGTTGAAGAGAACAATCGCCACGGTATTTTCACCTACTGCATGAGCCTAGATCCGAAGGCAGACCGCTACGTTTCACGCATCTTTGGCATGCGCAACTACATGGTGCTCGACCATATCCGGCGTCTGCCGGAAAAATTGCCGATGCTGTACATGAGGGTAACCAACTGACGCCGCAAAGACGACCAGCCCGTCTCGCCCGGACGCGTGCAATACTGGCCGCCATGCGGCGATTCATCGCGCGGATCCACCCCCCGGTTCGCAATAGAACCTATCCCGTTGGCATCGGTCTTATTATTTTGGACGGAGGAGTATCAAATGAGGCTACCCAGCCTGTTGTTGCTGGTCGCTCTGATTCTTGTTCTTACTTTCGCAGTCGCGAACTGGAGCGTCATCATTGCGCCGACCTCCGTTTCCCTGCTGGTGGCGGATGTGCAGGCGCCACTCGGGTTGATCATGCTCGGGATCATCCTGGCGGTCACCGCGCTGTTCCTGGCGTTTGCCGTCTACCTGCAGACCCGGACTTTGCTCGACTCCAGGCGTCATTCGCGCGAAATGCACGAACAACGCGAACTGGCTGACAAGGCGGAGTCCTCGCGCTTTACCGAATTACGGGGTTTCCTGGAAGTTGAATTGAGCAAGCTCCGCGAGCAGGTTGCGGAATCCCGCACGAGCGTGATTGGCCGGGTGGAACAGGCGGAGAAAGGATTGCACACGACGATCGAACAATCCGGCAATTCGCTCAGCGCCTACATCGGGGAACTCGAAGACCGGCTGCAGTCCGGGGCGGGCGGGCGTGGTCAAAGTTAAGCCCCCCGGCGGGCATCAGCCGGCAAACGGGCAGTGGTTGCAACGCGGCACTTCACATCGGACGACACCTTGGATTACCATTCGATGGCGACATCAATCAAAGGGGAACATGCCATGAGCAAGAACCAGGACGCGAAGAAGAACGTCAAGAAGGCCGCGAGCAAGACGCCGAAGGAAAAGAAGGAAGCCAAGCGCCTGAAGAAGGCCGAAAAGAAGCATTGAAAGGGCGGTGACGATCGTGACGGCGTCATGCCGTCACGTAGTTTTTCTCCCGTAATTCAGCAATCCCTGCGGTCCTTTCGGGGGATGTGCCCTGATAGCGTCCTCGTTCGGCACGATGCCCCAGCCCGGTCGATCCGGCAGGATCAGATGGCCGTCGACGATTTCCGGCACCTGGTCGAACAGTTCGTGGTCCCAGGCGATGCGGTCGATGTCGGTCTCCATGATGCGGAAATTCGGCACGGCTGCGGAAAAATGCGCGTTCATCATCGTGCACAGGTGGCCGTAGAAATTGTGCGGGGCGACGTTGATTTCATGCGCCTCGGCCGCGACGGCGATCTTCATTGACTGCCATACACCGTTCCATGGCGTATCGATGATGGCGACATCCATCGCCTGCTCGCGGAAGTAGGGCATGAATTCGCGTAGGCCAAGTAAGGTTTCGCATGAACTGATCGGGTGCGGACTGTTGCGGCGGATATAACCCAGCGCCTCCGGAACGAATGAATCGATCTCGACCCAGAAGATGTCGAGGTCCGCGATGGCCCGCAGGATTTTCAGAAATCCCTCCGTCTTCGCGTTGAAATTCAGGTCGAGCAGGATGTCTACGTCCGGTCCCGCGCCTTCGCGCAAAGCCTGTAAATGCATGACCAGATTGCGCAGCACGCCGCGCTCGACGTTCAGGCCCGGCTCGAAGGGCACGCCAAACCCCGGCCGCCAGCCCTGCGCATTCTTCCCGTTCTTGTCGTAATTGAAGATGTTCGTTTTGAGCGCGGTGAAGCCCTTGTCGCGCACTTCGCGGCCGAGCGCCTTCACGCCGTCGAGGTCGGTGATGGCCGGCTTGTAATACGTGGGGTGGTTGATGCGCCAGGTTGCGCAATGCGACCAGTACACGCGGATGCGGTCGCGGATTTTGCCGCCGAGCAGCTCATACACTGGCACGCCCAGTGCGCGCGCCTTGGCATCGAGCAGCGCGTTCTCGATGGCGCCCATGGCGAGCGCGATGATGCCACCGGAGGCGGGGCGGGTGGCGCTGTAGAGTTCAGCATAGATGCGCTCGTGCGCGCCGGTTTCCTGGCCGATCACCCGGGTGGACAGACGCTCGATGGCAGCGGTCACGCCGGGCGCGCCGAAGCCCTCGTCGTATTCGCTCCAGCCGACGATGCCGT
>JBDTRK010000187.1:0-5089 GCA_039931685.1 Betaproteobacteria bacterium | reverse complement strand
TCACGGCTTCACCCGTCACGCGTCACGTGTTTCCCGTCACGTGTTTCCCGTCACGGCTTCACCTGTCACGGCTTCACCCGTCACGCGTCACGTGTTTCCCGTCACGGCTTCACCTGTCACGGCCTCACCCGTCACGGCCTCACCCGTCACGGCTTCTCCCGCCTCACCTGAACTCCCAACTAGCCTCGACGCCGGTCGCATTGACCGTCACCATCGGATCCCCCTTCTCCCGCTCGCGGTTCAACGTCCACATCAGCGAGCCGAGGCCATAGCCGATGAATGAACCGGCGACGGTATCGGACAACCAGTGCTTGCGCTCGGCGACGCGCCCGATATTCGCCAGCGCCGCCACGCCGTACAGCCAGGGCGCGTCGTATTCTTTCGCATAAGGCGTCAGCGCGGCCCAGGCGACGGTGGTGAGGTCGGAAGGGAAGGAAGCATCGCGGCGGCCGCGCGAAAAATCTTTCTTGCCGCGTTCCAGGTCGGGGCGCGCACGGCCGATTGCATACTTGCCGCCAAGCGAAACGCCCAGGCCGAGCGTGGCCGCCTGCAGCGAGCTGACGGCGGTCTGCGACAGCCGCGGATCATCGCGATCCAGTGCGGCAAAGGCCGTCGCGCCCAGCACGCCCAGCGTCGCGTATTTGCCGAGGTGGCCGGCGGCGCGGTTGGCCGTGTCGTCCTTGTGGTCCCGGGCCCAGTTGTCCACCTTGTCGTCGACCGAGTACGACAGGCCCACTGCAGCGATGCCCGCGAGGGTGCCGAGCAGGGCATCGTCCGATATCACGCTGGAGCCGAGGCCACCGAGGTAATACTGGAAAGCATCCCAATTGACGCTGCGCCGGATCGCGTTCGGCGGCTCCGCATGATAAGGGTCGTCGTTGAAGTCGCCGAAATTCACCAGTCCGTCCTGGTCCGTCTTGTTGGCGAGCGGGCCTTCGATCAGATCGTAGAGATCGCCCGGCGACTGCACCATCTGGCCGACGTCACGCGTCCACGGCGCCAGCGAAAACGCGCTGGTCACCTGCGTATCGCGGGTCAGCATCGCGGTGAGCGGGATCGAACCGTAGATGCCCTTGTCGTTATACGGCTTTTCCGGCGTACCCGGGCTGGTGATGTCGTGGCCGTTCGTGACCGTGTACCACGCGCCGATTTCGAAGCCCGAGGCAAAGCGCCGTTTCACCTCGACCCGCACCCCTTCGTCCCCGGCCAGGAAGCGGCCGGCGCGCACCGTACCGGTCAGCCCGTAGAACGGCATGCGATAGTGGAAGGCCGCCAGGGCGGTCAGCGTCTCGTAATCGCGGAAACCGAAATAGCCCTCGAAGTCGCGCTGCTTGAGCCAGTCCGCCGAGAAATCCACCGCCCAGCGTTGCGCCTGCGGATGGTAGAGCACCTGCCCACCGGCGCCGCCGTACATCATTTCGTAGAGACCGGTGGAGGCACGCACGTAGACGCGCTCCTGCGGCCGGAAATACTTGTTGAGCATCACCTTGGTGAGCTTGAAGCCCTTGTTGTCGTAGTAATCCGCGATGTCCGTGCGCACATGCGGCAGCGTGCTGTTGGAGGCCTGGGTCACGCCGCTGACGTCTTCGAGCAGCGTCACGCGCGCGGCGGAATTGAAGAACAGACCGTGTGACAAATCGTAGTCGTAGTTCGCCTGCAGAAACGTGTCGTAGCGGAACGCCCCGCTCGGATCGTTCAGGTACAAGCCGAATTTCGGACTGATCTTGAAGCGGGAAAGCGAACTCGATTCCGTGCGGAAGGTGTAGATGTCGCCCTCGGTCTGGTCGAAAAACGTCGACTTGCGTTCCTTGTCCATGGCGACGATGACGTCGTCTTTTTCCGCGGCGATGTCTTCGCTGCCCGGCTGCGCGAACGTGACGTTCACATAGTCGACCAACTCCGCGCGCCCGATCTGGCCGTTGAAGTAGCGCTGCAGGCGCTGCACGTCGACGAACTCGTAGGTCGCGAACGGCAGGTCGTTCACCGTGTACGTGATGCGGATTTCCCGGGTCTCGATCGGCGCCAGCGCGACGATGGTGCGTGCCGCCCGGCCGACCGCGCGGCTCATTTCAGAAATGCGCGTATTGGTCAGCACCACGAGCAGCCGGTCGCTCTCGCTGGCGATGCGCACGTTCTTGAAATCCTGCCGCAGCAGCGCCTGGATCATGCGTTGCCGGTGCGCGGCGTCACTGTTCCATTGCTCCAGCCGCGGACGCGGGGCGACGATGGTGTAAGGCTCGGGCTCGTTGATATGCGGAACGAACTGCTTCTCCTGCAACGGAATCGCGATGTAGGCATTGACGCCGGCTTCTTCATGGCCGTAACTCGCCTGCAGGCCGAGCCAGCCGTAGCGATACTCCACGCCCGCCACCGGCTCGTGCTTGCGCCGGTCCACGCCGCTCAGGGAAGCACCGATGTCGCGCTTGTAGTCATTGGCGTCCCATTCCGCGACCAGCGCCCAGCCCTTGAGCCACTGCGGCTTGTAGCGCACGCCACCGAACACGCCATCGATGCGATCGTTGCCGTAGCCCAGGGTGAAATCGAAATCGCCAACCCGCTTGCCCATCGTCACGAAGGTGGCGCGAAACACATCGGTGCCGAACAAATCCTGCACGCCGAGAGTCACCGCCGGCCAAATCCCGTCTTCTTCCATCAGCAGGAATTTGGTGTCGAAGGATTTGTCCTTGTAGTCGCCGTACGAGCCGGCGCGGGTCGGATCGGTGAAACCGGGCACGCCGCGGATGGCGGTGTAACGCAGCGAAGTCTCGAGGTTGGGCAGGGCGGTCAGACTTACCCACACTGCGGCATACGGATTCGCGTAGCTGTAGCCGGTACGCCATGTGCCATCGGGATCGATGCGCGCATCCGGCATGTTGATCAGGCCGGTCTGGCCGATGAGGTTGGGTTCCGCCGCCGCCGGCGGCGAGAACGTGAGGGCCGTGAAGGCCGCAAAGGCCGTGACTAGCGTGACTGCCGTGACTGTCGTGACTGTCGTGACTGCCGGGACTGCCGTGACTGCCGGGACTGCCGTGAATGCCGTGACTGCCGTGCGCCGCAAGCGGCACAAGTGTTCCCTTGATGTCGTGAAGGCCGTGAAGGCCGTGAATGCCGTGACTGTCGTGACTGTCGTGCGCCGCAAGCGGCACAAGTGTTCCCTTGATGTCGTGAAGGCCGTGACTGCCGTGACTGCCGTGAAGGCCGTGCGCCGCAAGCGGCACAAGTGTGCCCTTGATGTCGCGAGGGCCGGGGCAACATAACGGCAGACAACACCGAACAGTGAATGCAATAAACGTGGAAGCACGGCTGCTGTAGATTTATTTTGCCAAAAAAAACGGACGAGTTTCCTTCTCGTCCGTTGTCTTGTTACTGGTTCTTATGCCTTCGTGACCGTTATGGGCAACGCCCCGTATCCAGCGAATACCCTACGTGCACAGCACGTCGGAGTACCCTTTTAGCCGGGCACGCAGTCACGACCTTCACGGCAGTCACGCAGTCACGACAGTCACGACAGTCACGGCCTTCACGCAGTCACGACAGTCACGACAGTCACGGCCTTTGCGGCCTTTGCGGCCTTCACGGCCTTCACGGCCTTTCAGTGGTGCGTCGTCGTCGAACCACCACCGCCGCCCGCCGCCGCTGCTGCCGCCGCACCCACCACGCCTACGCCCAGGATGAGGCTGGTCGGAATGCCGCCTATGGTGCCGCCGGCTGCGCCTGCACCCGCCGACGATCCGATCGCCGCGCTCAGGTCCAGCGCTTCCAGCTCGCTGAAAATCCCCGGCGGCAACTGATCGAGGGGAATCAGGTTGCCCACCTTGCTGCCCGATTCAATCAAGGCGGTCTGGCCCGAGTCGACCAATGTCGAACCCCCGAAATTCACGCCGGTGATCGCGCCCGACTTGACGGTGATGTACGTTCCGCCCTTTAGCGCAATCAGGAAATCCGTTCCGCGAATGCCGATGGTTGCCGTCGGCGTGGCGAGTTTCCAGCCAGGCTTGTTGTTGTTGCCGATCAGGCCGGTGATCGCGCGCAGGCCGCCTTGCAGCAGCGCGAAGTAACTCTGGCCCTTCTCCGGGGCCGCCTGGTCGTATTGGTAGTTGTTGACCTTGAATATGGACTTGGACTGCAGGCCGATGATCTGTCCGTCCTGGAACTTGATGACCGCACGGGCACCGTCGCCGACGGTCACGGTCTGGCCGCTTTCGACCGGCGAGCCGTTGCCGACAGATTTCGTTTCGCCGGCAGCATTGGACACCGCGACGTAGCCCGAAGACTGCACGAATTGTCCGGCCGGGGCCGCGAAGGCGACACTGAACGGCAGGAAAGTCGCAAGGGTAATCCAGGCAATCAAACGCTGAGTTTTAAGATTCATGAGGTCACGTCCGCAAAATAAAAGGCCGGAGACCCCGCCTTGTGGCGAGCCCGGCCTTTTGAATCAAAAAGCCAGACAATGTGTCTGGCCTTTTCATCAATGATTCGTGGTTGTCTTGGCGTTGTTGCCCGCCGCGACTGCGCCCGCGGCCACCACACCCGCGGTTATCAGCAATGTGTTGGTCGTCAACACGGTCGTACCGCCCACCGCGCCCCCTGCACCGGATGAAGCGCCCCCACCCGTAGCACCGCCTGCCGCCTCGTCTGCCGCGAACACGCCACACGAGAACGCCGCGATAACCAATCCCAAAGCCAGCTTTTTCATATTGCCCCCTTTAATGCCGCCCAACACGAAAACCTAGTTTTGCCGGATTATGCTGGGGAAAAACCATGTATGGCAAGTGCATTGTAAGAGGACTGAGGGATGAGGACTGAGGACTGAGTAAGGGCCTTAGGGCTGCTACGCGGTTTTCCCCTCAGTCTTTGCGTCCTCAGCCCTCGAATTTACTCAGTCCTCAGTCCTCATCCCTCAGTCCTGCCTTTCAAGAGCACGGCACCCAATCCCCCGGCGACTCCTTGAGCACCATGCCTGGCGTCAGGCTGCTGCCGCTCACCGCCTGCGGCACGCCTTCCAGGCGCAGAAGGCGCACTTCCATCGTGTTGCCTTCCAGCATTTCGACTGTTCCAATTCGTAATACCTTGTAGGCGATGCCGGTCT
>JBDTRK010000186.1:0-5094 GCA_039931685.1 Betaproteobacteria bacterium | reverse complement strand
GGTCCGCGAGGATTTGCGTCGCGTGCGGCCCCGCCAATACTCGCGTCAGGTCCAGTACCCGGATGCCTTTCAGTGGTCCGCTCATTTTTATCTCACTGTGAAGTTAGGGCATATCTCCACCCAACGCAGAGGCAGTATTATGTCGCACGGAGGAAAAGAACATCATGAAGGTGAGAGCAGAAGAAGCGGCGGATGCGCTGATGCGCGATCACGCAGCGAGGAAAAAGATCGTTCCGTTTGCGCGGGACTACGGCGCGACCGACCTGGCGGGTGCCTACGCAATCCAGGCAGCCTACGTCAGGCGGCTTGAATCCACGCTCGGCCGGCGCGTGGGCTACAAGATCGGACTGACCTCCAAACGCATGCAGGAAATGTGCGGCGTCGATCACCCGAACTCAGGTGTCGTGTTCGACAAGCGACTGCACAAGAGCGGCGCGCTGCTTTCGCTGTCCAGCCTGGGTCGGCTCGGCATCGAATTCGAATGCTGCGCCCGCCTCGGCACTTCGCTGGCGCCGCGCGGCAAACCGTATTCGTTGGAGGAAGTCACTGTCGCGGTAGACGCCGTATGTCCCGCCTTCGAAGTCATCGATGACCGCAATTCCGACTACCCGCTCGACCTGCTCTCACTGGTCGCGGACAACTCCTGGAACGAAGGCAACGTGCTCGGCGAATTCACCGGCACCTGGCCCGATCTCGGCACGGCGACCAGCGTGCTGGAGTGCAATGGCAAGGTGATCGACGAAGGCAAAGGCTCCGACGTGCTCGGGCACCCGTTCGAACCGCTGCGCTGGCTCGCCAACAACCTCAATGAACTCGGGCAAACGCTGAAGAAAGGCGAGATCGTGCTGACCGGAAGCTGGGTGACCACGCGCTTTCCCAAGGCGGGGGAAAGCTACAAATATACGATCAGGGGCGTGGGGTCGGTGGAAATTGCGCTGAGCGCATAGCGCGGGAATCTTCTAGCGGGATTTCGCCCGGGGGGACATTCAGAATCGAAGCGTTTCCAATTCCGGCTTCGGCGGCGACGGGCGTCAGCTCGCGCATTTCGGGCAGGATCCGGTCGGCGAGGGCGCGCAGTTCTTCCAGCGCATGGATGAGCAGCCCGCCGGTCGCCCCGCTCAATCCTATATTGCCGGTCTTGATCGCAGCATAGGCCTGCTGGGCGATCGCGACGAGTCGGCGCTGCTCCTGCGCAAACGAATTCAGGCGAGTGTGCACGGTTTGCGCCTGGTCGTTAATTATTGTCTGCGTGCCCGCCGCAAACGCCGTGACGGCGTCGGCAATAGCATTGTCCAGGCACCGGTTGAGGGTGCGGAATTCATCCGTGGTGATGCTATTCTTAAGATCGAAGGCTAAGTCGGTGACAGCCTGGCAGACGTCCCCATACTCATGGACAACCTGATCGACCGAGAATCCGGAGCGTAGCATTTCGCCACCGTGCACTGCCGCAGCGCGGCCTATCGGGGTGGGGGCCGGCGTCGCTTGAGATTGAGATGTGTCACGGATGGATGTTGCGGCCTCCGCCTGAAGTGTGTCGGTGAGCTGCTGAAGGAATATCGGCACGCCGTTTTCCATCGCCGCGGGAGCCTTGGTGGGCGCGAATCTACGGCTCACCTTGGTCTGGCAGCGGTGCAGTATTTCTTTGCGATTCGAATTCAGAAATTGATAGAGCATAGCGCGAATATACCTCCGCGCTTTCCGGCTTTCTGTGCGTTATCGTACACACGGAATGCCTGGTGCTTATTTTTCCGCATCCTGTGCCGCAAACGCATACCCGGAATTGTCCTGCTTGGCCCGGTACATCGCCTTATCCGCACTTTTGACCAGCGCATCCGCCGTGGTGCCGTCATTCGGGAAAATCGAAATGCCGATGCTTGCCTTGATGCTTGGGCTGATGTTGAGGTCGCGTAGGCTGACGGCGATGGGCACTTGCACGTTCTGGATAATCTTTTGCGCAATCATCGCAATGCTTTTTTCGTCCCGGATCCCTGATAGCAGGTACAGGAATTCATCGCCGCCGTGGCGGCTGACCGTGTCCTCGCCACGGGCATTCTCCTCGAGCCGCCGCGCAATGGTCTTCAGGACGATGTCGCCTGCGTCATGGCCGTAGGTATCATTGATGTTCTTGAATTTATCCAGGTCGATGAACATGACCGCCAAAGTCCAGCCCTGGCGTTTGGCCTGCTCGAATGCATGTTCCAGCCGATCGTCGAACAGGGCGCGGTTCGGCAGGCCAGTCAGGGCATCATGAAAAGCGGCATAACGGCTCGCTTCTTCCTGTTCTACCGACGCGGCCAATTGATGATCCACCATGTTCCGGCCCCGGACTTCGCCCTCCAGCGCCCGGTTCACGACCGACAGCTTTGCAAATGCATCGTGCACTTTGCTTTCAACGGCTTCACTTTTTTCGAGGGCACTTTTTTCCGCATGCAATGGATCCCGATCCTCGAGTTCTCGCTTGAGCAACCCGTTGATCGACGACAGCTCATTGGCACATTGCCCCAACAGGCGTTCAACGTGCTCGATCTGTTCCAACACCTCCTCCAGGGAACGGGCTGGCCCCGTTTTGTCGGACAATTTCGCGCGAGGCTCGGTCCTCATTTGCCTTTGGCCATTCAATTGAAATCCCACTGTTGGGCCGTTGTTTATGGGTAACGTTCAATTCCTCAAGGGAACACCTGAGACCGAAGCTGTTGCATAGCATGGTCCGACCCCCCAACAGACCAGGAACAGTGCGACCGGACAGGGCAACAGCCCCCAACAGCAGGCTGTTATGAAGTGACGCCGGCATTGAATTGCGCTGCTTCCTCTGGTTGAAAAGCGCGCTGCGCGTCGACACGGTGACTTGTGGTCTAGTTTGATCGCACCCGCGCGACGTTGCTTTTCTGGCATGGACAACCGCTTTGCCGCGGTCGGTATTGTCGGCCGCATCCCTTCACGCAAAGAGAATAGTCCGATCGGCCCAGGCCATGGCTTGATCATGATGACAAAGGTCAGTGATCCCGCGTAGCTTGGATGGCTCGTGCAAGCAGCGGCGCGTCCTTTGCCGCGTAAAGCAAATTGAACTCCAGGAAAATTCCCTATTTCCGTCGTCTTCGGTATGCGGCAGTGTTGTTGAACGCCTTTGTGGCCGGATGCGGCGGCAGCAGCGAAAGTGGCAGCGGAAGTGGCAGCGCAACCGCGTCGTGCACGGCAACTCAGGTCCCCGCACTCGAAGCGGCAATGGATGCGCGCCTGTCCCAAGCCGATTCCGAGGTCGATTTTTCATTCGCGGTGGAAAGACAAGACGGACGCCGGTACACGTTCAACCGCGGGGCATCCACGATGCAAACGCATTATGCGTCCGCATCTACCTCGAAACTGGTTGCGGCCGTCATCATCCTGCGCCTGGTGGAGCAGGGATACCTGACGCTTGCGCAAAAGCCGCAGGAGCTCATTCAATCCTGGCCAATTTCCAGCAGCGACCCGTTGTCCGGCATGACCCTCGCACAACTGCTGAGTTTGACCTCCGGCCTGGCAAGCGATTCGCCTTGCCTCGATTCCGTATCCATCGATTTCGAAGCCTGCGTCGATAACCTTGCAACGACCAACGCAGGTCGTGGCAAGATTCCCGGCCAGGAGTTCTTCTATTCCGACGCACATCTCCAGGTGGCGGGACTCATGGCGGTCAAAGCGCGCGGGGTCGCCGGGTGGCAGAACGTGTTCTCGGAATTCAAGATGCAGACAGGCCTTTTTGCCGCTTCGACTTTTGACCTACCTTCGGCAGGCAATCCCCGCATTGCCGGCGGGATGAACATGACGGGAGGCGATTACATGGATTTCCTCAAGGCGCTGAAAAATGGCGCGCTACTGAGCGCTGCGTCCATGGGCCAGCTTCTGGCGGATCAAACAGCATCCATTCCCATCGCCTATTCGCCAATATTCGAAGGGATCAATGGCGGGCCCGGCCTGGGAGAGGACTGGCACTACGGTTTCGGCCTCTGGCAGGAATGCCAGAGCGCAACCTACAACTGCGTGCCGGGAACGAGAGTGTCGAGCCCCGGCAGTTATGGGGCTTACCCGTTTTGGGATCGAAGCAAAAACTACACGGGAATAGTGCTGCGGCAGGGGGCAAACAACACCTTGATCAAAGGCATTACGATCGAACGCGCGGTTCGGTCCGACGTCGAACAGTGGGCGGCGTGCTCATGACGGCGTTCGCGTAGCCATTCTCGTTGCAATTTCGCAAGAAGTCCGAGCGCTGGCGCGACGGGTATATTCCGAGTTCCCGAGGCACCGCGACACTCCCGATCGGCGAGGGCATCTGCCGCGATCGCAAACGCCAGAGCATCGACGGCCCGCTGCTTCTCGGCATCGACACCCACGCCGGCGATAGCGCACACGCTCATCGTATACAACCACGAGCGCACCAGCGGCCTTGGGGAGGGCATCGTCATCACGCCATCGCACGATCCGCCGAACAACGGCGGCTTCAAGTACAACCTGCCCAAAGGCGGGCCGGCGGACGCCGACGTCTCGGCCTGGATCGAGACGACGGCCAACGACTTGCTTCGAAGCAAGCTCGAGGGCGTACGCAGGGTTTCCCTCGCGAATGCCTTGCGCACGCCGACGACGCACCGCCATGACTACGCCCACAAGTACGTAAGCGATCTCGGCAATGTGCCCGATATGGATGTGAATCGCGGCGCGAAGCTGCACATCGGCGTGGATCCCCCGTGGCAGGGTGGGGGTGCATTGCTGGGCGCGGATCGCCGAGCGCTATCTGAGCGGCCGGGAAGATCGGTAACAACAGTGTAGGCAGACATGGATTACACAGGCGCGCAAGCGTCAAAGCCAGTGACTTTCACTGGACGCAGGGCGATCAACTTGTCACGTATTATGGGTCTTCGCTGGGGACGCATCGCGGGTACTGCCGCCTTTGTGGCTCTCCGCTGCTTGGCCGCTTCGATTTCGAACCGACTTTCTACGGCCTGCCGCCTGGCACGCTGGGCGACTACCCTGTTCTCAAGCCAAAGAGGCATGTGTTCGTTGCACACATGGCTCCGTAGCAAGACATTGCCGATTAATTACCGCAGTTCCCGGAGCTTCCGAAGA
>JBDTRK010000185.1:0-5104 GCA_039931685.1 Betaproteobacteria bacterium | reverse complement strand
TGTATCAATGTGCTTTGGCTGGTGCGCACGCCAAACGTCACGAAGCGGGTCAGATACGCCATCATCAGGATACCGAACGAACCGTAGAAGCCCAGCCAATTCAGCGGCCAGCTCAGATAGACGACAGCGAGCGCGATCGCCAGCGCGGTTCCCGGAACCGCCAGCGGCAGTATCGAAAGGTAATCGAGTACGGCGCGTCCATGAAATCGCGTGCGCACGATGACGTACGCAACAACCAGACCCATGATCACCACCAGCGTCGCGCTGGAGGCCGCGAGCAGCAGGCTCAACGAGGCCGCTTTGCGAATCGCCGGCTCCTCCAGCACCATGGCGTAGTTGGCCAGCGTCCAGTTGCCCGCGGAAATGCCCTCGCCTACCGTCTTCATCAGGGACACCATCAGCATCCCGCCATACGGAACCAGCAGGGCTATCAGCGCGTACGCGATGCCGAGCGCCGTCAACAGCCTGTTTCCGGTCCCGAGGTCGATGTCCTGCTGAACGAACCCCTTGCCGCCGAGCGTGCGAAAGCGCTCGGCTTGCTGCGTGCTGATCCGGTAGAGGATGAGCGCGGCCAGGGACATCGCGATAAGAATGATCGATGCCACCGAAGCCGATTTGAAGTCCAGCCGCACCAGGGCTTCGCGTGCGGAAATGGTGAGCACGTTAAGGCGCAGCATGTGGGGAGGCCCGTACATCGCCAGGCTGCCGGCGAATGCGAGCAGCGCGCCCGACAGCAACGCCGGGCGCATCAACGGCATCGTGATGTCCCGGATCGTGCGACTTGCCGTCGCTCCCTGCACGCGCGCCGCTTCTTCCAGCGCCGGATCGACGTTGCGCAGGGCCGGTACCAGCGTAAGGTAGACAAAGGCGACCCCGTGCGGAATCGCCGTGAAGACCAGGCCCCAAAGGGAAAAGATGTCGAGCGGCCCCCGCCCCTCCCCAATTTGCAACCCTTGGCGAACGATCCGGTTGAAATAACCGGCATTCGGTCCGGCGAGCGCGATATAAGCCATGGCAATCAGGAAATCCGGACTGACCAGCGAGATGATCACCGTGGCATTCACGAGCCCTTTGCCAGCCATCGACGTGCGTGCCGCACCAAACGCGAGCGGCGCGCCCAAAAGGACGCTCAGGACCGCGACGCCTCCGGCGACGACGAAGCTGTTGATGGTTGCATCCAGCAACCTGCGGTCGGTCAGGAAGTCGCGGAAGTTGACGAGTGTGAAACCGCTTTCGGTGAGGCTGTCGAACAGCATGTACCCGATCGGTATGGCAACCAGGTAGAGCAGCCAGGCCAAGCTGAGTACCCAGGCAACCCGCATCCAGTCGATCGCCCGGGCGGATTGCACACGATCACTTGCTGCCCGCGTGGGCTCGGGGTTTTCCACGGGAGAGAGGTCCTGGGCCTGTGCTGTGGTCGACGGCGTCATCTTTGAGCTAGGGCAGGCGATGGAGCACTATTGACTTCGGCGCTGACATTCCAATTCGATTGCGGTGGCTTCCTTCGTTACGACAGCCTCAGTTCCCGTAATGTAAGCGGTATCATCGTTGTTCGCAATAGCTGCCACCTGTAACATCCCGACGCTGCTGTGCGGCTGCGCTATCGGTGCGGGCGGGCTGGGATTCGAACCGGCGGCTGAGGTCCGCCCGCTGTGCGGGACGCCAAAGGCCGGCGCGTGTTCGATACACTGCGACCGTTGTTGGGAACGCGGGCAGTTCGATGTTCCAATTTTCGGCACACACGCTACGGAGAAACGGCACTATTCAGTTGCGGCATCAGGCGCCATGCCGGCATTTATCCGTCCTGCAGTCTCATGCCGGGCGGAGCAATTTTGAAATTTATTCTGGCATGTACATTGCTTCAGGATTTTCGACTCTTCATGCATTCCGGCGCGCTCGAATTCAGGCACGGCTTGCGAGGAGCGCGCAGGCTGAGGGTAGTCCCCAAGATCAATTCGTGTCCCGGGAGTCGGCCTGCGCGTTCCTGGCAGGCTGGCGCGCACCGTACCCATTCCGGCACCGCTCCGTCTCAATGCAGGGCACATCTCCGGCAACGCTTTCTCCCGGAAGTGACATCGGTGCAGCCCATTCCTGCTTACCGCACGCTGGTCACTTCTTTGACATGCCCTCGGACTGGCGGTGCAGGACGTCGAACATTCGTGCGTAGTTCTCGGCCTGCCTGGACCAATCCCATTCATGGATGACCGTGAGCATCCGAGCGGCCAGTTGCGAGGCGTACAGTGGCGCGTCCCGCAACAGCGTGATCTTCGCGGCCAGATCAGCCGGGGAGCCGTCGAAAAAAAGACCGTTCTCACCGTCCCGCACCAGTTCCGGCATATTGCCGACCCGGGTGGTCACCAGCGGAACGCCACAAGCCGCGGCTTCCAGGAAAGGATTGGGTGTGCCTTCGCTACGGCTCGCGCAAACGTAGAGATCGAGGCCATACGCGAACAATACTGGCGCAATCGCGATGAGATGCTCGACTTCTATCGCGGGCTGCCTCGAGCGCGAGTTCGCGCCGCTGCTCGATGTTCCGGTCCACTACACGCCGAACGGCGTGGATACCCTTTTCTTCCGGCCGTCGCGCGAGCGGCGCGCGCGACGCCCCGGCGAAATCCGCATCGGCTGGGCTGGCAGCCTGGAAAACCAGGGCCCGGCGCAGCGCGGCTTCCACGATGTGTCATCGAGCCGGCAGTCGGCGCGGTTGCGGGCGCAACCCTGGTCGCCCTGCGATTGTTGACGAAGACTGCGCACGGGAGGCCGGCGCAAGACAGCGAGACCGGGTTCCCTGCGCTCCGCGCAGAGTGAGAAGTGACTGCAAATGCCCATGATGAGTCGGTGGGCGCATTGGATGAGCGCCGATTCCGGCAGCGGTATTTTCAGTAACTGGAGCCAGAAGTAAATCAGGACGATGTCGGCGGCGTCGAGGTCCGCCGCGGTCACCTCGTGCTGGAAGCGCTTGACGATTTCGAACCGGCCCGCCAGTGCACACTGCAGGTTCTGCGTCTTGTTGTCGATCGCCCAGCCCGGCCGGTCGGCGACCGCCAGAATGCGCGGAGTGTCCTGTTTGGTCATCGTGCGACGCACCGGTCCAGCCAGTGCTTGGTCCACGGCTCCGCGGCGTCGAGATCCGCATCCGTAGCGGTGGTGCGCAGTTCGGTCGCTGGCGGCAGCTGAATGTCCTCGGGGCGCAGGAGCGGCCGCCATCCATGCCAGCCGCGCCTGATGACCGCGTCGTCGTCGAAGCGGCGATTGACGTACTTCCTGACCGCGTGCGCCTCGCTCAGGAACTGGTAGTGCCGCATCAGACACGGTTCGGGGTACAGCCTGGGCTCGGACGCAAAGCGGACCCGATGCCCGCCGGACCAGGCGATTTCCATCGGTCCCGCCCGTTTTTTCAGCGCTCGAACACAGTGCGGTGACCGCGGCCTGAATGGGTAATAGGAGCGCAAGGTGCGCTGGAAATCCGGGTGGTCGTGGTCCGGCGCTTCACGCGTGGGAACAAAGGTGAATTCCGAAGTCTCGACGGTATCGTAGCCGCGCGCGTCGGCATCGGCAAAGGCCGCGGCGAGCGTCGAATGCGAGCGTGGCGGAAGATGGATCTCGTCGGCATCGACGTGCATCAGCCAGTCGGCATCCAGCAATTGAAAGAGTTCCTCCTTGCGGCGCAGCAGGCGTTCAAGGTAATAAACGCCATCGTGCGGAATCGTCTCGACGCCAATGAGGCCGCGGCCGCGATAGGACTCGGCGATTTCCACGGTGCGGTCGGTCGATTGATTGTCACAGAGGTAGACCTGTACGCCCTGGCGGAACAGATTCTCCAGGCAGTCGGCCACAAACCGTTCCTCATTGCGCACCGCCAGGACCGCGACGACACGCAAGCCTTCGCCGCTCATTCGGGCCGTGGTCTCGGCAAGATCGGGTGAGCGGGAAGCAAGTCAAGGATTCCGCAGACAATTGCCGTCGAATATTTTATCTGGATGAGCATTCATCTATTGCTCTTGCCTGGATGGTAATTGGGAAAGCCAGCAATGTATCAGGAAGTGCATGCAGATTGCCTGCTACGGCATCAACAACGGAAGGTACGTTTCGATTTTCGGCGCAGTCTTGCGTGTCCCCAGCGGATCAACGGCCCCATTTTTAAGCGAGGAATTGAATTGCGAGGCGGCGAACGTCCCTGAGCAGTCGGGGTGAACGGTTCCCGCGCCGACGTTGTTCGGCGTATCGAAGTTGCGGGCGATGATCGACGGTGTTGTTGGTAAAGCTGCCTCCGATGATAGTCACACTGCCGCCTTGCTGGCCGATAGCGCCGCCGAAACCGCCGACTCCATTGTTCCGGAAGGTGGCGTTGTTCGCGGTGAGCGTCCCGCTCTGGACATAGATGCCGCCACCACTGCCGTTGCCAGTGGTGTGGTTGGCCAGGACTTTGACGTTGGTCAGAGTCAGCGTCGTGCCGATCATTCGGACGCCACCGCCAAAGTCGGCGCTGCCCTTCGTGATGTCCAGGTTCGAGATGTTGACGGTGGCAGCGCCGGGATTGAGCACACGGTACAGGTTCTCACCGCTGATGAACGGATGCGCCGAGCCCCCATTGATGGCGAGGTCTCCTGTTGCCGTGGGCAGCCCGCTGCTCAACAAGCTGCCGCACTGAACGAAATTGCAGCCGATGGACAGGTTGAAGACGATCGTGTCCATCCCGGACGCACCCGCTGACAGCCGCCGACCGCGGTGTTGTTGTTCGCCGCCGTGATCGCATCGCGCAGCGTGCAATTCGGCCCGCTGGTCCCATCCACGAGGTTGTTGACGGTGATCGTGTTCGCCTGGGCGACCGGCATGGCGGCGGCCGCTACAAACGCGGCCGCGCCGAGAAAGAGCGCAATCATGTGCAGCGCTCGTTGGTTGCCACTGCAGGCCCTCAAGGCTGCTTCGCCGCCCTCCCGGCGCACAGCACGGTCGAGATACGGCAAGGTGGCAGGTGCTGCACTTTGACTCGCCACGGGCATCTCCTCTGACCGGAGTGCGTCAGTGTGTTGATTCACCAGGTCACGTCTGACTACGCTGACGCGCTCGTCGCGGCCCGAGGGAAGCTTCTTGTCGACTATCC
>JBDTRK010000184.1:0-5155 GCA_039931685.1 Betaproteobacteria bacterium | reverse complement strand
ACTTTGTCGTCCGCGCGGGGAGCCTGCTGACCGCCATCGAGGTCAAGAGTGGGCGTGCGGGCGTGGCCCAACCCGGCCTCGAGGCATTTGCCGCGCACTTCAAGCCGCGCCGTTCATTGCTGGTTGGATCCGGTGGTATTGCCGTAGAAGAATTTCTGCGTCGCCCGGTTGCCCACTGGGTCAGGTGAATCAAATAGCATCTTCGCACGGCATCTCTGGCTCAGGCCGGCATCACTGCATACAGGACGAATCGAAGGACGAATCGGGTCAGGCTTGGGCATGTTGAATAAATAATGCAATATCCCAAGCCTGACAGGTTCCGGAAAGATTTCATCATGACTTTGCCAAAGAAAGCAGTTGTTCTCCTGAGTGGTGGCGTTGACTCCACGACGGTGCTCGCCCTTGCAATGAAAGACCGATTTGAACCGTATGCGATGAGCTTTCGCTACGGCCAACGTCACAAAATCGAGGTCGAAAAGGCTCGTGAAATTGCCTCGCGAATGGGGGTTGCCAAGCACGTTGTGGTCGATATGGATCTTCGCGCGTTCGGCGGGTCTGCACTGACGAGCGACATTGACGTGCCGAAAGACCGACCCATTGCCGACATGTCGCATGGGATTCCGGTTACTTATGTGCCTGCCCGCAACACTATTTTTCTGAGCTATGCGCTCGCATGGGCGGAGGTGCTGGGCGCAAGCGATATTTTCATTGGCGTCAATGCGCTCGATTACAGTGGCTACCCGGATTGTCGTCCGGAGTACATCGAGGCTTACGAGCGAATGGCGAACCTGGCGACCAAAGCCGGGGTTGAAGGATCCCAAAAACTGAAGATTCACACGCCGCTGATTCGCATGACCAAGGGCGAGATTATCAAGGCGGGTCTTGAATTAGGCGTCGATTACGCCATGACGAGCAGTTGTTACGATCCGGGACCGAATGGTGAGCCTTGTGGCCGGTGTGACTCGTGCATTTTGAGAAATAAGGGATTTGCCGAGTTGGGCAGGAAGGATCCCTTGAATGAAAGATTCGGAAGGGCGAACGCTTGAGTGAACGGCTGTTTTACGTTGCGGCATCCGGGTTCGAGTCGGCGCGCCATGTTTCGATTCTCCCGGAAGGACACCGGTCGCGCCGCCTGCACGGGCACAGTTTTATGGCGAAGGTGAGAGTTGAAGCGCCGCTGGGCTGGACGACTTATCCGGGTGGGGAGGTCAGTGAACTTCGCGAACGACTTGAACGTTGTATCGAGCCGCTCGACTATCGCCTACTCAATGACCTCCTGGAGCAACCGACCGACGAGAACCTCGCGCGTTGGGCGAGGGCTAAACTTGCCTTGAACGGCATCGACCAGGTAGGCATTCAAAGTGCCGTCCATGAGGGCGTGGATCTGGATAGAAATGATCACGCACATATCTGGCGTCGCTACGTCTTTGAGTCGGCGCATCGACTTCCCAATGTTCCCAAAGGGCACAAGTGCGGCAGGATGCACGGGCACGGGTTCGAAGTGATCCTCCACGCGAACGTGAATCTGGGAAGCCGCGACTTCGGCGTGGACTATGATCACCTGGATCAGTGCTGGGCCCCCATTCATGCGGACCTTCACCATGCCTGTCTCAACGACGTGCCCGGATTGGAAAATCCGACGAGTGAGTTAATCGGTAGTTGGATCTGGAATCGCCTCAAACCGGAACTGCCGGAGTTGTCCTGGGTGACGGTGTACGAAACTGCGTCCTGCGGGGCGCACTTCGACGGCCAGCAATACCGGATCTGGAAAGAGTTGAGCCTGGATAGCGCGGTCCAGTTAAAGCGCGCCCCACAGGGGGATTCGAGGCGCCGTATTCATGGGCATACATTCACCCTTCGGCTTCATCTGAATACGCCGATCGACAAGGTGATGGGGTGGACTATCGATTTTGGCGACGTGAAAGAGTTGTTTGGTCCGATATTCCTGGATCTCGACCATCGACCGCTCTACGAACTGCCGGGAATCGAAGACAATGATTCCGCTAGTATTGTCCGCTGGATCAAGAATAGCGCGGCGCCGAAACTTCCTCAGTTGGACCGAATCGATCTTTATGAGACTCGGGGCTGCGGAGCGATCCTGGCGTGGGGCGATGATGACCCGGCTTTGCCGATCTGACCGATGACTTATAGCGTCAAAGAGATTTTCTATACGTTGCAAGGGGAAGGGGCCCAGGCGGGACGCGCCGCGGTCTTCTGCCGCTTTGCGGGCTGCAACCTCTGGTCGGGTCTGGAAAAGGATCGAGAGACTGCGGTATGCAAGTTTTGCGATACGGATTTTGTGGGGACTGACGGAGAAGGGGGCGGAAAATTTTCCAACGCAGCGTCGCTGGCCAAGGCAATCGCTGCAAAATGGCCAAGTGACCGTTCCTCTGGCCGCCGATTCGTCGTCTGCACGGGGGGCGAACCTTTGCTGCAAATGGACGACGCTTTGGTGGCGGCCCTGCACGACGAAGGTTTCGAAGTGGCAGTCGAGACCAACGGAACGCAGAAGGCGCCCGGTGGATTGGATTGGATTTGTGTGAGCCCGAAAGCCGGCGCACCCGTCATGCTGAGTGCGGGAAGCGAGCTGAAACTCGTTTTCCCACAGGCGCAGGCAATGCCGGACCAATTCGAAAAGTTATCCTTTGCGCATTTTTTCCTGCAACCGATGGATGGCCTGGACCGCGAACACAACACGCGTCTTGCAATCGAGTATTGCAAGATGCACCCCAGGTGGCGTCTGAGTCTGCAAACGCACAAGATGCTGGGTATACCGTAACCCAGGCTGATCTGAGGACTGTAACAGGGGCAGGCCATCAGGATCGAATTCAACCTCACGTCCGACCAAGAGATGATCGCGCTGCGTTGCACGCACAGGCTTTTGAAACGTCTCGGTGCGACGCCCGAGGCCGATGTGCCGCCGCCCACCAGCGCGCTGGGGAACTGGTACGCCAATCTGGTTTACGTCGGTCGCGCGCAATTCGTCATGGCGACCAGCGAGCGTTCGCTGTTGACGGTGCTTCTGCCGGCCAGCAACCTGCGCCGATCGCTCGTTCCGAACCTGCGCGATGCCGCTGCGCTGCTGCTGCGCGAGATCGGCGTCGATGATGCGCGCGCATCGAAGGAGGTCGAGGCTATGCGCGAGGTCCGCTACTCCCGCACCGAGAGTCGTAGCGTCCTGGGATCGATGAACGATTTTTCGAAATCCCTCGACTGGTACTTGCACGATGGAATTGCGCCGCTCGAGTGCATGCTGCGCTTCGCTGATACGCCAATGACCGGGCTGGGGTCGGCAGGCGAATCCCACGGATATCCGGCGGAAGCCGCAAGATCGTTGCTCGGCGTGGAAGGGCAGTGGTCGCGGCTGGCGCCGCAGTTCGGGAAATAGAACCGTTATCCAGGGGACGGTCACATGGCGCAAGCCAACAGGTGGGCTCGCGAGGAACTGCTGATCGTGCTCAATCGTTACGAAACAATCTGGATAAGGGGCAACTCTTGCAACATAGCATTTACTTCCCGCTGACCGCCCGGCTTGGGAGCGGCTCTCGGGGTCAGATCTCGTTTCGCGCATGGCCTTTCAGGTCACTTGCCCGCGCGGCTGGACCGCTTTGCACCGAGTGCCCCGGCGCGCGATTCCCGCGCGCGTGCGCTTGCCAGCGGCCGGCACCCCAGGCCCGAAAAGCACCAATGATGGCAACGATCGAAATGAGCACCTTGCCGGCAAGGAAAATCGTCGGGACGGCCGCAATGCTGGCGCTGATCGGCATCGCGGCAGCCGATGCGGGGCGTTGAGGCATTCGCATGCGAATCAGGCAAGCCACCGAACGCGACGCAGACAGCATTGCGCAATTGCATGCCCAGAGTTGGCGCACTGCTTATCGCGGAGCGCTCAGCGATGCCTACCTGGATGGTCCGATCGAGGCGGAGAGAATCGAGTTGTGGCGTGGTCGCTTTGCGCAATCGGCACCGAATCAATTCATCGCTGTTGCCGAATCTCCTGGAAAAATCGTCGGCTTCGTCTGCGCATATGGCGGGAACGATGAGCGGTGGGGAACATTTCTCGACAACCTGCACGTGGCGTTGGAGCATAAACACCAGGGGATCGGTGCGCAACTCATGGGGGAGATGGCATCGTGGTCCGCGAGGGCTTATCCGGGGCGGGGCGTCTATCTGTGGGTGCTGCAGTCGAACATTGCGGCTCAGCGATTCTACGCGCGGCTGGGAGGAGAAAACGCCGGCAGCGATGTATGGACGCCGCCCGACGGCAGCGTACTACCGAAGCTCAGGATTGCGTGGCGCGACGCCGAGGCGTTGCTGGCCGCGAGCGGTCGGGGACAAGGGTAGCAGGCTGGTATTGTGCGCAAAGCCCGTGGCTCGCTCATCAGGCCTGCATGACTATAGACTGTATAAACGAGAGACAACGAAGAAAATAAACTTCTTCGTGGCGAGACCGCCAGTGGCTTGAGATCCTCGGCTGCCGTGAAGAAATAAGATGCCCCATCCTTGAGGGGAAACGTCACGATGCATCGGCGTTCGCCTGACCGATGATGCGCACTGCGAGGCCACCCAGTTCCGCGGAACGCTCGACCTGCAGCTCCAGGCGGTGCACTTCCGCGATGCGGCGCACGATCGACCAGCCCAATCCGCTGCCACTCTCGCTGCTGCCAGGCAACCTGAAGAATCGCTCTCCCAGTCTGCGCCGATCGGCCTCGTCCAGGCCCGGCCCGCTGTCTTCGACGCTCAGCACGACACGGCCGGATTTTTGCTGGACGCCTACTTTCACTCGCGCCGACGGCGGGCTGTACCGCACGGCATTGTCGACCAGATTGCGCACCAGAATCGCCAGCAGCGTCTCGTCGCCTGGAACATTGCAGGCTTCGGTGGCCTCCAGTTCCAGTGCCTGGTTCCTGGCGATGGCCTTCGGTGCCAGCTCGGCTACGACCTGCCGGGTCAGCGCGCCAAGATCGACGGCGGCCAGGTCGGGCGCCGCCACCGCTTCGAGCCTCGACAAGGTCAGCAGTTGCTGCACGACTCGCGTCGCGCGATCGCAGCCTTCCAGCGTGCCCTGCAGCGCATGGCGGCGCTGCGCGTCGTCGCTTGCGCCCAGCGCCACCTGCGCCTGGGCGCGGATCGCCGCGATCGGCGTGCGCAATTC
>JBDTRK010000183.1:0-5185 GCA_039931685.1 Betaproteobacteria bacterium | reverse complement strand
CTCGACGCCGGCCCCGGCACGCCCGACGGCATGCGCTGCGACGTGGACGGCAATATCTGGTTTGGCTGGGGTATGGGCAACGCGGATCTCGACGGCGTGGTGGTCTACAACCCCGATGGCCGGCTGATCGGCCGCATCGCACTGCCCGAGCGCTGCGCCAACCTTTGTTTCGGCGGCCCGGCGCGCAACCGTCTGTTCATGGCGGCGAGCAAGAGCGTGTACGCGTTATATGTGAATACGCAGGGTGTGGCTGGAGGGTGAAGCCCGACAGGACTGAGCGATGAGGACTGAGGACTGAGTAAAAGCCTATCGCCTTGCTCTTGACTCACCCCTCAGGGGGCAGGTCTCAGTCCTGATTTTTGGCCTCGACCGGCGCGTAGTGACTCAGCCAGATCCACAACCGCGCCTCGCTGCCGGCAGTTTCGTGCAGCTCGGCAGGAAATCCGAGCAGGCTTTGCTGGGGGGCCAGCGCGCGGATGACGACACTGGCGCGATGCGCATCTTCCTCAAGGATCGTCGCCGCCCGTGCGCACAGTGCAGCGCGCACTGCGGCCTGGATATCGGCCGGCACCTCGGCGCGCACGAACATCACCGGCTCATAGGTCGATCCGTCGTGATGTTGCAGGGTAACCGCGACCGGCAGAAAGGCCAGCTCGTCGCCGAACGCATCGCGCAGAATTTCCGCCGGCAGGTCGAGCGCGGCTTCGTTGGCCGCGCGTACGCGCAGGCCTTCGCGGACGGGTTCCAGCACATAGTCGTCCGATGCCGGAACCACTTCGATGGCGCGGGCCGCAAAAAAATACTGAAGAGGTTCGCGGCGATGAATGACGATCTGTTCCAGGGGTAGCTGTTCGTTCATCGATATCTCCTTCAATGGCAATAGTCAAAGCGTCCAGTCTCCCGCAGCTTCCGGTTGGTAGAGGACCTTGCGCACGCGCACGCTGCGCGTGCCGTGGCCCGGCGTTTCGAAGTCCACGGACATGCCGGCACGTAGCCCGATCAGCGTGCGGCCAAGCGGCGACAGCACCGATACGCGGCCGCGCGCGGCATCGGCATGTTCCGGATACACCAGCATGAGTGTCTCGACCGGGCCATCCCCGGCATCGTCGTAGACCACCGTCGAGTTCATGGTCACCACATCCGGCGCGATCGAATCGGCCGGCACTACGGCGGCGCTGTCCACCAGGTCCATGAGTTCTTCCGCGTGATGGCGGGCTTCGCCGTGCTGCGAGTGGAGCTGGCGCGCTACGTTGCGCAGGCGAACGGCATCGAGGTCGGTGATGAAAATCTGTGCGGATTCAAGCATTGTGTTCCTCCTGGAAATGCGGCGGCCGACCCGTGCGCACCGAGCGCGGAATGCGGAGCCGTGTTGCAATATCAGATTGCGCGAATACCGTCGCGATGGACGGGCTTCAGGTCTGGCGAACGGGCGTTACACGAAGCAGGCAGGTTGCCGAAGCGGCGAACATAATTGGTGAGTACCGCGAGTCGCCATGCAACTGGATATGAAGTGCTGCGTCGGCTGTTCCTGCAAAGCCGGATGACCTTGCCGTTTGCACATCCACCTGCCGATGGGCTCCTGAACCCGGACCACGCCTTGCAGCGTGGATCAGGCCTGAAGTTTTTCGGATCGGTTGCGGACCAGAGCCCTTGCTGTCCCGCCGTCGTTACGTCGACGGCACGCGCGCAACCGATCCGCCCGGCTCGAAGGCCGGACTGGACGGAATTTGTCGAAAACGCTGAATGCGTAAGGACATGCAAGACATAAGCGCGGTTATAAGCATGCGGAAAAAAGAATGGACACCCCGACCATAGCCCAGCACGGGGGTGCGGGTCAACCCTGCGGGCGGCCGAATTATTTTGCAGCGCCCGTCGCGCGTGTCGCCAGAAACGTGAGCAGCGCGGAAGTGAACGCGCACGCCGACAGGAAATACACGCCCATCTCGAAACTATTCGTGCTTTGTTTGATCCATCCGACGATGAATGGACCGACGTAGCCACCGAGATTGCCGATGGAGTTAATCAGCGCGATGCCGCCTGCGGCGGCCGCGCCGGTGAGGAACAGCGAGGGCATCGGCCAGAAGCTCGGCCGCGAACCGTACAGGCCGATGGCGGCCAGCGACATGGTCACCAGCGCCCAGGCGGACCCGGTAAAAAACGCCGTGCCGGCCAGTCCGATGCCGGCAAGCGTGGAGGCGATGATGAGGTGCCAGCGCCTTTCCTTGTGTCGGTCGGAGGAATGACCCCAGCAGATCAGGCCGATCACCCCAATCACGTAAGGGATTGCGGTCAGCAACCCGGTGACGAAATTCGAGTGTCCCAGACCTTTGACGATCTGCGGCAGGAAAAAGGTAATGCCGTAGCCGGCGACGACGCTGGTGAAATAAATCATGGACAGCATCAGCACGCGGCTGTCGGTCAGGGCCCGCAGCAGGGTCAGGCGGCCGGCTGATTCGACCGTCGTGCGTTCGGCGCGCAATTCGCTTTCGAGCCACTCTTTCTCGTCGGCATTGAGCCACTTCGCCACCGCGGGGCGGTCGGTCATTAGTGCCAGCACGACGAAGGCGAGCGCCACCGCCGGCAAGGCTTCGATGAGGTACACCCACTGCCAGCCATGCAGTCCCCAGAGACCGTCCATTCCAAGAATGGCACCGGACGCCACGGAAGCCACGGCGTTGCCGAGTGGCACCGCGATGAACAAAGTGGAAATGACGCGCCCGCGATATTGCGCCGGATACCAGTAGGTGAAGTACAGGATCATGCCAGGAAAGAACCCGGCTTCGGCGACGCCGAGCAGGAAGCGCAGGACGATGAAACTGATCGGCCCGGTCGCCGTGGCCATGAGACCGGAGATGATTCCCCAGGTCAGCATGATGCGCGCGATCCACAGGCGCGCGCCGACTTTCTCCAGAACGATGTTGCTCGGTACTTCGAACAAAGCATAGCCGAGGAAAAAAATCCCTGCGCCAAGACCGTACATGTAGGCGCTGATGCCCAGGTCCTTGTTCATGGTCAGCGCAGCGAAGGCGACGTTGGTGCGGTCGATGTAGGCCACCAGATAGGCGACCACGATCAGCGGCAGCAGGCGCCAGGACACCTTGACGATGGTCCGGCGCCGGAACTCCGGCGTAAAGCGTGGGTCCATGTTCCTCTCCTGGGCTCGAGAATTATTGATGTGGCGCGGTTGGCCGGTCTCGATGCTTGGGTCGCATTATGCAGTAGTAATCAGGACTCGGGACGAAGGACTCAGGACTCAGTGAAAAGCAGGATTCAGGACGAAGGACTCAGAACTTAGTAAGAGCATTGAACGGCAATTACCACATACGCACGCGCGATCCGCGCTCTGTTTTTAGCTTAGTCCTAAGTCCTACGTCCTGAGTCCTGCTTTTCTTTGCTACCATCATCCGCACCAAGGTTTTTTGCGAAATATTTCCTTACAACCTCATATCAGGAGCACATCGTGACTACTCTGAACGTCAACGGGAAAGATGTGAACGTCAATGTCGAGGATGACATGCCGCTGTTGTGGGCATTGCGCGACGAACTCGGGCTGACCGGCACCAAGTACGGCTGCGGCATCGCGATGTGCGGCGCCTGTACGGTGCACGTGGACGGGCAGCCGGTGCGTTCCTGTGTCATGCCGACGTCGGCAGTGGCCGGCAAGAAAATCACTACCATCGAGGGCTTGTCGCCAAACGGCACGCATCCGGTGCAGAAAGCCTGGGTGAAACTGCAAGTGCCGCAGTGCGGTTACTGCCAGAGTGGCATGATCATGGCCGCCGCCGCCCTGCTCGAGGAGAACCGGCACCCCACCGACGCGCAGATCAACGCCGCGATGAGCAACATCTGCCGCTGCGGCACGTACGCGCGCGTGCGCGAAGCGATCCATCAGATCGCGAAGTCGGCCTAAGGAGCCCATCATGAAAACGCAAAAATTCGAATCCAGCCGCCGCGATTTCCTGGTCAAGACCGCTGCCGTCTCCGGCGGCCTCATGATCGGTGTCAATCTGTCCGGAACGGTGTACGCGGCCGATGCCGCTGGCACACCCGAAGTCACCCATTGGGTCGTAATCCAGCCCGACGATACCGTGGTCATCCGCATTGCGCGCTCGGAACTTGGGCAGGGCTCTTTCACCGGCCTGGCGCAACTGGTCGCCGAGGAACTGGAGTGCGACTGGAGCAAGGTGCGCCCGGAATACGCGGATGTGAACGAGCATATCCGGCGCAATCGCATCTTCGGCTCGATGTCCACCGGGGGCAGTCGCGGCATCCGCGATTCGCAGGAGTATCTGCGCAAGGCCGGCGCCAGCGCGCGCGAAATGCTGGTCGCGGCAGCGGCGCAGCAATGGGGCGTGCCGGTTGCCGAGTGCAAGGCGGCCAAAAGCGTGATCTCGCACGCATCGGGCAAGAGCACCACCTACGGCAAGATGGCGGAGGCCGCGGCGAAACTCGAAGTACCGAAAGAGCCCAGGCTCAAGGACCCCAAGGACTGGAAGCTGATTGGCACTTCGCCCGCGCGCTTCGACATCGCCGACAAAACGACCGGCAAGCAGGTCTATGCGGCCGACGTACGCCTGCCGGACATGGTGCATGCCTCGATCGTGCAGTGCCCGGTGTTCGGCGGCAAGCTCAAGAGCTACGACGATGTCAAGATCAAGACGATGCGTGGCGTGAAAATGGTGGTTGCCGGCGACGACTGGGTTGCCGTGGTGGCGGATAACTGGTGGCGTGCCAACCAGGCGCTCAAGGCGATGCCAGTGGAATGGAATGTCGGCGAAAACGGGAGCGTCAGCAGCGCCTCCATCATGGCGTTCCTGCGCACCGGCATCGATGCGAAAGACGTTCCGGTGGCGCGCAAGGACGGCGATGCGGAAGGCGCATTGGCCGGCGCCGCGAAGGTGATCGAGGCGGAATACCACGCGCCCTACCTGAATCACGCGACCATGGAGCCGCAGACCGCGACGGCCATCGTGACGGAGGACAAGGTCGAGGTGTGGGTCGGCACGCAGAACGGCGAATCCACCATTGCCGCGGCATCCGAGGCGGCCGGCATTCCGCTGGAAAACGTGTTCGTGCACAAGATGCACGCCGGCGGCGGCTTCGGCCGGCGCGGGCCGCACCAGGAATACACCAAGCAGGCGGTGTGGATCGCGCAGAAAATGCCGGGCACGCCGGTGCGGCTGCA
>JBDTRK010000182.1:0-5204 GCA_039931685.1 Betaproteobacteria bacterium | reverse complement strand
CTGGCGTCGCCGCAGGCGGCCACCCGGGCCTGCGCCTCCCCGACGCGCGCGCGAAACCCGCGCAATGCCGTGCTCAAAAACAGCTGAAAACCCAGCTCGCCCTGGGCGAATAGTCCGGCTTGCAATGCCCGCAACCGGCTCATGGGCGGCCGCGGGATCGGCAACAGCGACAATCCGGGCCGGCCGAGCTGGGCAGCCAGTGCGCGGGTAACCGGCATGCCCCATGCGCCAATGTCGCCGGCGGTCTCGGAGAATCCCGGCGCGTCGGACGCGGTAACTGAAACGCCGGTCAGGAATCGCAAATGCACTTCTTCGGCTGCTCCGGCTATGAGAATGTCTTCGGGCGCAAGATCCAGTGGCGGCAAGTCCTCCCCGCCGGTCCCGAGCGATCGTCTGTAGGCCACGCCTGGCTTCAGTGCGGCGAGCCCCGACGCGGAGACCAGCGCGCCGCTCAGGCCGAAGTTCTTCATCGGCCCGAGCGTGCCATGCAGTTCAAATAATTTCATCAATTCGTCGATGTCCGTCACCGCGCCGGGCAACGTCATGGGTCCGTGGCCGCCCGTCACGAGCAGGACCGGGATGGCAAAGATGCGCCAATGCAGGGCAGCGTCAGCGGGCGCGTTCGCGGCGCAGTCGACCGCCTCGGCCAGCAGGCGATAAACCGGCTGCGATGTCGATTCAGCCAGTGCGCGCTCAATCAGCGCGTCGTCCCCGGCGCGCAGCGCCCGCTCGATCGCGGCACACAGGTTTGCAAATGAATTTCCGTGCTGCATCGCGCAAGCCGGATCGAGCACCCGCTGTGCGAGCGCAACCATGGAATTGGATGAAATCTCGGCGTAACGGCGCGGATCGGGAAGGGTTTTCATGTGAGCCCATTGAACGGGCCGCCATTGTAGCAATGGCGCCGCCCGCCCCCTGCCGTATCGCAATGCAAGCTTGTCTTGACTCCGCCCGGGCAGATGCTAAAAGATAAGTCGACGGTCGCCGGTGCAATAAGTGCAAACAGTCCGCCGCGCCGTATTCATGAACGTTCAGCAGGCCCATGAAACATTCCTATACCTAGGGGGAGTCGAGCATGTGGTTAACAGAAAATGAACGTAAGCAAACTGCGCACGCCGACGACGCTGCTTTTGCGTCGCCGGTGCCCACGCAGATCGTTTCCAATGGTGAATACAACCCGCTGCCGCAGACCGCGCAGCAAAAGCAGGTGGAAGGCCGCATCAAGGAGCTTGCCGATTACTACGCGCACAAGCTCAACATGGATCGGCGCAGTTTCCTGAAGACGACGTCGGGTATGGCGGTGGCATTCCTTGCCATGAACCAGGTGTTCGGTCCGGTGTGGAACGTATCCGAAGCGGAAGCCGCAGATAAGGACTTGTCGGACGCCCGCGCCAGGGCGCTGAAGAAGCAGTTCATCTTCGACGACCAGACCCACTTTGTGCGCGACGACTTCGACAAGGAGGGGTTGCTGGGCCTTGGCAAGTACGCGTCGGAGCACTGGAATCCGGACATGCTCAAGGATGTGCCGCTGGTGCTGCAGCGCTACAAGTTCCAGAACTACCTGAAGGAGATCTACCTGGACAGCGATACCAAGGTGGCGGTGCTGACCGGGGCGCCCTTCGATGATCCGGACTGGTGGCTGCTCAGCAACGACCAGATCCGGCAGGCACGCGACGCGATCAACAAGGTTGCCGGATCGCGCCGGCTGATGAGCCACACGGTCCTTACGCCTGGACAGGCCGGATGGATGGATGAAGTGGATCGCGGTATCGCCGAGCTGAAACCGGACGCATGGAAGTGCTACACCATCGGTGATCCGTTGTCGCCGTCCACCAAAGGCACAGCGTGGCGCCTGGACGACGAGAAACTGGTCTATCCGTGGTACGAGAAGGCGATGAAGTCGGGCATCCGCAATGTCTGCATCCATAAGGGACTGCTGCCGCTCGACTACGAGACGTCCTGGCCAAACGTGTGGAAGCACGCCACGCCGGACGATGTGCTCAAGGCCGCAAAAGACTGGCCGGGGCTCAATTTCATCATCTATCACGGCGCGATGCGCAATTTCCTCGAAGACCCGCAGCACTCGCTCGACAAATTCGAGAAGACCGGTCGCATCGACTGGACGACGGATGTGTGCGAGCTTGCCAGCAAGCACGGCTGCAAGAACGTCTACGCGGAACTCGGCACCACGTTCGCGACGGTCGCTGTATCCAGCCCGCGGCTCGCGGCCGCGATGATTGGGCAGTTCGTCAACGAAATGGGCGCCGATCACGTCGTGTGGGGCACAGACTCGGTCTGGTACGGCAGCCCGCAGTGGCAGATCGAAGCCTTCCGCCGGCTGGAAGTGCCCGAGGACATCATGAAGAGGATGGGTTGGAAAACCAATCTCGGCGCCGCGGACGGCAAGATCAAGAACATGATCCTCGGCGAAAACTCGGCACGCCTGTACAAGTACAAGATCCAGGCGGAGTACGAGTCCCTCAGCCACGACAAACTGGCCCTCATGAAGCAGCACTACGAGGGCGAGGGGGTGGAGCGCAACAACGTCACCTACGGCTTCGTCGACAGCAAGACCGCCGCCTAGGCGGTTGTAGTTTCGATCGGCCCGCGACGGGGAACGCAAGTTCCCCGTCTTTTTTTGGCGGCGGCGGCAGCCTTTCGTGCAAGCGCAAAATGCTATGCTGGCACTGACGACTCAACCCGCGGGAGGACGCAAGTGAAACACATCAACTGGGACAAGATTCCCGCCGAAAGACTCAACGACAAGTTCGTGCGCAAGCTGGCCTGGGACGGCAAGATCATGGTCGGGCAGACCCTCGTCGAAAAGGGTTATGTCGTGCCGCTGCACGCGCACGACAATCAACAGGTAACGTTCGTAACCGACGGGAAGTGGCGCTTCAATCTCGAGGGCAGGACGGTCGACGTCGGCCCGAACGAAATGATCTTTATCCCGGCCAATGTTCCGCATACTGCCGAGGCAATCGAGACCCTGGTCGCGTACGACGTCTTCACGCCGCCGCGAGAGGACTGGATCAACGGCGGCGACACTTACCTGCGCGCGAAATAAGCCGTAACCATGAATAAAAAAGCCGGGATCACCCCGGCTTTTTTCATGTCTGGTAAGCAGTTCAGTTCTGCGCCTGCGGCTTCCACTTGCCGACCAGATCCTTGACCTCGGCTATCTGCTCCGGAGTCATTTTCTTTTCGATCTTCGCGATCTCCTCCTTGGTGTACAGGGAATCGCGATAACTCGTCTTGGGATTGGTTGCCGACAGCGTCAGCCACAGATCAGCCTTGGGCAGATCTTTGGCGATGCCTTTGCCGGTCGCATAAATAATTCCCACGTAGTATTGCGAGCGCGGATCGCCCTGTTCGGCCGCCTTCGAGAACCACTTCACGGCCTCGACCTGGCTGGTCTTCACGCCAAAGCCGTTGTGATAGAAAAATCCGACGAAGTACTGTCCCTGCATATCGCCCTGGTCGGCCAGCGCCTGAAATTCGACCAGCGCCTTGGGGTAATCCCCCACCGTATAGGCTGCGATGCCCTCGTCCAGACCCGCCCACGATGCAAGCGGCCACGTCAATGCACAAATCAAGATAAAACGCTTCATTGAATATCCCCGGAACGTTCAGAGTGGAGATTGTAACGCGCTTGCGGCACGCCAGGACTACAGGCTTCGCGCAAAAGAGGTGAGGCCGCCGGGGCTGTCGTCCAATTTGTGGCCGCGATCGCGTGGACCGCAGCTGAGCCCTTGCGGGCTCCAAGGTGGGAGGAATCTTCAAGACGGGGCCCCTGATGCAACTTCGGGTCCGTACTCGTCAAGACGGTAAAAACCGCCTTATCATCGCCATCACCAAGCGACTGAAACCCAGTCCCGGCCGCCAATAGCAAGTCTCGTCCTGAACGCGGCGCATGTAAAGAAGCAATTTGTAAGCGTTCATGAAGGCGCCGGGGCGCGCCCCTCCGCCGCAAAATCGGTCAGTGGCTGACGATCCTGTTGCGGCCCGCGGCTTTCGCACGGTAGAGCGCCTTGTCGGCCCCTTCGAGCGCCCGCTGCGGCGTATCGGCGCGCTCTGTTTGTTCCGCAACGCCGATGCTGACAGTGACCGACATCCATTTGTGACGGGACGCGGTGGCTGGCGCGCCTTTTTCCGGACCAGGACTGCGTGGCCTGGCGCCCTCGCGCAGCATGATTTTATAGTTGCAAATACTTTTGCGCATGGCTTCCAGGTGCCGGATCACGCTGGTCCGGCGCCTGCCGGCGAAAAGAATCGTGAATTCCTCGCCGCCATAGCGATAGGCGACCCCGCCTCCGCCCACCTGCTGCAACCGCGCCGCAACCAGTTTGAGGACCTGATCACCGACGTCGTGACCCCACGTATCGTTGAAAACCTTGAAATGATCGATATCCACCATGGCCAGTGTGAAGCTGCCGTCCATCGCCTCCAGTCGCTCGTTGAGCGCACGCCGCCCCGGCAAGCCGGTCAGTTCGTCGAAGAACGCCAGGCGGCGGGAATCCTGAAGCACGGCCAGCGCGACGACCAATCCCGCGGTCGTACAAAACCAGGCGAAGGCCCCGGGCGATGGCAGCCCGTTGCATGCCAGCGCGAACGAAGCAGCGGCAGTCGCAAACGCGGCATCGATCACCGAACCGCGCTTCACCGCACATATCACGGCAACGATCACGGCGGCGATTGTGCAAGCGACGCCCAACTGTGGAATATTGGTCCCGGCAAGCGACCCGGTCCCGATCAGCGGCTGGTACAACGCATCGGTGAATTCCACCGCGTCGGCGAGCAGGATGGCGGCTATCACGCCGACCTCGATCAGCGGCAAAGACAATCTGCGCAAGCCCGGCGCGTTCAACGCGCCGCGCTCGCGCAGCAGCGTGAATACCGCGATGTTCAGTGGCACGAATATGCATAGTGCCGCGAACACGGTCTGCGAAACAAAGCGTTCGTTCTGGTTTTCGAAAAGAAATACGAACGCGAAGTAGGCCAGCGTCAGGGAAAGCAGGACGAAAAATGCCCGTCCACGCCGAAAAGCGAGACTGAGCATTAGCCCGCTGAGCAATATCAGGTAAGGTCCGTGGACTTTGAGGCCGGACAGATAGCTGGGAAGCACTGCGCGACCCGCGAGCAGCAAGGCAATTCCCCAAATCCCCAGCGGCACTGCGAAATTGCCCAGCACCTTGCCTAGCGCG
>JBDTRK010000181.1:0-5235 GCA_039931685.1 Betaproteobacteria bacterium | reverse complement strand
TCTGGCTGGAGCGCAGGAAGACCGTCCTGTTCATCACGCACTCGATTCCCGAGGCGGTCTTTCTGGCCGACCGGGTGCTGGTGATGACGCCGCGCCCGGGGCGCATCATGGACGATGTCGCGGTCGAACTCGTGCGCCCGCGCAGCCTCGACGTCATGGCCACGCCCGAGTTCGGCGTGTACGTCAAACGCATCCGTGACCACTTCCAGGCCAAAGGAGGGCTCGACGCATGATGCGCGTGCCGGATGTCCTGCTTCGCCTGCTGCTGGTGCTGGCGATCCTCGTGGTATGGGAGGGGGCGGTGCGCCTCTTCGGCGTCCCCGCGTTCATCCTGCCGGCGCCATCGAATGTCGCCGTCGCGCTGTGGCGTGGCATTGCGTCGATGCTTTATGTCGAGCATCTGCGCGTCACGGTTACCGAGACGCTGCTCGGCTTCGTCTTCGGATCGATCCTCGCGCTCGTTCTGGGCACGGGCATCGCCCTGAGCCGACGCGTCGAATACTTTCTTTATCCCTTCGTCGTCATGTTCCAGTCGATGCCAAAGGTGGCGCTCGCGCCGCTCATCGTCGTCTGGTTTGGCCTCGGGCTGACCTCGAAGGTTGCACAGGCCGCCGTTACCGCCTTTTTCCCGCTGATGGTCAACACCATCGCGGGGCTGCGATCCGCCGACGAGGATCGCGTTGCGCTGATGCGATCACTGGACGCCTCGGACCTGCAAATTCTGACCATGCTGCGCGTGCCCACCGCACTGCCTTTCATCATGGCGGGATTCGAAATCGCCATGGTGCTCTCCCTGATCGGTGCGATCGTCGCCGAATTCGTGGGCGCGCAGAAGGGCCTCGGCGTGCTCATCATGAGCATGACGTTTACCATGGACGTCGCCGGGCAATTCTCCGTACTGCTGATCCTGTCCCTCCTCGGGTTGCTGCTGAACTGGGTTATCGTACTGGTTCGCAAGCGCCTGTTGTTCTGGGACCCTGCGCAGAAGGAAACGGCCCCGGCGCCTGTTGAAAAAGGAACGCCATGAAACTGCTTGTCACCACTGTTGCCGCACTCTGCCTGTCGTTCCTCACGTTGCTTGATGCGGCCGCACAAACCACAGTGCGGGTGGGCGTTTGCTCGCGCACGATCAGCGCCTCGTTGGCACCGTTCGCAGTCGCGAAAAAACTCGGCTGGTACGCGAAGGACGGGATTAGCGTCGAATTGGTGCCGATACCGGGCTCGACCGACTGCGTCAAGTTCGTCGCCACCGGCGATGTCGATTACGCACTCGGATCGGTGGAGCCGCTTTCGATCATCCGGGCACAGGGGGTGAAGGTGAAAATCTTCTACACCGCGTATCAGGGCTACATCTACGGTATCGCCGTTCCGCGCGACAGCACGATCCAGAGTTTCGCCGATTTGAAAGGAAAGTCGATCGGCGTCATTTCGATGGGCTCCGCGGGCGTGATCGTGGCGCGAGCGCTGGCCGCAAACGCCGGGCTGAACCCCGACCGCGACATCAGTATCGTGGTCGCAGGCGAAGGGGCACAGACTGCGGCGCTGATGCGCACGGGGCAGGTCGACGCTTTGAGCCAGTTCGACACGCAATACGCCATGGTCGAGAATGCCGGCGTCAGGCTACGCTTGCTGCCCGCCCGAGACATCGAGCGGTTTCCATCGAACGGTTTTGTTGCACTCGAGTCGGCGCTGCAAAGCAAGCGCAAGCAGGCCGTCGCGGTCGCGCAGGGCTTTGCCAAAGGTACGCTGTTCACGATCGCCAATCCCGAAGCGGCGATCCGAATTCTCTGGGAGGTATATCCGCAGACCAAGCCAATCGGCAAGGACGAGGCTACGGCGTTGCGCGATGACTTGAAGGTTCTGGAGGCGCGCATCCAGAACTGGAGACTGGACAAAGGAGGCGTGACCAAATGGGGCGAAAGCTCCGAGCACAACTATTCCGCTTATGTCGACTTCCTGCAAAAATGGGGCATCATCAAGGAGAAGGTCCCGGTGCGCGACCTCATCACCAACGATTTGATCGGCGAGATCAACGCCCTCGACGGCGGCAAGATCATCGCCGAAGCGAAGGCTTACAAGGCGCGCTGAGACGGGGTCAGTCCGTCGCGGATCAGCCGGCCGCGCAGTCCGCCCAAGTGCCGGCATCCTGACTGAAAAGTGAACCTTTGATGTAATCTCGCTCGGTTTCCTCGCCGGAGTTCAGTAATGCGCACGAAAGAAGAATGGATCAAGCTGGAAGAAGACGTCGCCATGCGGATGACGAATCCCGGGGTGAGCCCGCTGAATGAAATGCGCATGCGTTCCGGGCTGGAATTCCTGCGCGACATCGCTTCGGGCGTCTTGCCTTACTCGCCGATCGGCAAAACGTTGAATTTCTTTCTGCTGGAGGCCGACGAAGGCAGGGCGGTGTTCCAGGGCACGCCGACCTTCGACTTCTATAACCCGATCGGCTCGGTGCATGGCGGCTGGGCCGCGACCTTGCTGGATTCATGCATGGGCTGTGCAGTCCAGACGACGCTGAAAAAAGGGTTTGGCTATACCACCGCCGAACTCAAACTCAACCTGGTGCGGCCACTGAACGACAAGACCGGCCCGGTGCGCGCCGAAGGCAAGGTCATCCATCCTGGACGGCAGGTGGCGACTTCGGAAGGGCGCTTGTATGGTCCGGACGGCAAGCTCTATGCACATGGTACGACGACGTGCGTGATTTTCGAGTTGCCGAAGGCGTGAAGGGGCAAAGGCGGAACGGGAAGCAGGGCGCTCAATCAGTGAGCGTGTGGCTGGATCGATGACGCGGGTGCGTATTTTCCGGTTTTTACGTTTTCGCTTTTTCGCAAATCCGGCTGAGGTTGGCGATTGATTGTTCAAAGAACGCTTTCAGCTTCTTTTCCATCAGCAGGCGGAAAATCGTCCGGATGACCGGATTGTCGCGCACGTAGAGTTCGACCGCGACGTCGGCTTTGCCTTCTGGCAAGCGGGTGAGCAGGTAGCGGCAGGCGCTCACCTTCTTGAGATCCGTTTCCCAGAGTTCCATGGACGATCCACTGACCTTGACCTCGGTGGTCGTCAACGCAACGCCTTCTTCTCCGCGGACGCATCGATGCGTCTTGCCGATGTGATTCGGCATTTCATCCGACATTTCGACCCGCGTGGCGCCGGCGATCCAGTTGATGCGCCAGGGCAGGTCGATCAGCCGCTGGTAGACCTGCTCGATCGGCGCGTTGATCTGCCGGGAAACCTGCGCCATCTTGCGCGGATTCGTCAGCCCGGCCGGCGCGGGTGGGTCAACCTTGACTTCGCCGAGATAGCCTTCCAGCGATTTGAAGTGGTACTCGATCATGCCGAGGTTGTCATAGGCGTCGGCGCCATTGGCAAACGAGGCGAGCTGCGTTTCCTTGTCCGCAATACGCGCAAGCGTTGCCTCAGTGACCAGCAGGTACTCCGGCACGGTCACCGAGTTTTTCAGCAGGCGGTGCGCGATGATGATGTCCTTGCCGACGAATTTCAGGTGATCCTTGACCTGCATGGCACCCGCGGTGCCGAAATGGGCGATCATTTTCAGGGCCATACCGCTGGCACCCGCGCAGGCACCGCACTGACAGACGCGCGCGTACTCGAATTTTTTCAGGTAGGTATGGAAATCCAGGTACATCTTCCGGGCCTGCTGCACCAGTTGCTCGAGCGAGGGTGGCGCGCCGTTGCGGTAAAACAGCACGGCATCGCCCTCGAACTCGGAGACCGTCATGCCGAGCGTATTGGCATCGGCCAGGAGTTCCAGCAGTTCCTTGACGATGTGCTGGCTGTGCTGGATTTCGGTTTCGGCGATGAATTTCGTGAAACCGCCCAGATCGGGAATGAAGAACAGGACTTCGTCTGCCGCTGCCTGGATCGCCATTGCCTACCCCCTTGGTGGGTGAGGGACGAGTCTAACTTACGGCGGGCACTGCGTCGCAGGTTGTTGGCCGGCAGGATTTGCTTTGTGCTGCGGCGTTGTCCTGAAGCGCTTGCAGGCCGGTAAACTATGGCCAGCAGTCAGGTCGTCGACCGAAAATACCCGGGCAATGCGAATCGCAAACGCACTGACGCTCGATGAGGTGTATGTTGCGGCTCAGCAGCCCTCTATAAAAATTACCAAAAGGGTAATGTGATCATGCGGAAAATCGTTCTTCTTGCCACGATCCTCATCTCGATTTTCTGCCGGTCCGCATTGGGCGGCGCGCAAGCGGTTGTTTCTTCCTGCCCGCCCGGCAAGGAGCGGCAGACGCAGACGCTGGTAGGTCTGCTAACGGTGCACGTGATTTGTGATCGTATTATTTTCGAGATTCCGCTGCGTGGCCTCAATATCGACATTCTCGTCAATACCGAGTTTGCTGCGCTTTCCACGGGCACTGACTTTGTCGCGCCGGGTTCCGTCGTTGACAACCGCGTCGTCAGGCTGATCAAGCTCGGCAACAAGATTTATCTCGAGGATGTGCGCTACGAAATTCTCGCGCGCGAGCAGCCCAACCTGCAACGTGGCGTGGAGGCGGCGTCGCTGCGCACCGTGATCCGCGTATTCGACATCATCGGCGAAGGCCCCGGTGGCGAGCCGCAGATCGACGTGACCAGCGTATTCACCAGCGAAGTGCCGGCGGGTTTCGCGCTCGACCTCATGCGCCACTTCCACATGCGCTCGGTCGATCCGAAACGCTCCTACGTGCAGACGGTTACGGCCTTCCCGGGGAGCATCGACGTTCGTTTCTATCAAACCTGGATGGCCGACGCGCTGGAACTACGAAAATCCACCGACACCGAAGACCGGCCAGCTACGCTCGGTTTCATTTTTCACTCGAGCATCCTGGCGCTGCCGCCCACGCCAATGCGCGGGCGCTACGCCGATGACCGGGTGGGCTACTTCAGCGTGCCGTTCGACGACTACGGTACCGGCCAGTACGGCGGCGTGCGCCGCGCCTACATCCAGCGCTACCGGCTGGAGAAGAAGGACCCGACGGCGGAAGTTTCCGAACCGGTCAAGCCGATCGTCTTCTATTTAAGCCAGGAAGTACCGGATCAGTGGCGACCTTACATCAAACAGGGCATCGAGGACTGGCAGAAGCCGCTCGAGGCGGCCGGCTTCCGCAACGCGATCATTGCGCGCGATGCGCCCACACAGCAGGAGAATCCGAACTGGGACCCGGAAGACGTGCGCTACAACGTGGTGCGCTGGACCCCGAGCGGGCGCCAGAATGCGATGGG
>JBDTRK010000180.1:0-5290 GCA_039931685.1 Betaproteobacteria bacterium | reverse complement strand
ATAGCACCCTTGCTTCCTTGACTGCTGCGGCGTTCACGAGCGATTCAAAGCTCGAGAATCGCCTGAAATTGGCGACGCCATGTTCTCGCAGCCATTCTATGCAAGCATCGCCATCCTTGACGCCGATGGTGAATCCGCGCAACGATTTGGCGTCCGACAGCCCGCTGATGCTCTTGTCGAAGTAAATCGGCACGTCGATCGAGGCGTAAGGCTCGGAAAAATCGTACTGTGCCGAGCGCGCCTGCGTGAAAAAAATCGTGTCGATGACATCCGCCTGGCCGGCCGCCATCTGTGCGAGCGCCTGTGCCCAGTCCCTGGCGTCGAGCTGGACGCGAATGCCGGTTTTAAGACTCCACAAGTCCCAGCGGTCTTTGAGGATTCCCTGAAGGTTTCCATTGCTGCCGCGAAAAATGTAGGGAGGATAGTTGTCGTCCAGCGTGACCGTGATCGACTCCGGACGCCCGATTGCGCCAGGCTCGGCTGCCCATGATTGCGACGCCGTCGTCAACATGGACGGTGCGCAGACAAATAGCAATAGCAGCACCCGGCTTAAGCCTTGAAACAGATTTGCTGATGGCGTCGCGCGCGCCTGACGGGCGCCTAGACGCTTTTTACCGGAATCTGTCCGCCCGGATACGGTGCGCGGACGGCACCAAATCCGCTTGGAAAGGCACAAAGTCAACATCGCGAAAACTGCGTGGAACCACGCAATGGCGTGCCCATGCGGCCGCCCACCGCAGTCGGCCCGACCGCCGACATTTGCTCGAGGACACAGGACATGCGGGTCCGATCGATCATCACATCTCTCCCCGGCGAGGTTGCACGATCGCATTGCGGCGTGTGCGGCCATCCCATTTCCGCGCCTGCACGATCCGAGCCTGATATGGATGATCGCACGATTCGATGCAGCGGGCAGGCTAGCCTTACGCCAGCAGCGATGCCGAACCGGGAGCGACATCGGTGATCTGCCGCTTCCCCGCCTCACCGCGCACGCTGAAACCCGTCACGGACTCCTGCGGTAAACTAGAGCCAGACGCTTCGCAATGCCTGGCTGCGACGGATACGGATTGCCGGCTGCGTGTCGCGCCGCCAGCGGCCGATTGGGGAAGCGCAATCCGGAACTTGTCGCCCGCGCCGGTAAAATCAGGAGCAGAATTCGTCTGCGGCCCTCGGGAGTACGAGGCGTCCTTGCCAAAGGGGGAAGACATGGCACGAGGCAGCACAAACAAGGCTAACGGGGTCGCTCGCCCCATCAAGACCACGAAGGATTTTTCTGGCGCGGCAACTGTCATCGACAAGATTGCAGGCCAGCCGGACCGCGAATCCGTCGCGGAAAAGCGACTTCAGTCGCTGCTCAAGGAAATGGAAAAATTCGACGGCGATGGAGACGATGCCGAAGATGGCATGTCGGAAGACGGTTATGCCGGTCCCCTGCGGCGCTGGTCCGACGAATCGACCGACACGGACTGATCGAGGCGCATACCGCCGCAATAATAACGCGGCCTGTCTGGCCAATGATGTCCATTGCGTCCGGGACGGACGGCACGGCCTCTTGCGCGACCTACGTCGCGCGCCGGCTCCGAAAACGACGGGAGATATTGCGGCATGGATCTCAAGCTACAAGACAAGTCGGCGTTGATTTCCGGCTCGACCAAGGGTATCGGCTTTGCCATCGCGGCGCTGTTGGCAGCCGAAGGCGCCAGGGTAATCATCAATGGCCGCACCGAAGCGGCGGTCAACGAAGCAATGGGGCGCCTGCGTGCCGCTACGCCCAAGGCGAGATTGGACGGCTTCGCCGGTGACCTGTCCGCCGCCGCGCCCACCGCCGAATTGGTCAGGCGGTTTCCCGAGGTGGATATTCTCGTCAACAATCTCGGCATTTTCGAGCGCAAAGCATTCGAGGAAATAGACGACGCCGAATGGCAGCGTTTTTTCGACATCAACGTCATGAGCGGCGTGCGCCTGTCGCGCGCCTACCTGCCGGGAATGAAACGGCGCGACTGGGGCCGCGTGGTGTTCATCAGCAGCGAAAGCGGCATCCAGATCCCGGACAACATGATCCATTACGGCATGACCAAAACCGCGCAGCTCGCGATTTCGCGCGGACTCGCCGAAACCTGTGTCGGCACCAACGTCACTGTCAACGCCGTACTTCCCGGGCCAACGCTTTCCGACGGCAACAAGGCGGGCATTGCAAAGCGCTCGGCGGGCAAGCCGTTTGCGGAATTCGAGAAGGAGTTTTTCGAGAAAGTCCGGCCGAGTTCACTGCTAAAGCGCTACGCCACAGTGGAGGAAGTTGCTACCATGGTCGCCTACGTGTGCAGCCCGCTTTCGTCCGCGACCAATGGCGCGGCGTTGCGGGTCGACGGTGGCGTGGTCCGCGCCTGTTTTGGATGAGACGACAGATGAAGCCCAACGCAGAGCTCAGCGAGGAACGGCAGCAGGATCTCCAGGACATCGGCGCGGCGTTTGCGCGCATCCGGCCGCCGACGCCGAACGTGGCCATGCCGCCCAAGCCGACGCTGGCGGACATTTTCAACCTGCGGCTGAATACGCCGAAGTTCGGCCTGCCCACCGCGGCGGCCCCGCATTGCGTACAAACCGCGATGCAGGCCGTGAATGCTGGCATGGACGAAGAATCCATCCTCGCCTGTCTGCTGCACGACATCGGGCTCGCCGTCGTGCGGCCGGACCACGGCTGGTGGGGCGCGCAACTGGTCGAGCCCTACGTGTCGGAAAAAGTGTCCTGGGCTATCCGTTATCACCAGGCGCTGCGCTACTTTGCCGATGAATCCGTCGGCTATGAATACCCGAAAATGTACGTCACGATGTTCGGCGCGGACTACCAGCCGCCCGAGTACATCAAGGCCGCGCACGACTACGCGCGCAACCACAAGTGGTACATGTTATCGCGCAACATCACGCTGTGCGACGACTATGCGTTCGACAAAGACGTGAAGTGGTCGATCGAACCTTTCGCCGACATTATCGGCCGCCACTTCCTCCAGCCCAGGGAAGGACTGGGCAACGACGCCAGCCCGACCGCGCACATGTGGCGCACGCTGATCGATCCCAGCAAGCCGCTCTGAACTGGCGGCACGAGGAATCTCGGGCCGATAGCGATCCTCAAAACCGCATCGGCGCGCAAGGGCGATTCGCATGTCCGTGACGATGCTCATCACGATCAGGTTCCTAAGCTCGTGTGCCTTGCGCTGGTTATGGCCGCCAGCTGACGACGTTGTCGCGGTTTGCCGGCTTCGATTCGAGCACAGGCCGGCCGGCTAATGCAGCGCGGGAAAAGCGTTGCGCAAGGTATCCGAATACGAACAGTGAAGTCTGCGTCGATGGCGCACGCCCGACATGGCGGGGACGGGGCGTTCAGCGCCCGGAGCGCGGCAGCAGATCCGCCAGGGCGTCGATCCACAAGCTCGCATCGTTGAAGCTGGAATGACCGTGCGTGCGGTCGCTGGCGGGAATCAGGACGTATTTTCCGCCGGCCACCCGCGCAATCTCGCGCTCCATGACGCCGAGGGCGGCCGGATTGCGCTCGTCATCCGCAAAATTGACCGCCGTTACCGGGGCGCGGATCTTATCCAGCTCAGGTGCCGGATCGTAATCGCGCGAGGCATCCCAGGCGTAGGCCAGGTCGTTGGCGTCAGTGTTGCGCATGCGCTGCTGCACCAGCCTGTCCAGGAGATGGTCGGCAGATTGCGGCGTCGGCGCGTCGCGATATAGCTGGGTGACGCTGTCCCCGCTGATCGCGATCATCCTGAGCGCCGTCACAAGGCCCTGCGGTTGGCGTACGTAATCACCAGCGTTCCACTGCGGATCGTTGCGGATCGCGTCGACGATCAGCCGCCGTTCCATGCGGTTACGCCCGCCGATCTGCGCCGGCAGACAGGCGAGCGGGAGAGCGGCATCGATGAAGCGCGGATACTTTTCCGCCCATAGCCACGTGTGCATGCCGCCCATCGAAACCCCGACGACGAGGCGCAAATGATCCACCCCCAGCCTCTGCGTGACCAGGCGATGCTGCGCCTCGACCATATCCGCATAGCCGTAGCGCGGAAACTTCGCGCGCAGTCCGTCGCTAGGCTTGCTCGACCGGCCGTGGCCGATATTGTCGGGCACGATGATGTACCAGCGGGTCGCATCGAGCGGCTGTCCGGGGCCGAACAGCCGGCCGGCGAAGCTGTCCCGGAGAAATCCGGCGCCGCTGCCGCCGGTGCCGTGCAGAAACAGCACCGCATTGGTGACGCTTCCGTCCGTGCCGCGCACGGGCGTGCCTAGCGTAAAGTAATGCATCCTGAGCTCGGGCAGTGTCTCGCCGCCGGTGAACCGGAATTCCCCCAGCGCCGCGTCGCCGTGCGCCGGCTCGGCGTACCCGGCGCACCAGACGTCTGCGGCAATCAGCAGCGATGCGATCATCGCGACCGAAATCCACCACGGCGCCCTCCTCGCGGGCATCCTCATGGACAAACTGTGACCGTGGTACCCGGCGCAGTGAAATGACGGTGCACGGTCAGGCAGTCGGTCTGCGGGTTTCCTTGACGGTTACCCGGTAGAGCGTGCGCGGATGCGCGGGATCGGTCAGCGTCGCAGAATGCAGCACGGATGCGTTGTCCCACACGACGACGTCGCCCACGCCGTATTGCATGCGATACCGGTATTTCGGCTGGGTCGAGTGCGCCGCCAGTTCGCGCAGCAATGCCATGGCCTCATCTTCGGGCATGCCTTCGATGGCGAACGACGTGCCCGACACCGAGTAGAGCGCCTTGCGTCCGCTGTACGGATGGCGGCGCACCAGCGGATGCCGGATGAGGAACGCGCCGCGCTTCTCCTTCTGCTCCCGGGTCGGCGGCGGCGCGGATGTGCGCGATTTCAAATCGAGGTCATCGCGGTTGCCGTAGACATTCAATGTAACCAGTCCGTCTATGCGCTTCTTCATCGCGTCGGGCAGGTCCGCGTAAGCCTGTTCCTGATCGGCGAACATCGTGTCGCCCCCGACCGCGGGCACTTCGACCGAATATAGCAGCGTCGCGCGCGCCGGGATGTCCAGGTAGGAGTAGTCGCTGTGCCAGTAAGTGCCCCCGTCGGCCAGGCCGGCCGGCTTGCCGTCGCGCACCACGTTGGACAGCACCAGGATGTCCGGGTATTCGGGATGGTGGTACTGGTCGAGCAAGTGTGGCTCGGGCGGCCCGAAGCGCCGTGCAAATTCGAGGAGGGCTTGCGGACCCAGCTTCTGGGCGCGAAAAGCGAGAACATGGCGGCGATGCAGCGCCTCTCGGAT
>JBDTRK010000179.1:0-5542 GCA_039931685.1 Betaproteobacteria bacterium | reverse complement strand
CGATGGTCGTCCTGGTCAACAGCGGATCGGCGTCCGCCTCGGAAATCGTGGCCGGCGCCCTGCAGGATCACAAGCGCGCAGTAATCATGGGCACGCAGACTTTCGGCAAGGGATCGGTGCAGACCATCCTGCCTCTGGGCAATGGCACAGCCATCAAGCTCACGACCGCGCGGTATTACACGCCCAGCGGCCGCTCGATCCAGGCCAAGGGCATCACACCGGACATCATCGTCGAAGAGGCTACCGTGACCGAAGGTGAGGCCGCGAGCCGGCTACGCGAAGCCGATCTGGAACGCCATCTGGCCAACCCTCAGGGCGGCACGCCTGAAGTGAAGTCGCCCGCACCGCAACCGCAATCGGCCGTGCAACCGCCGGCGGCTGCGCCGAAGAGCGAGGAAAAGCCGGCAGACGACGGCACGCCGCCAGACATCGTTTCGAAGAACGACTATCAGTTGAACCAGGCGTTGAACCTGCTGAAGGGATTGCAGATCATCGGCAAGAGATAACGCCAGCCTCAAGTGGCTGGTGCAGGAACGGAAGGCCCGCCCAGCGCGGGCCTTCCGCGTTAAGATGCCCGCAAAATACGCCCTTCCAAACGCAATGAACGACGACCAGTTACTGCGGTACAGCCGCCACATCCTGCTGCCCGAGATCGAAATCGACGGCCAGCAGAAGCTGCTCGACGCCCACGCCCTGATCATTGGTGCCGGCGGACTCGGTTCGCCGGTGTCGCTTTATCTGGCTGCCAGCGGCGTGGGCCGGCTGACCCTGTGCGACGACGACAAGGTCGACCTCACCAACCTGCAGCGCCAGATCGTCCATTTCACCGATTCGATCGGCGAGCGCAAAGTCGATTCCGCAAGCCGCACACTGGCGCGCATCAATCCGCAGGCCGTGGTCAACGCCATCGCCGAGCGCGTGGGTGGAGAACGCCTGGAACAACTGGTGCAGGACGCGGATGTGGTCATCGACTGCACCGACAATTTCGCCACCCGCCACGCCATCAATCGCGCCTGCGTGCGCTTCAGGAAACCGCTGGTATCGGGCGCTGGCGTACGCTTCGACGGCCAGGTCGCCGTATTCGATCTGCGTCGCGCGGACAGCCCGTGCTATCACTGCCTGTTTCCAGAAAGCGGCGACCTGGAGGAGATGCGCTGTGCGGTAATGGGCGTGTTCGCGCCACTGGTCGGCATCATCGGTTCAATCCAGGCGGCCGAAACCTTGAAGTTGCTGATGGATATCGGCAAAGACCTGACCGGCCGGCTGTTGCTGCTCGACGCGCTGACCATGGAATGGCGCAACGTGCGCCTCAAGAAGGATCCGCAGTGCGTGGTGTGCGGCGGCGGAGATACCGGCCAGCGCGCGATGACCGAGGCCAGCGCCGCCGACCGAGGGTGATTGGGTGATTGAGTTGTTGCGTAATTAAGCGATGAAGCGATTCACTTAATCACCCAATCGGTTTCACTCCTTGCGGTATTCCACGCGCGTCCTGCCGCTCGCCGCGGAAACGTAGATCATTTCCTTACTGGTGACTTCCTTGAGTTTCCAGGCCGACGCGAAGCCGATGGGTAAGAGGCTGGGCAGGTTCGAAGATTCGATCTTGGCATGCAGGTAGCCGTCACGCACCGACCAGTTGCCGCTTGCCGAGAAGTAGTACACCAGGCGGCCGTTGCGCACTTCGTAGTTTGGCCGATTGGGCAAGTAGAAGTCCGCCGGCACCAGCATGCGCAGCTCGCCCTGCCAGTTGACCCTGCCGCCGGGCAGTAGCGTGAAGCGGGTTTCGACGATGACATCGTCCGGGGCGACTTCGCGCGACCCCCAGGTCCCGACCACCACTTTCGCGAAATCATCGTCAGTCGCGCCGCAACCGCCAAGCAGCGCAATCGCCGTCGCCAGCATCAGGGCTCTGGCAGCGCGCAACATTAGACCAGGGCGGGCCATTGTGCGGCCCAGTGCTCGGTGGGGTCGCGCCTGAAGCCGCTCTTGGCAAACTGGTGCCAGCGGCCGATCACGAAAGCGATCATCAGATTGGCCTGGGCGGCGCTATCGGTGGTTTCCGGGATCAACTTTTCGGAGATCGCGAATCGCAGTGCCTGCTTGAGCGTCGATTCCAGCCGATCATGCAACTGGTTGATGCGTGCCTGCAGGCGCTCGTCTTCGTTGACCAGTACGTCGCCGATCAGTACGCGCGTCATGCCAGGATTCTTCTTGGCAAATCCAAGCAGGGACGACAGGATCGCCTCGAGCTGCTTGAGGCCATTGGCTTCATCGGAGGTAATCTTGTTGATCAGTCCGAACAGGGTTTGCTCGATGAACTCGATCAGGCCTTCGAACATCTGCGCCTTGCTGGCGAAATGCCGGTAAAGCGCCGCCTCGGAAACATCGAGCCGCGCAGCAAGCGCGGCGGTGGTGATCTTTTCCACCTTGGGATTCTCCAGCATGCTCGCAAGGGTCTGCAGAATCTGCAGTTTGCGTTGTCCGGGCTTGGTCGGCATGGCGGGGCTGATTGGGGTGGGGGAAGCAAAGCTTACGCGAACGCTGAGGAATTTAACACGAACCGGCACCGCGCGACGCCGCGCGTATCAAAGGCGGTGCAACAGCCGCGGCAGCTGGAACAGGTGGCGTACGTTCGCATCGACCCACGCTGGGGCGCAATTCGATTCGGACACCCACACCGTTTTCATTCCCAACCGCCTGGCCGTGCGCAGGTTCTCCAGGCTGTCTTCCACCATGACACATCGTGAGACTACCAGACCGTGGGCGTGCATAAGCCGCAGGAATCCATGTGCTTGCGGCTTGGGCCGAAAACCCGTGTGTTCGATCGTGAATACATCGTCGAACAAGTCGCCTACGTTCAGTGCCTGGACGACGGCACGTGCGTAATGCTCCGGCGCATTGGAGAACACGATCTTGCGTCCCGGCAGCCGCCGCAACACTGAACGCAGTTCGCGGCGGCCTACGACCATGCGATTGAGCTCGGGGAATTGATGGGTCTCGCGCAAAAAATGACCAGGATCGACGCCATGGTGACGGATCAGACCGATCAGGGTTGCGCCGTAGCGCTTCCAGTAGAAATCGCGCAATGCGTCGGCGTCTTGCGTGCCCAAACCCAGCAAGGCGGCGACGTAGTCGGTCATCGCGCGGTTGATGTGCGGAAAGATATGCGGCCGCGCATCGTGCAACGTGTTGTCGAGGTCGAAAATCCACACCCTCTCCCCGCGCGCAGCGTAATTCCCCATGCCTGCCAGTCGTCCCGCCAACCGCTAGCGATTGCGGATCAGCGTTCCCACGCCCTGGTCGGTCAGCACTTCCAGCAGCAGCGCATGTTCCACCCTGCCATCGATGATGTGCACGCTTTTCACGCCGCTCTTGGCAGCGTCCAGTGCCGATTCGATCTTGGGCAGCATGCCGCCGTGGATGGTGCCGTCGGCGAATAATTCTTCGACCTGCCTGGGCGTGAGCCCGGTCAGCAACTTGCCGTTCTTGTCGAGCACGCCCGGCGTATTGGTGAGCAGGATCAGCTTTTCCGCGCGCAGGACCTCGGCCAGCTTGCCGGCGACCAGATCGGCGTTGATGTTGTAGGACTCGCCGTCCTCGCCGACGCCGATGGGCGCCACCACCGGGATGAACTCGCGGCTCTCCAGCAGGGAAATGACTTCCGGGTCGATACTCTGGATTTCGCCGACCTGGCCGATGTCGAGCATTTTCGAAGCATCGTTCTTGTCGGCCAGCATCATCTTCCTGGCGCGAATGAATGAGCCGTCCTTGCCGGTCAATCCGATCGCACGCCCGCCATTCTGGTTGATCAGGTTGACGATGTCCTTGTTGACCAGCCCGCCCAGCACCATTTCGACGATGTCCATGGTCTCGCGATCGGTCACGCGCATGCCCTGGATGAACTCCCCTTTCTTGCCGACACGCCTGAGCATGTCGTCGATCTGCGGCCCGCCGCCGTGAACCACCACCGGATCCATGCCGACCAGCTTGAGCAGCACCACGTCGCGCGCGAACGAGTGCTTGAGATTCTCGTCGGTCATGGCGTTGCCGCCGTACTTGATGACGATGGTCTTGCCGTGGAAGCGGCGGATGTAGGGCAGCGCTTCGGCGAGGATTTGTGCTTTTTGCGCTACGTCGTTGGCGGTAAGTGGCATGGCGCACCGAAGTCTGCTGGGAACGCGCGAATTCTAACCGACCGCCCAGCCCGCAACCACTGTCGAAAAAAAGAGGGCGGCCGGGGCCGCCCCTTTTCGCATCGCAATGCTCTTACTGGATCGCGAGCTTTTTGGCGGAAACCGCCGCCTTTTTCGGCAGGCGCAGTTCCAGCACGCCTTCGTTGTACTTGGCCTGGGCAGACGCCTCATCGACGTCCTGGGCGAGGCTGAAAGCACGATAGACCTTGCCGTAATAGCGCTCTGAACGCAGCACTTTTTCGCCCTGCTTTTCCTGGCTGTTCTGCTTTACTTCGGCCGTAATCGCCACCTGGTTGCCGTCGATGGTGACGTTGATGTCGTCCTTCTTCACGCCGGGAATCTCCGCGCGCACGGTGTAAGCCGCATCGTCCTCGGCGACATCCATGCGCAGTTGCACGGCGGGCGTGCTGTCCAGCGCCATCGGGCGCACGAAGAAGCCCTTGAGCAGATCATCGAAACTTTCGTCGAACGGGTTGTAACGGGTCACATTTGCCATGGCAATGCCTCCAATATCAATGGGAATAATGTCCGGGCATTCCATGCCCTTAGCGCCTATATGAGCTCGACCGGAACGGTTTCAAGGGCAACTCGGCAGGCTTGCTGCGCTTGAGTTCCCGACCCAAAGTCACTAGATTCACGGACTCCCTTCTTGCTGGATTCAAAATGTCCAATCACGCGGGGTTCGGTGATTTTCAGGAACACCGTGCCTATCTCTATCGCTACGCCCTACTGCAGGTGCGTGATGCCTCCCGCGCCGACGACGTCGTCCAGGAAACCCTGCTGGCGGCCATCGAAAGCGGCACGAGTTTCGCTGGGCGCTCCTCGGTCAAGACCTGGCTGACCGGTATCCTGAAGCACAAGATAACCGACTTGTTCCGTCGCCAATCGCGCGAAGTACAAGCCCCCGAGGCGCCCACCGGCGAGGACGAGCAGGAGTTCGCGGACCATTTCTTCAATACCGCACGCCAGGACCACTGGCATGCCTTCCCACCCACCTGGCAGGACCCCGAACGCAGCTTCGAGCAAACTCGCTTCTGGGAGACTTTCGAGCGCTGCATCGCCGGGCTGCCGCCGCAGACCGCCCGGGTGTTCGCAATGCGCGAGTTCATGGGCATGGAAACCGCCGACATCTGTAAGGAGCTAAGCATCTCGTCGACCAACTGCTGGGTGATCCTGTACCGGGCGCGAATGACCTTGCGTGATTGCCTGGAGGCGACCTGGTTCGATTCCGGGAGTAAAGCGGGAGCACAAGAATGACAGTTTCAAGCGGATCGCCCAGCAGTTTTCAGACAAACGCGCGATGCTGACCTGCAGGCAAGTCTCCGAGCTGGTTTCGCACTCGATGGACCGCC
>JBDTRK010000178.1:0-5574 GCA_039931685.1 Betaproteobacteria bacterium | reverse complement strand
AATTCCGTACCGGACTCGCGCAATGTCCGATACTGCGCGGCTCCGCGCTGCCGCTCGCGGTGTTTCAGGTGGATCTGTTCGCCGCTGGCGCCCGTCACCTCTGAAACCACGGAGCGAACCGCATCGAGCCACGCGTCGTGCTCGGCAGTGGTCTGCTGCCAGCCAGTGTCGATTTCCTGCAGATGCAAGTGTTGGCCGTAGCGGTCGATCGCTAGCGGGAACTGCGGGATGTCGCGGTCGTAGAGCCGAAAGCATCCGATGCGCTGCCGGCGCGCCCAACGCGACCAGTGGCGGTCGTTGCGCGCAAGCCGGTTGCGAAACGCTTCGAGGTCAGGGGGCGTGAGTGAGGCCAAGCGGAAGTCCGTGAGCACGGGACCAAAAAAAACCCCGCAGGAATTAACCTGCGGGGTGAGGCTGTATCATACAGGAGGAGGTAATGATACAGAAGGAGACCTTGCTTCGATGGCCCCGTCGCTGCGGGTGAGCCATCGAATCCAGCTATCTGTTTCCCTTCAAGCTATCGAACCCTATGCGGTACATCGGTTAAGTTGCCGCATCGACTGCGTTGGTTCAAACTCTGGCAAACATCGTGCCGCTCCGCTGTCTTACGCGGCCTTGCGTGCGGCCTTGTTCACGGTCGAAGTGACGGTAGCTGCCTTGGCGGTCGCGGCGCGAACGCTGGCATCCGTAAAATCAACTACTTGACGCGTTGCCTTGGTGAGGCTATCGAGCGCGGCGCTGGTTGCTGCCATCGTCGACTTGAGTGCCGTCACGGCGACATCGGATCCGGCGGGTGCTGACTTCACTGCCTTGTCGACGACCGACGCCAGGTTCTTGTTCAGAGTCGACATGCCGGCTTCCATCAGCTTGGTCACTTCGGTCTGCGTGCCCGACACGACTTCGTAGGCCTCACGCGAATACGACAGCGCGCTTTCCAGGCCCATTTCGGCGACCTTTGTGCGGAATGCAACGAGATCCTGCACGTCGGTGATACCCGACAGCGCCTGCATGTTCTTGGTGTTCATTTCGAACGCGAACTTGGCGGTTGCCAGGTTCAGGTTGATGATCTGTTCGACGCCGGAAAAGGCGACGTTCGCAAGCTTCGTGGTTTGGTCGACGCTAGCTTTGTTGAAATCGGCGAAATATTCGTTGATCGCGTACATGGTGTAATCCTTTTCAGGGGTTGGAAGAAATTTGCTGCAGCGCACAATTGCAATATTAAGGATGGTGCCCTGCCCTGTCAAGGCCCTTTTGCTGCATCGCACCAATTATCGGTAGAGGGTATATTCTAATATTTCAAACTGCTTCGAAATCAGGCGCTTATAATAGCGGCCCCGTGACGGCCTGCAATACCGATGAGCGTTGTTCAGCTGCTGGCTGCAAATGGTTTCATTGCATTGCGGGGTAACTCTTCGTCGCATCGCACACCATTGATGTTCACAGGATCACCGGATGACCGAGCCCTTGCGCATTATCAAGAAATACCCGAATCGCCGCCTTTACGACACGATGAACAGCGGGTACATCACGCTTGCGGACGTCAAGCAGATGATTCTCGACCAGATCACCTTCAAGGTCATCGATGCGAAAACCAACGATGATCTGACGCGCACCATTTTGCTGCAGATCATTCTCGAGGAAGAGTCCGGCGGAATGCCGATGTTCTCCAGCGAAATGCTGGCACAGATGATCCGCTTCTACGGTCATGCCATGCAGGGCGTGATGGGTTCGTATCTCGAGCGCAACCTGCAGTCGTTCCTGCAGATCCAGAACAAGCTGCAGGAACAGGCGAAGAATCTGTACGGTGATGCAAGCAGCCTCACGCCTGAGGTCTGGAAGCAGTTCCTGCAGATGCAGGCGCCGGGCATGCAGGGCATGATCGGCAACTATCTCGAGCAGAGCGCCAAGGTGTTCATGGAGATGCAGGAGCAGATGCAGAAGCAGGCGCGCGGCATGTTCGGCGCCTTCCAGTTCCCCGGCTTTCCCCCGGGCGCCAAAAACGAGGACAAGTAGCCTCCGTTTCGCGCCGCGCTTTTTGCGTTGGCGCATCCGGTGCCGACGCTCTCCTTCACTTTGCATATTCATTGTTGATTCCCGCATGACGACGAAGTCGATTTCCATGCCCCGCCGCAAACCCGCGCCCGCACCGCGCGTGGGCTTCGTGTCGCTCGGCTGTCCCAAGGCGACGGTGGATTCGGAGCAGATCCTGACTCAGCTTCGGGCCGAGGGCTACGTGTTCTCGCCCAGCTACAGGGGCGCCGATCTGGTCATCGTCAATACCTGCGGGTTCATCGATGCGGCAGTCGAAGAGTCGCTCGATGCCATCGGCGAGGCGCTCGCCGAAAACGGCAAGGTGATCGTGACCGGCTGCCTCGGCGCCAAGCAGGGCGGCGACCTCGTCCGGTCGGTGCATCCCAGCGTGCTCGCGGTCACCGGTCCGCATGCGACCCAGGACGTGATGACGGCGGTGCATGCGCATTTACCGCGACCGCATGACCCATTCTCCGACCTGATTCCGCCGCAGGGCATCCGACTGACGCCAAGGCATTACGCGTATCTAAAAATTTCCGAGGGCTGCAATCATCGCTGCACGTTCTGCATCATTCCGTCGATGCGCGGCGACCTGGTCAGCCGCCCGATCGGCGACGTATTACGCGAGGCCGAGAACCTGGTCAAGGCGGGCGTCCGGGAACTGCTGGTGATATCGCAGGACACCAGCGCCTACGGCGTCGACGTCCGCTATCGAACCGGCTTCTGGGGCGGCAAGCCGGTCCGGACGCGGATGACCGAGCTGTGCCAGGCGTTGGGCGAAATGGGCGTCTGGGTGCGATTGCACTACGTGTATCCGTACCCGCATGTGGACGAAGTGATTCCGCTGATGGCCGAAGGCCGCCTGCTGCCCTACCTCGACGTACCGTTTCAGCACGCGAGTCCGCGCATCCTGAATCTGATGAAGCGGCCGGCCAACGCTGAAAACACGCTGGCGCGAATCAAGGCGTGGCGCGCCGTGTGTCCCGAACTGGCGATACGCAGTACCTTCATCGCCGGCTTTCCCGGTGAAACCGAGTCCGAATTCAGCGAACTGCTCGAATTTCTCGAGGAAGCGCAGCTCGATCGCGTCGGCTGCTTCGCCTATTCGCCGGTCGATGGCGCAGTGGCGAATGCATTGCCGGGCGCCGTGGCGGAGGAGGTCAAGGAAGATCGTCGAGCGCGGTTCATGACGACGCAGGCGCGGATCAGCAAGGCGCGGCTGAAGCGCAGGGTGGGGAAGGAGATAAAGGTACTGGTCGATGCGATCGAGGCCGACGGCACCGCGGTTGCCCGCAGCGCAGCGGATGCGCCGGAAATCGACGGGACGGTGCGGATTGCGAACAGCGGCGACCTCACCATCGGTGAGTTCGTCGCCGTCAGGATCACCTCGGCGACCGAGCACGATCTGGTCGCGCGCAGGATGGATGCCTGATCATCGATGGGTGAAAGTCGAGCGCCGGCAGTGCCGGGGTCGCAACAAAAAACGCGCCGGTCAGGCGCGTTTTTCGTATTCCCGGTGCCGCCTGGCGCGGCGGCAGGAAAAAGCGTCAGATCGTCACGCCACCGCTGACTTCGAGCACGGCGCCGGTGATGTAGCTGGCTTCGTCCGAGGCGAGCCAGGCGTAGGTGTTCGCGATCTCTTCCGCCTTGCCCAGCCGGCCGAGCGGAACCTTGTCCTCGAGCATCTGGATGACTTTCTCGGGAATCGTCGACAGGATCGGCGTCTCGATGAATCCCGGCGCGACCGCATTCACGCGTATGCCCTTCTTGCCGAGTTCGCGCGACCAAGTCTTGGTATAACCGATGACGCCGAACTTGGACGCAGCATAGTTGGTTTGCCCGAAATTCCCGTAGATCCCGACGATCGACGATGCGTTCAGGATGCACCCGGACCCCTGCGCCAGCATCAGGTCGACGACCGCCTTGGTGCAGTTGAACACCCCCTTCAGATTGACTTCAATGACGCGATCGAACTGGTCGTCGGTCATTTTCTTCATCTGGGCATCCTGGGTAATGCCGGCGTTATTGACCAGCGTATCGATACGGCCGTACTTGGCGACCACCGCATCGACCATCGCCTTGATCGTGTCCTTTTTGGTGACATTGACCATGAATGCCATCGCCTCACCGCCGGCGAGCTGGATGTCCGCTGCGGTCTGGTTGGCCGATGTCTCGTTGATATCGCAGCAGATCACTTTTGCGCCTTCTTGCGCAAACTTGATCGCCGTGGCTTTGCCGATTCCCTGACCGGCACCCGTAATGACTGAAACCTTACCTTTAAGGCGCATTCTGATGTATCCCCGGTGATCCGCCAGCCGGCTCGGTTCCGACATGTTTATTGCGGTGCATTAAGTTGACGTAGCCCGTCCCAAATACGTGCTAACCGGGATTGCACTGTACCCCCTTTTATTGCGACGCACAACTTGAGGAGTGGCCGTAGTTGCGCTAGCGCAACAACAAAGCCGGTGCGGCGTTGACTATTGTGGCACCATTTCGAGGCGAGCCACAATAATCGCTTATGCACGCAGATCGGGCCTTTTTCAGCCGGTTTTTTGCGCGTTGCCGACAGGATCGCAAAGAACCGACCGCGCCGGGTGTTGGAGCCCCGGATTGGTGCGGATGAGACACACCAGTTCTGCTACTTTTTCGCAACGGTTGCGGCCCGGGCTTTCGGTGGCCGGGTAGACGCTCCGCGCCTGAGCCGCTGCAGCCGGCTAGCCCAGCGCCAGCGCGGCCAGGCCGACCAGCATCAGGCCGGCTGCAGTCAGCCTGCGCTTCGCATCGGCTTCGCCCAGGACTTTCGCCCCGAGCGCCGCGGCAATGAGTATGCTCACTTCGCGCGCCGGCGCCACATAGGAAACCGGCGTAAAGCGCATCGCAGTGAGCGCGAGGATGTACGACAGCGGAGACAGGATCGCGACGTAGATCGCTTCCTTCCGGTAGTTCCGCCAGGCATCCTTGATGCCCTGGCGATTGCGCAGCGCGAGGGGGGTGAGCATGCACCAGCGCAGCACGTTGGCGCACCAGTCGAAGATGATCGGCGGAATCAACAGTGCCGAAACGGCCTGCTTGTCGGCCAGGGTGTAGGAAGCGATCAGGCAGCCGGTCAGGAGCGCAAAGGTGACCCCGCGGGCATTGCCCGACTCGCGCAACTTCCGCGGATCGCCCACCAGCATCAGTACGGCGCAGGCGATGAGCAGCGAACCGCCGATCGCGATGAGGGTAGGCCGTTCGCCGAGCAAGAACATTGCGCCGGCCAGGGTCAGCACCGGTCCGGTCCCGCGGGCAAGCGGATAGACGATCGACAGGTCGCCGTGCCGGTAGCCATGATCGAGCGCCAGGAAATAGAGCAGATGGAGCGTGGCCGAAGCGGCCATTATGCCGAACTGCGGCCAGCCCATTACCGGCTGCTCCAGCCACCAGACGTACAGGGCGACGGGGGCCAGGAGAATCGCGGAGAATCCCGAAAACAGCAAAAAGAATCCGGTGCCGCCGCCTGTCCGCTTGAGGATCAGGTTCCACCACGCATGGCAGCACGCACCG
>JBDTRK010000177.1:0-5588 GCA_039931685.1 Betaproteobacteria bacterium | reverse complement strand
CCAGGCCAAGCTCAAGGTCGCCGGCATCTACACCGTGCCCTTCGAGCAGCAGTGGGTCAGTCGGCTGCACAAGGCGTTGAATGCGGCCCAGGCGCGCGGCGAGATCGAATACAAGGCCAGCGAGAACGTCGCCAACGCCGACTACGAACGCGTGATGCGTGAATACGCGACCGGCGGCAACACGCTGATCGTGGGCGAGTCCTTCGCGGTCGAAGCGGCCGCGCGCAAGGTGGCCAAGGACTTTCCGAAGGTCTCGTTCCTGATGGGCTCGTCGGGCAAGCCACAGGCGCCCAACCTGAGCGTCTTCGACAACTACATCCAGGAGCCGGCGTACCTGTCCGGGATGATTGCGGGCGGCATGACGAAGAGCAACAAGATCGGCATGGTCGGCGGCTTTCCGATCCCGGAAGTCAACCGGCTGATGAACGCTTTCATGGCCGGCGCGCTGGCGGTCAATCCCAAGGTCGAATTCAGCGTGAGTTTCATCAACAGCTGGTTCGACCCGCCCAAAGCCAAGGAAGCTGCCTTCGCGATGATCGACAAAGGCGCCGACGTGATGTACGCGGAACGCTTTGGCGTCAGCGATGCGGCGAAGGAAAAAGGCAGGCTGGCGATCGGCAACGTCATCAACACGCAGGACAAATATCCGGACACCGTTGTGGCCTCCGCATTGTGGAACTTCGAGCCCACCGCCGAACGTGCGATCAAGCTGGTCAAGGACGGCAAATTCGTGGCCGAGGACTTCGGTACGTACTCGATGATGAAACACAAGGGCTCCGAACTGGCGCCGCTGGGGACGTTCGAGAAAAAGATTCCCGCTGATGTTGTCGCAAAGATGAGGGCGAAGGAGAAGGACATCCTCGACGGCAAGTTCGTTGTCAAGGTCGACGACGGCCAGCCCAAGTCGACGGCCAGGTAGGCGCGGCGGAAAACCAGGGCTCGCGTACCGCACGGCGCGAAAAGCGCGCGCCCTCTGTCGTCCCGGCGGACGTCGGGACGACAGTGTCGTTGGATCGATCCCTGAAGACATCCCGGCGCCGGGGTGTCTTCTTTGTCCGTTCCCGGGCCACTCAACCAGCTCTTTCCGTGCCTGATCCGATACTGACGCTGTCAAACATCACCAAGCGTTTCGGTTCGCTGGTGGCCAATGACGACATCTCGCTCCGGCTTCACGCGGGTGAGGTGCTGGCGCTGCTCGGCGAGAACGGCGCCGGCAAGTCCACACTCGTATCAATACTGTTCGGGCACTACGTGGCGGATGCAGGCCGGATCGAAGTGTTCGGGAAACCGCTTCGCACAGGCGATCCCAAAGCCGCGCTGGCCGCCGGCATCGGCATGGTTCACCAGCATTCCACGCTGGCTGACAACCTCAGCGTGCTCGACAACGTGATGATGGGCTCGGAGTCACTGTGGCGACCATTTACCAGGAAACGCGCGGCACGCACCACTTTGGCAGGCGTGGCGCAACGATTTGGACTGGTGGTCGACCCCGATGGAAGAGTCGGTAACCTTTCGGTGGGCGAGCGGCAGCGCGTCGAGATCCTGAAGGCCTTGTATCGCGGCGCCCGGATCCTGATTCTGGATGAGCCGACCGCGGTGCTGACACCGCAGGAAAGCGAAGCGCTGTTCGAAGTGCTGGCGCAGATGGTGGCGAAGGGTTTGTCCATCATTTTCATCAGCCACAAGCTGGCCGAGGTCCTGCGGGTATCGCACCGGATTGCGGTCCTGCGCGGCGGCAGGCTGGTGGCCGAAGCCGGCGCAAGCCAGACGACCGAGGGCCAACTGGCCCAGTGGATGGTGGGCCATGCAGTGGCGATGCCGCACCGCCGTCCGGCGCAGTCCGTGGGCGACCCGGTATGCGTCATCCGCGAGGCAAGCACGGCCATAGCGCGCGAGCAGCTCGTAAACGTGTCGCTAACGCTGAATGCCGGCGAGATTGTTGCCATCGCGGGTGTGTCCGGCAACGGCCAGGTGGCATTGGCCGAATGCCTGAGCGGCACCCGGGTTGCAGTCAGCGGCAGCGTCGAATTGCTGGGGCACGCGATGAGTACGCAGCCAGCGCGCCTGGTGGAGCTTGGTGTTGCGCGAATTCCCGAAGACCGCCATGGGGTCGGCATCATCGGCGATTTGCCGGTGTGGGAGAACGCGGTCTCGGAACGCCTGCGCAGCAAGGCCTTTTCCCACTGGTCGTGGGTTCGCCGCGCCAAGTCTCGCGCCTATGCGCAGCGCGTAACAGCGGTGTTCGATGTGCGCGGCGCAGGCCTGGCGGCGCCCGCCAGCGCACTCTCCGGCGGCAACATGCAAAAGCTGATCCTGGGCCGTGCCCTGCTGCATCCCGACAGTCAGGCAAGCAAGACTGTCACTCCCCGACTCATCGTTGCCCATCAGCCGACCTGGGGTCTCGACATCGGAGCGGTTGCCTACGTGCAACAACAGCTCATCGCCGCCCGCGACGCCGGCGCCGCTGTGCTGCTGATTTCCGATGATCTGGACGAAGTGCTGATGCTGGGCGATCGCGTCGCGGTCATGCATGCCGGCAGGTTGAGTCCCGCGCGCAAGACGCAGGACTGGAGTCGGGAAGCGATTGGCCTGGCGATGGCGGGTGGGACGGAAACCGGCGCCGGCGATTCCTCGCGGGAAACGCAAACGGCGGGGCCGTGAGGCTCGAGCGACGCGAGGTCGCATCCGGTGCCGCGCTGATACTGGCGCCGATCGGCGCCGTCGGGTTCACGCTCCTGGTCAGCTCGCTGCTGGTGCTGTGGGCCGGTGCGGCAGTCGGCGAAACCTATGGCTTGCTGCTGCGCGGCGGCTTCGGATCGGTCTTCGCCGTGAGCGAGACTCTCACGCGCGCGATTCCACTCATGCTTACCGGTCTGGCGGCAACCGTGGCGTTCAAGGCGCGCCTCTACAACATCGGGGCCGAAGGACAGCTCTATGCCGGAGCCCTGGCTGCGATTGCCGTGGGCGGCTTGCACGGTGGCACGGGCTTCGATCTGCCGCCCCCTGTGCTGTTCGTCCTGATGATGCTCGGCGCGGCCGTGGCCGGCGCGCTGCTGCTGCTCGGGCCGGCGTTGATGAAGTTGAAGCTCGGCGTGGACGAGGTGGTCACTACGTTGTTGCTCAACTTCATCGTCCTGCTGGCGGTATCGCTGATGCTCGACGGTCCGATGAAAGATCCGACCGCTATGGGCTGGCCGCAAAGCGTGGCTCTGGTGGGCGATCTCGAGCTCTCGAAACTGATTCCGCAAACAAGGGTGCACACCGGCCTGCTGTGGGCGGTCTCCCTGGCCGCCGGCCTGTGGGCGCTGCTGAAATACACGGTGCCTGGTTTCGACATTCGTGCTGCCGGCGCCAACGCGCGCGCGGCCGCCTTTGCCGGCGTCCCCGTGACCCGCACCGTGGTGATCGTCGCGCTGCTCTCCGGCGCGCTGGCAGGATTGGCCGGTGCGATCGAAGTCGCGGGACGAACCGGCTACGTGACGCTCGACATGTCGCCCGGCTATGGCTACGCCGGCATCGTGATCGCGATGCTCGCCGCGCTGCATCCGCTGGGCGTGATCGCCGCCAGTGTGTTTGTCGCGGGCGTGCTGGTGGGCGCCGACAGCATGAGCCGCGTCATCGGTGTGCCGACCTATATCGCCGATGTGATCGTGGCAGCGTCGCTGATTTCGGTGCTGGTGGCCACCATGCTGACCCAATACCGGATTCGATTCGGATGAGCGAATTGCTCGACATCGTCATCAACCAGTCGTTCTGGATCGCGGTGCTGCGCATTGCCACGCCGTTGCTCCTCGGCACGCTCGGGGTGTTGTTGTGCGAGCGCGCCGGAATCCTGAATCTCGGGATCGAGGGCATCATGGTGGCGGGCGCTTTCACCGGCTGGCTCGCTGTGTATGCCGGGGCGCCGTTGTGGTTGGGCGTAGTCGCGGCGGCGTTGACGGGAGCCGTGTTCGGTCTACTGCACGCGGGCCTCACGGTGGGCCTTGCATTGTCGCAGCATGTGTCCGGGCTTGGTGTCACGCTGCTGGCCTCTGCCTTGAGCTATTACGGATACCGCGTGAGCTTTCCCAAGGTCAGCACACCGCCGACCATCGTTCCGTTTGCCGAAATGGACTGGATCGGACTGCCGATCCTCGCGCATCAAACGTCGCTCACGTTGTTCGCGCTTCTGCTGGTGCCGTTGATCGCCTACGCGCTATATCGCACACCCGTCGGCCTGGCCGTGCGCATGGTGGGTGAAAATCCGCACGCCGCCGAAGGTCAGGGCGTCTCCGTGATGGCCGTGCGCACCGGCGCCATCGTCGCCGGCTCCGCGTTGATGGGCGTTGCCGGATCGTTTCTGACCTTGTCCGCGTTCAACGCCTTCTTTTTCAACATGGTCAACGGGCGCGGCTGGATTTGCGTGGCGCTGGTCGTATTTGCCTCGTGGCGGCCGGGGAAGGCATTGCTTGGCGCCTTGCTGTTCGCTTTTTTCGATGCGCTGCAACTGCGCTTGCAACAATCCAGCTTCGCTGTGATGCCGTACCAGGTCTACCTGATGTTGCCCTATGTGCTGTCGATCGTCGCGCTGGTGCTGGTGGCGCGCAGGGCCAGTTACCCGCAGGCGCTGATGAAGCCTTATCGCAAGGGCGAGCGCTAGCGCCAGCAAGGTGGTCGACAGCGCGCCTATAATGCTTCCTGCGAGGCACGAGGAATTGGTCCTCCTGCCTCCCTACGGCAAGGAGTAGCGAACATGGCCAAGAAGGGAACGGAATCCGGCGTTTACCGTGTCACGGAGATCATCGGCACCAGCGCGACCTCGTGGGAGGATGCCGCGAAAAAAGCCGTCGAGACCGCAGCAAAGTCGCTGCGCGATCTGCGCATCGCGGAAGTGAGCAAGCTCGACATGAAGATCGAAGGCGGCAAGGTCGTCGCCTATCGCGCGCGAGTCTCCCTGTCGTTCAAGTACGACGCCTGACGCCTGATCAACAGGCGCTGCAAAAAGGCAAGGGGGGCGGGCGCGGCGCACTCGCGTCCACCTCCTTCGCCGAATCACGCATCGGATCCAATTCGCGGCCCCGTCGCCGGTCGCTCAATTCCAGAAGCGACGCGATCCGCCAAGCCGCCGGTCGGCGCGTGCATCGATCCCGTCTCCCTCTTCCTGAATCGGCTGGGACCGCGCCGTCAACCTGCGGGGGAATTCCTTGATCTTCCGCAGAGCACAGCGTGCGGCGCCCGCCGAAACCTGGGGTCAGGTTGACACGACACCCGCTTCAGCCGAAAATGTATTCATTGTATACAGGAGGCATGATGACTGAACCCGTGACGCTCCGGCTGGATCCCGACGTGAGGAAGCGCCTCGACAAGCTGGCCAAGGCGACCGATCGGAGCCGCGCCGCGCTCGCCGCCGAAGCGGTGCGGCAGTTCGTCGAGCTGAACGAATGGCAGATCGCGGCCATACAGGAAGGTTTGCGCGACGCCGACAGCGGGCGCTTCATCGACCACGCGCGCCTGAAGTCAAAGTGGGAGAAGAAACTTGCGCTTGCGCTGGACAAAGCGCGCTGAGCGCGACGTCGACGAGATCGCGAAGTACATCGGGCAGGACAGTC
>JBDTRK010000176.1:0-5716 GCA_039931685.1 Betaproteobacteria bacterium | reverse complement strand
GCTTGTACATCAGCGGCTGCGTCACCATCGGCTCATCCTGTTCGTTATGGCCGAGCTTGCGGAAACACACCAGGTCGATGACGACGTCCTTGTGAAATTCCATGCGGAAATCCAGGGCGATCTCGGTGACCAGCGACACGGCTTCAGGATCATCGCCATTGACGTGAAAGATCGGCGCTTCGACCATTTTTGCCACGTCCGTGCAGAAAATGGTCGAACGCGTGTCGCGCGCATCGGATGTGGTGAAGCCGATCTGGTTGTTGACGATCACGTGAACTGTGCCGCCGGTTCCGTAACCGCGCGTCTGCGACAGGTTGAGCGTCTCCATGACCACGCCCTGCCCGATGAACGCCGCATCCCCGTGCAGCACGATGGGCAGCACCTGCGTGCCGTCCCGGTCCTTGCGCCTGTGCTGTCGCGCCCTGACCGATCCTTCGACGACAGGATTAACGATCTCGAGATGCGACGGATTGAATGCCAGCGTCAAATGCATCGGGCCACCGGGCGTCATGATGTCCGACGAGAAGCCCTGGTGATACTTGACGTCGCCCATCGGCAGTTGCTCGACCTGCTTTCCCTCGAACTCCGAAAACAGATCCTTTGGCATCTTGCCGAGCGTGTTGACGAGAACGTTCAACCGCCCGCGATGTGCCATGCCGATGACTGTTTCCTGGATGCCTTTGGTTCCCGCGCGCTGCAGGACGTGATCCAGCAGCGGGATGACGCTTTCGCTGCCTTCGAGTGAAAAACGTTTCTGGCCGACATAGCGCGTATGCAGGTACTTCTCCAGGGTTTCGGCGGCCGTGAGGCGCTCGAGGATATGGCGCTTGAATTCGGCGTCGTAGCCAGGCTGGGAACGGATGCCTTCGAAGCGCTGCTGGATCCAGCGCTTGACCTGGGTGTCCGTAATGTACATGTACTCGATGCCGATCGACCCGCAGTAGGTCTCCTTGACCGCGCGCAGGATTTCCCGCAGCGGCATCTGCTCCGGCCCGACCAACGATCCGCTGTTGAAGACCAGGTTCATGTCGGCTTCGGTGAGACCGTGGAAGGCGGGATCGAGCTCGGGAACGATCGGCTTTTCGAAGCGCTTGAGCGGATCGACGCTGGCATGGCGAACGCCCAGGAAGCGATAGGCGTTGATTAGTTGCAGTACCGAAACCTGCTTCTTTTCCACCGTCGCCACGGCGCTGGTCGGCGCATGGGCGTGACCGTTGCCGCGTTTTTTGGCCAGACGTATAAACGACTCGACAACCGGCGCGTGCGCAACGTCGCGCAGTGCGCCGGATTGCTGCTGCATTTGATCGAAGTAACGCCGCCATTCGGGCGTTACCGCCTCGGGATTGTCGAGGTAAGTCTCGTACAGATCCTCGATGAAGGGCGCATTGCCGCCGAACAGATAAGAGCTGCCGAGGGATTCCTTCATCATGACGATTTACCTCTTCAGAGTCGTGAATGCTGAACAGCCGTAAATGAGGCAGAAGCATTTACCCGCCGCATCAACCTGCCTCTCGATGACCATTGGCGTATTACCTAGCGCTTATCGATCGGCATCACGTCGCGTTTGCTGGCCCCTGTGTATAGCTGCCGGGGCCGGCCAATTTTCTGCTCCGGATCGGCAATCATCTCGTTCCATTGCGCGATCCAGCCAACCGTGCGCGCGAGGGCGAAAATACAAGTGAACATGGAAACCGGGATGCCAAGCGCGCGCTGCACGATGCCGGAATAGAAATCCACGTTTGGATAGAGCTTGCGACTCACGAAATATTCGTCCTCAAGGGCAATTTTTTCCAGTGCCATTGCCAGCTTGAACAGACGATCGTTCTGCAACCCGAGTTCGTGGAGCACCTCGTGACACGTCTCGCGCATTAACTTGGCGCGCGGATCGTAGTTTTTGTACACCCGGTGACCAAAGCCCATCAGCTTTACGCCGGAATTTTTATCCTTGACCTTGGCAATGAACTCACCGATTTTTGAGACATCGCCGATTTCTTCGAGCATGGTGAGCGCGGCCTCGTTGGCGCCTCCATGAGCAGGCCCCCAGAGGCAGGCGATTCCGGCCGCGATGCAGGCAAACGGGTTGGCCCCGGACGAGCCGGCCAGCCTGACGGTCGACGTCGACGCATTCTGCTCGTGATCGGCATGCAGGATGAAAATCCGGTCGAGCGCCCGTACCAGGACTTCATTCACTTTGTACTCCTCCGCCGGCACAGCGAACATCATGCGCATGAAATTCGCGGAATAGGAAAGAGTGTTCAGCGGATACATGAAAGGCTGGCCGGTCGTGTATTTGTAGGCCATCGCAGTGATCGTCGGCATCTTCGCAATCAGACGAAATGCGGAAATGTCCCGGTGTGCCGGATTGTTGAGGTCGAGCGAGTCATGATAAAACGCGGACAGCGCGCCCACGGTGCCAACCATGACCGCCATCGGATGCGCATCGCGGCGGAAGCCGCGGAAAAAATTGTTGAGCTGATCGTGGACCATCGTGTGCCGGGTGACGGTCGTAACGAACCTTTCTTTCTGCTCCCGGTTCGGCAGTTCGCCGATCAGCAGGAGATAGCAGACTTCGAGAAAATCACAATGCTCGGCAAGTTGCTCGATCGGATAGCCACGATACAGCAGCACCCCCTCTTCGCCATCGATGTAGGTGATGGCGGAGCGGCAACTGGCGGTGGACAGGAATCCGGGGTCGTAAGTGAACTTGCCTGACTTGCCGTGCAAAGTCCGGATGTCGACCACGTCCGGCCCGATAGAACCGCTCAGCACGGGGAATTCAATAGGCTGTGCGCCATCGTTAAACGAGATTGCTGCGGTGCGCTGTTTTTCCATTTCCCCGCCCTTTTTCAGCCGATTAAAGCTTTAAGTTTAACAGCTTCTTGTATCCAGACCCTATCAGGATGCGGCGCAATAATATTTATTCAATTAATTTGATGATGGCGACCAGTTCGGGATCCGACGACCGCACTTTTCCATTCAGCAGGTCCCACAAATCGTTGTCGGGATAGTCAAGTAATCGCCTGAATGCGGCAACCTCCGCTGGCATCAGATTTTCCAATTGACGTTCCAGAAATCTCGCCAGGACCAGATCAAGCTCCAGCAGTCCGCGCCGACACTGCCAGCGAATCCGATCTGCCTCCGACATGGCGAGGCTATACCGTCCGCTTGACCATCAGATCCTTGATCCTGCCGATGGCGCGCGTCGGATTGAGTCCCTTCGGGCACACATCTACGCAGTTCATGATCGAATGGCAGCGAAACAGCCGGTAAGGATCCTCCAGGTTGTCGAGCCGCTCACTGGCGGCCTCATCGCGGCTGTCGGCGAGGAAACGATACGCCTGCAACAACCCCGCGGGACCGACGAACTTGTCCGGATTCCACCAGAACGAGGGGCATGCCGTTGAACAGCAGGCACACAGGATACATTCGTACAATCCGTCGAGCTCCTCGCGTTCTGCAGGCGACTGCAGCCGCTCTTTTTCCGGCTCGGGCTCATTATTGACGAGATAGGGTTTGATCGAGTGGTACTGCTTGAAGAACTGCGTCATGTCTACGATCAGATCGCGAATCACCGGCAAACCCGGCAGAGGGCGCAACTCCACCGGCTGCTTCAGATCGGTCAGCCGGGTAATGCAGGCCAGCCCGTTCTTGCCGTTGATGTTCATCGCATCCGACCCGCATACCCCTTCCCTGCACGAGCGGCGCAGCGAAAGTGAATCGTCAATCGACTTGATCCTGATCAACGCATCGAGCAGCATGCGATCGGTCGGCTGCAGCTCCACATCGTAGTCTTGCATCCTGGGCTGCGAATCCCGGTCCGGATCAAAGCGGTAAATTCTGAATTTCATTTCGTCTCCGTTAACTCAGCGCATGGGGCGACAGCATTGCCTCGGCCCGGTTTCTTCAATACGTCCTGACCTTCGGCTCGATGCTTTGCGCCGTGAGCGGCTTCATGTGCACCGGCTTGTAGTCCAGCCGATTGTCTTCCTTGTACCAGAGCGTGTGCTTGAGCCAGTTGGCATCGTCGCGCTGAGGATGGTCGGCGCGATCGTGCGCGCCGCGACTTTCGTTGCGCGCTTCGGCCGACACCATCGTCGCCATGGCCACCTCGATGAGATTGTCGAGTTCCAGCGCCTCGACGCGAGCGGTATTGAACACTTTGCTCTTGTCCCGGATGCCGGTGCGCTGTACGCGCTGCGCCGCTTCCTTGATCTTCCTGACACCTTCCACCAGCATGTCGGGAAAGCGGAAGACGCCGCAATGAGCCTGCATCACGCGGCGCATTTCAGCACCCACTTCATGAACACTTTCGCCGTCCTTCTGGCCGTCGAGGCGCGCCAGCCGCGCGGAGGTCTTGTCCGCGGCATCTTTTGGCAGGTCCTTGAGCACCGGATTTTCCTTGAGGAAGCGAATCATCGTATCTCCGGAGGCTTTGCCGAAAACCAGCAGATCAGTCAGAGAATTGGTGCCGAGCCGGTTGGCGCCATGCACCGACGCGCAGGCGCATTCCCCCGCCGCATAAAACCCTGGTACGACCGCTTCCGGATTACCCGCATGCGGCGCGACGACTTCACCACGATAATTGGTGGGAATGCCGCCCATCTGGTAATGACAGGTCGGCACGACCGGAATCGGGTCCTTGACCGGATCGACGTTGGCGAATTTCTTCGCGATTTCGCGAATGCCTGGCAGCTTGTCCTCGATCAGCGACACGCCCAGATGATCGAGCTTGAGCAGCAAATAGTCGCCCTCTGGACCGCAGCCCCTGCCCTCCTTGATCTCCGTGGCCATGGCCCGCGACACCACGTCACGGCTGGCAAGATCCTTGGCGTTAGGGGCATAGCGCTCCATGAAACGCTCGCCGTTCTTGTTCAGCAGATAACCCCCTTCTCCGCGCACCCCCTCAGTAATCAGCACGCCGGCGCCTGCCACGCCGGTGGGATGGAACTGCCAGAATTCCATGTCTTCCAGCGGGATGTCGGCGCGCGCGGCCATGCCCAGTCCGTCGCCCGTGTTGATATACGCGTTCGTGCTGGCCGAATAGATACGCCCGGCGCCGCCGGTCGCGAACAATACGGCACGCGCGTGCAGGATCGAGACTTCCCCGGTCTCCATTTCCATCGCGGTCACGCCCAGAACCTGGCCTGCGGCGTCGCGAACCAGATCGAGCGCCATCCATTCGACGAAGAAATGCGTGTTCGCGCGTACGTTGCGCTGGTAGAGCGTATGCAGCATCGCATGCCCGGTGCGGTCAGCCGCGCAACAGGAGCGCTGGACCGCCGGCCCCGCGCCAAAGTTCTGCATGTGACCACCGAACGGCCGCTGATAAACCGTACCGTCCGCGTTGCGGTCGAACGGCATGCCGAAATGCTCGAGTTCGATGACGACCTTCGGCGCCTCACGGCACAGAAATTCGATGGCATCCTGGTCGCCCAGCCAGTCCGAACCCTTGATGGTGTCGTACATGTGCCACATCCAGCTGTCCTCGCCCATGTTGCCGAGCGCCGCGCCGATGCCCCCTTGCGCCGCAACTGTATGCGAGCGGGTGGGGAAAACCTTGGACAACACTGCGACCTTGAAACCCGCCTCGGCGAGTTGCAGGGAAGCACGCATACCGGCACCGCCGGCGCCTACGATTACCGCATCGAATTTTCTGACCGGGATGGCCATGTGTCAGAGACTCCAGAGGATCTGAACAGCCCAGACGGCGTAGCCG
>JBDTRK010000175.1:0-5723 GCA_039931685.1 Betaproteobacteria bacterium | reverse complement strand
GCTGCGCCGGCGCAGCGATATCGTCGAACTGGCGAAGTCGCTCGACGAAAAGGAATGCGGCGCTTCGCGCCGCATCGGCATGTCCGAAGAAGTGCTGCAGATATTCGTGCACCATCCCTGGCCGGGTAACGTGCGCCAGATGCATTCGGTGATCCGAACAGCGATGGCGATGGTCGATGACGGCCAGATAGTAGAGCCGCGCCACCTGCCGGAGGATTTTCTCGCGCAGATGCAGCGGGGCACGGGACCCTCCGCCGCCTACATGAGCGCAACCGACAGCCTTGAAAAAATTGAATTGCATGCGATCCAGGAAACGATCCGCCATAACAACGGCAATATTTCCGCAGCCGCCCGTCAGCTCGGCGTGAGCCGCACGACGCTCTATCGCAAACTCAAGCAAACGGGTTTCCTGCCTGTCGCGCCTTCTGTCGGGACGGAGCGCGACCACTGACGGTACGCGGATCGCGGCGTCGCGTTCCCGTTTTTGTGAAGGATTGTTTCAGTCCAACGCGCTGTGCGCACCTGATTCATCCTGAAACAGTTGTCCAGAACTGAAACACTCGCCGAAAAACTGCGCTGCAATGCAGCCGATTTTCGTTCTGGAAAATCATTGACCCTGTAAATCCTCTGTGCTGTCATAGCCGCACACGTTCGGTGTGATTGCTGCGCGGAACGCGTGTGCCTGAAATGAATGTGTGTGCCGATACGGCGACACAGATGGTGCGTTGCTTGACCGCGGGGCGATGTGAGTGAAGTCCTCGTTCCACTTCAAAAAATATTCAAGCAGGAGGAGAAATGAGAACCAAGTTCTGGTACCTGACAGTGCTGTTGGCGCTGGTCGCTGTGACAGGGATCGCACAGGCCAACCCCGACGTCGAAAAGAACATTGCCAATCCCGCAAATTGGGCGATGCAGGCTGGCGATATGTACAACCAGCGCTACAGCAAGCTCAAGCAGATAAATACCGGCAACGTCGGCAAGATGCAAGTGGCATGGACGTTCTCTACCGGTGTTCTGCGCGGCCATGAAGGTTCACCGCTTGTCATCGGCGACATGATGTACCTGCACAGTGCTTTTCCGAACAAAGTGTTCGCAATCGACCTGAATACCCAGACGATCAAATGGAAGTACGAGCCGAGGCAGGATCCGGCCGTCATTCCGCAGATGTGCTGCGACACGGTGAATCGCGGTCTGGCCTATGCCGAAGGCAAGGTGTTCTTGCAACAGGCGGACAGCATGCTGGTGGCGCTCAACGCCAGTACCGGCAAGGTTGTCTGGTCGGTCAAGAACGGCGATCCGTCGCTCGGCGCGGTGAACACCAATGCTCCGCACGTGTTCAAGGACAAGGTGATCACTGGCATTTCCGGCGGCGAGTGGGGCGTGCGCGGCTATATTTCCGCATACAACATTAATACCGGCGATATGGTGTGGCGGGGCTACAGCGTGGGTCCGGACGACGAGATGCTGATCGATCCGGAGACGACGACAACCTGGAAAGACGGCAAGGTTCAGCCAGTCGGCGCGGATTCGTCGCTAAGCACCTGGCAGGATGACCAATGGAAGATCGGCGGCGGCACCACCTGGGGCTGGTACAGCTACGACAAGAACCTGAATCTGATGTACTACGGGAGCGGCAATCCCAGCACCTGGAATCCGGCCCAGCGCCCCGGCGACAACAAGTGGTCCATGAGCATCTGGGCCCGCGATGTGGATACCGGCAAGGTGAAATGGGTCTATCAGATGACGCCGTACGACGAGTGGGACTTCGACGGCATCAACGAGATGATCCTGGCCGACATCCCCGTCAAAGGCAAGATGACCAAGGCGCTGGTGCACTTCGACCGCAACGGCTTCGGGTACACGCTCGACCGGACCAACGGCGCGTTGTTGGTGGCCGAGAAGTACGATCCGGCCGTGAACTGGGCGACGCATGTCGACATGAAGACCGGCCGTCCGCAGGTGGTGTCACGGTACTCGACGGCGCAAAACGGCCCAGAAAAGAATACCAAGGGCGTCTGCCCAGCGGCACTTGGTTCGAAAGACGAGCAGCCTGCGTCGTTCGACCCGAATACCGGGCTGTTCTATGTACCGACAAACCATGTCTGCATGGACTACGAACCGTTTGCGGTCGATTATGTCGCCGGCCAGCCCTATGTCGGCGCAACGCTGGCGATGTTTCCGGCACCGGGCGGAAAGAATATGGGTAACTTCATCACCTGGGATGCGGGCAAGGGCAAGATTGTGCAGAGCCATGGCGAGAAATTCTCGGTTTGGAGCGGCGCGCTTTCCACGGCCGGCGGCATTGCGTGCTACGGCACTTTGGAAGGTTATCTCAAGTGCGTGGATGCGAAGAACATCAACAAGGAACTCTACAAGTTCAAGACGCCGTCCGGCATCATCGGCAACGTCTTCACCTATCAGCACAAAGGCAAGCAGTACATCGGGGTATTTTCGGGAATCGGCGGCTGGGCCGGTATCGGCCTTGCGGCCGGCCTGGAAAAGGATGCCGACGGCCTGGGCGCGGTGGGTGGCTACAAGGAACTCGCGAACTACACTGAGCTTGGCGGATCATTGACCGTCTTCGCACTGCCGCAGAAATAAACCAAAGCGGCAATTCGTGCGTTCTTGGAGGCGTCCGGGCCCTCGGGCCGGGACGCCTTCTCATTGGACGGTCCCATTTCTCCGGAGTTTGAAATGAAGCCTTTGCGCTTTGCGGTAGTGCCAGTTCTGCTTTTACTCTGCCTTGCCTGCCGCGCCGACGAACCCCTTTACGAGGTGCATGATGGCTACAAGGTTGATACCGAGACCATGAAAGGCTTCAGGACGTGGCGTGCCGCGGCGTGTGACCGCTGTCACGGTGCCAACCAGCAAGGGCTGGTCGGACCTTCTCTGATCGAGCGTTTGAAGATCCTGACCAAGGAGGAATTCGTGAAGACCGTGACCGAAGGCAGGCTTGAGAAGGGCATGCCCAGCTTCAAACCCAGCAAGACCGTGATGGCCAATATCGACCATCTGTATGCCTACCTCAAAGGACGATCCGACGGTGCGATCACCCGTTCCAAGGTCGAAGAGTTTAAGTAGCTGCTGGCTTGGCGGCGCGCTGTGCGCACTGGCGGCGCTTGTCATCGCCGGCGCCGCGACGGGGCAGGACGAGCCGTTTCAGAAGCCGCGTGCACTCAAGGTATGCGACGACCCGAACAATCTTCCGTTTTCCAACGACAAGGACGAAGGTTTCGAAAACAAGATTGCTGCGATACTCGCGCGCAACCTCGACTTGCCGTTGGAGGTTTTTCATTATCCTCAGCGGATGAACATCGTTCGCAACACGATCCGCTACAAACTGCCGAACGAATCGGAGTATCGCTGCGACCTGCTGACCGGCGTGCCGTCCGATTTCACCGCGGTCGCCACCACCCGGCCTTATTACCGCTCGACCTATGTGCTGGTCTATGCAAAAGGGCGCAAGCTCGACGTCGCCGGCGAGGATCAATTCCTCGCGCTCGACAGATCCCTGCTGTCGCGCCTTAAAATCGGCGTCTACGAGCGCACGCCAGGGGTCGACTGGATGAAGAGGCACGATCTTCTGGGTCAGGCGGCGCCTTACCGGTTGCTGAACGCCGATCCCGATTACTATCCCGGCAAGATCATCAATGACGATCTGGTCAACGGGAAAATAGATGCCGCGGTTGTATGGGGCCCGATCGGCGGCTATTTCGCCCGGCGCATTGCCTCGCCGGAACTCGTCGTGTTGCCGTTGCGATCGGAGCCAGGCGTAAGGATGGATTTCGGCGTGTCCATGGGTGTGCGCCACGGCGAGAAGGCGTGGCTCTCTGTCGTCCAGCAGGCGCTAGACGAGAGTCGCGACGACATTGCACAGCTTCTCGTCGAATACGGCGTTCCGATCGTGAATGGGAAGGGGGAGCTGCAGCGTTAGGGGGAAACCGGGGCACGGTCAGCATCCGAACGCAGGTGCCATGATGACAAAGACAGGAGCAATGTTCACGTTGGCGGCGCTTGTTTTTGCGTTGCCGTGCAGGGCAAACGATTTTCCGACCACGGACCGGGTCGAGTTCGTTCTGGAGTGCATGCGCGATCATACTGGCGGAAAATTCGAGCTGTTGAACAAATGTTCGTGCACGATCGACAGGTTGGCCGAAATATACAGGTACGACGATTTCGTCGAGGGCCAGACCATGGCAAAGGCAGTTACCATCGCAGGCGATCGCGGCGCCGCGCTGCGCGATAATGCGGACGCCCAAAAGGCGGCGCGGAGCTATCGTGACGCCGTCGCAGGAGCCGGACGCGCATGTTTCCTGCGCTAAATAACCGGTGAGAGGCGCCATTTGCAGCTTCGCGGTCCTGTTGCTGTCACTGATTGCGCAGGTCTGTATCGCGGTCGATGAAGGCGCAAGTCCGGACACCGAAATCTGGCGCAAAGTGCGTGCAGATCTGTTTGGTGAACGTCCGATCGCTGTCGATACAACCGCCGCAAGGATCGTTTTGGAAATGCCCGCGCGTGCGGCAGACGCGGCGGTGGTTCCTCTGGCGATTCGCGTCAGGTCCTCGACGACCGACGCGCCGACGCGCAAGCTCTATATCGTCATCGACCGCAATCCGTCGCCGATTGCCGGCATAGTCGAATTCGGCGAAGCCAGTGGCGGTCTCGATCTGGAAACGAGGGTACGCGTGGAGGAATACACTTGGGTGCGTGCGATCGCCGAGCGGGCCGACGGGTCGCTGCTGATGGCGCAGCGCTTCATCAAGGCTGCCGGCGGCTGCTCGGCTCCCGCCGGCAAATCGCTGGCCGAGCGCTTGAATGGCACGGGGCAGATGAAATGGCGAATTGATCCGCCGGCGGAACCGTCGGCACCGGAAACGGTGCAGCTCATGATCCGTCATCCGAACAACTCCGGACTCGCCATGGACCAACTCACGCACTTGTACGATCCGCCGTATTACGTGCGCAATGTCCGGGTGACGCTCGGGGATGAACTGATATTTACTGCCGACGTGGATTTCTCGATCAGCGAGAATCCGGTCTTTCGCTTCACTGTGCGGCCGGGAAGGGGCGGCGCCTTACATGCCGTCGTGACCGACACGAACGACCGCGTCTTCGAAAGTTCGGCACCCTAGACGACGACCGGACGCGACAAGTCCTGTCCGGGGAAAATCGCGTCGAGCAGTTTGCGCAACTGGTCCGCGGTAGCGGGTGGCAGCGCCGCGCCGGGATGGCGGGCCTTGCCCGTGCCGATGGCGCCGCGCAGTCTTAGAATTTCCTTGCGCACCGCCACACCCGGCTGCTGCTCGAATACGATCAGAGGCAGGAAGCGCGTATAGATTTCGCGCACTTTATTCCAGTCCGCCGCGCGAGCAGCGCGCACCATTGCCGTCAGCGCTTCCGGAAAGGCAAATCCGGTGTTGAATCCGCTCGATCCGGCTTCCAGGTCGAACAGTCCGTACAACGCGCCCAGGCCGGTCAGCACGGGCACCTTGCGTTCCTTCATTCCCGCGACCAGCGCGCGGATCTTGGGCGCAGTAGGTACGGCTTCTTCCTTGATGCTCGCGACCTGCGGAATTTCGCGGATGATCCGCAGCAGCAGCGCCGCCGTCATATGCACCTGGGACGAAGCCGGATGGTCCTGGACCACGACTGGAATGCTGATGCCGTCGGCGATCGTCCTGAAGTATTCGAAGATGCGGTCTTCGTTGGGCACCGTTTCGGC
>JBDTRK010000174.1:0-5749 GCA_039931685.1 Betaproteobacteria bacterium | reverse complement strand
TCGGGGGCATCGCCCAGGACGTCGACCACCTCGAAGGCTGCAGTCTTCTGACCCTACAACCTGATGTGCTACATGTTTCGCCAGTCGCCGATTGCAGCCGCATGAAGTCGCCGCGGCACGATTGATGGAATCAGCCAATGGTACAAACGATTTTGCGACGGGTTTTGCTGGCAGAAGTACTCTTCTATGCAGTGCTGGTCTGCTTGCTGGTGGGGGTTGACGCAAGTTGGTGGAAGATTGTCGGCGTGGTGGCGTTGCTGGCGCTTTTATGGCGGCTCTATCTGACTACGATAACCCACGTATTGGCGCGGCTGTCGAGCCGGGGTTCGGCAGCGCATACACGGGATTGGGGTGGCGCAAGTAAAGCGCTGTACAGGGAGTTCATCGCTCGCCTGGTCTGCTTTAGCTGGAGTCAGCCGTTCCCACATCTTGCGTTGGGAAGCGAGCCATGCGGCGGTCCGCATGCAGCGCCGATCCTGCTCGTGCACGGCCATTTCAGCAATCGAGGGCTGTGGTTGAAATTTCGCCAGCGTCTGGCGGCCGCAGGCATGGGGCCTGTTTACACAATTACCTTAGGTCACTACGCTAGTGATCTCGACGAGTTTACGGCGCAGCTGGCTGCACGCATCGAGAGTATCTGCACAGAAACGAGCGCGACCCATGTGACCCTGATCGGCCACAGCATGGGCGGACTGGTGTGCCGGCGATATCTGGCGATCCATTCGTGTTCTCGCATCGCCAAACTCGTGACCCTTGGCACGCCGCATCACGGCTCGCACTACTCGCGCTGGCTATTGGGCAAGAACGCGCGACAAATGCGTATCGGCAGCAACTGGCTGGATGGCCTTGCGCGCGCTGAGGCACTGACGGAGCCGCCCTCGGCGCTATGTCTCTATAGCCGCTTCGATGAAGTCATCTCCCCGACGGAATCAGGCACATTGGCCTGGGCGCGAAACGTTTCGATAACTGCTGTGGGTCATTACGGCCTGGTTTTTTCCGACGTCGCGGCAAGTGAGGTCATCCGGTTTCTGGCGAAGGACGAATCCCGGGGCCAGATCTAATTAGACCGAATTCATCCGGGTTTCTGAAATCCCAATACCTGGTACCGCACCAGGCCGAGCCGCCCTGTAAGCTTCAGGCCATGAATACCCAAGTCGCTGCGGCTGAATTTGGAGTTGGTCCGCTGCAGTTTCAGGGCGAACAAAAATGCATAAGTCGGCAGCGTGTTTGCGGTGATGTCTTTCCTGTACGTAAACGTAAAGCCACTCTCTTCGGCGAGTTTCTCATAGCCATTCATCGTGCACACCCGGCACTGCCCGAATAACTGGCGCGTGGGACTGGCGCTTGCGCCCAGTTGCGCAACAGAGGCGTACCAGGCGGCGGGGATCATGTCCGACAGCGCGAGGTAACCGCCCGGTTTCAGGACGCGAAATGCCTCATCAAAGAAGCGGCGGCGATCAGGAAAATGAAAAATACACTCGACCGCTAGCACGCGATCAAACGCCTGGTCCGCAATCGGCATTGCACAGGCATCACCTTGCTTGAACTCGATGCGGTTGCCGTTTTGGGCCGTAATTTTCAGGCGCGCCCGTTCCAGCTGGCGTTCGTCGATATTGACACCCACAAGATTCAGATCGGAGAAATTCTCATTGAGGCTGGCAATGGTGCCGCCAAAGCCACAGCCCACATCGAGTATCTGCTGTCCATCGGACACATGGGCCGCGCCATAGACTTGCTGGCTCAGGGCTTCAGCAGCAATCGCATAGTCTTCGGCTGTGGGCACGGCGCGCGAGGGATCTGCCCAGTAGCCCCAATGAACGTGCCGTCCGAATGCGATTTCAAATTCGGGATCGTTTTTTTCCAACCGTTCCAATACCAGGTCGAAATAAGGAAGATTGACGCTCACAGGGCACTCATGCCGCTATTGACTCCAGCTTGCGTACGGACGAACGATACCGACGAACGAATGGGGCGCAAACGCGCTTCATTGTCGCGGAGCCAGGCTTCCATCAGTGCGCGATTGTCTCGTTGCCACGGATGAAATCCCGGGCGCAGGTAGTCCATCACTGCGGCAAAGGCAAATCCCACTGGACCGCGCAAGGCGAACGAGGCTTGTTTTAACGAGACCGTATTCCCCTGTTTTTGTGGCAGTAGTTCGCGGTCCCGGCGGAGAAGGTAAATATAGGCGCGCATGAAGAAGAGGAAGTAGAACGTGAATGAAACGGCGATGAACATGCTTGCACGCCGAAGCCAACCGCCGCCGGCCGCCACATAAAGATCAAAGCAAACAGCCTTGTGCTCCGTTTCCTCGACCGCGTGCCAGCCCCAGAACAGCGCCATGTCCGGTGCCGTCTTCTTCCATTTTGGATTCGAGTTCAACAAATGTTCGGCCAGGATTGCGGTGTAGTGCTCATAGGCGCAGACAGCGGCAAGATTGGTGAGCGGCGACAGAAACCGCCTGCCCATCTTTATCATCCAGGCACTCGAAGGCTCGACAATGTTGTCGAATCCCTGCTTCGCCAGGCACTCATTGTAGTGGCGATGCTGTGCGGCATGCATCGATTCCTGCACCGTGAAATCGCCCACTTCGCCCGCAAGTTGCGGATCGTTCGATAAATTAATTTCCTTCGCGACATCGCGGGCCGTCTCGTGGAAATATGTTTCGCCCACGGGCAACATGAATGACATCGCGTTGAACCAATGCGTGATGGCCCGGCTGCCGTTACACCAATGGGGATCGAAGCCCTTGGACCAATCGATATCGGGGATGCGGGGCTGAATGGTGGACATGTACTTGGTGTTTGCCCCATGGAATCGGGACTGGTCAGTCGTTTATGAAAGTGGTTCCATTTTGCAGGTAATTGCCTCGATGCGATAGGCGATAGCTGCCGAAAATGCCTGAAACGCCGCGCCAGTGCTAGGGTTTTGATCTGTTATGCAGGCTTTCCGGCATTGACAGTTATCTGCTATTCCGCCAGTGAGTAGCTTGTGCTCCGGCCGCCCGCCGCATCCTTCACGAGTATTCCTTGATCAATCAATCCCTGAATATCGCGCTGTGCCGTGTCCTGCGAGCATTTGGCGATCGTCGCCCACTTTGTGGACGTCAGCTTTCCGTCGAACCCATCAAGGAGTTTATTGAGCATCAACTTTTGTCGGTCGTTGATCGTTTTACCGGCGCTCTTTTCCCAGAAGCGTGTTTTACGAAAAACGCCGGCGAGCGTCGATTCTGTTCCGGCAATCGCACGGCCCAGGCAATCGAGAAACCATTCCATCCAATCGGTAATGTCCAGATTGGATTTTTGAGTCGTTTCGAGCAGGTCGTAATAGACTTTTCGCTCCACGCGAATCTGCGATGACATGCTGTAGAACCTTTGCCCACTCTCTTCCGACCGCGCCAGTGCCCAATCGGCAATGGCTCTGGCAATGCGCCCGTTGCCGTCGTCGAAGGGATGTATCGTGACGAACCACAGATGCGCCAGCGCCGATCGCAAGACAGGGTCGGTAGCGTCCTTCTTGTTTGCCCATGCAACGAACCTGGCCATCTCCGCTTTCAGGCGCGGTGCCGCCGGCGCTTCGTAGTGGACTTTTTCCCTGCCGATGGGGCCTGACACGACCTGCATCGGGCCGTTGGCATCGTCGCGCCAATTTCCCGTGATTATTTTGTGTATGCCGCTATAACCCGTGGCGAACAAGGACGCGTGCCAACCGAATAACCTTTCGGTGGTCAGCGGCTTATCGAAATTTTGCGTGGCATCCAGCATCATTTCGACGACGCCCTCTACGTTGCGGTCTACCGCGACGGTCCCTGCGATATCCATGCCGAGCCGGCGTGCGATAGAGGAACGTACCTGCTCGGAATTGAGGATTTCTCCCTCTATCTCGCTGGACTTGAGAACATCGAGAGTCAGGGTTTCCAGCACCGCTTCATTGCGCAGATTGAATCCCAGCCCCTCCATTCGTCCGAGAAGCCGGCCTTGCCGATGGCGCACCTCGGCTAGTTTGGGGGCCAGTCTTTCATCGTCCCAAGTGAATTCAGGCCATTCGGCCAGTTCGTGTATGTATGTCATTCTGCGCACCTTGTGCGGAGATTATGCGATGTATTCTCCGCATTATCAATATTATTCTCCGCATATTCTGCGTATATTATGCTTGTTTTTCTCCGCAAACATGCTTGATTGACAACGTTGATTTGGCGCTAGAGTCTAGTACGGGCGCGGGTTGCAGGCGGGAAGTGCCTGGAACGCCGCACCAGTGCTAGAGAATTACTTCGGGGAACTTCTATTTACCTCCGTTCGTGCTGATCCTTCGATACGCTCAGGACAGGGTACGCTGCGCGTATCGAAGCACACTCAAACTAAGTGTTTGATTCGTTTGATGCCGCAAGGCCCTTCGATACCTCAGAGCCTGCCCCGGTATGCTTGAAGCCGGGGGCGAACGGGAATGAGGTTTCGAGAAGTTCCCTTCGCCACAGGCATACGATGTGCTGCGGCATTCCTGTAGAGCAAGTCAAACCAGTTCTGGTTTGTTCGTTCCCAGCCAGCCCTTCATATGCACCCGCAATGCCTCCGCCGATTCAATGCATTCGCGTACCGCTGATTCGGGCACCAGGTCTCCCGAGTAGTCGGCAACATTCCGTAGTTTGCGCAGCGCGTCCAGCACGATCATTTGTTCTGCGGCGATCCCCACCGTCTTTGGCAGGGTTTGAATGGCGGTTTGGTGATGTCCGGGTTTGCTGGTCAGCGTTCGAAAGCCGTTAGCGTGGAGTGCGATCATCGAGAGCTGCATGATCGCTTTGTAGGCGGCGTCGAAGCGGTTTTCGGCGGAGAGCGCGGCAAGTTTTGCGTCGGCGATGTTTCTCGACGCGGCCGCCAGCAAACGCGTGACAGTCGCACGATCGGGCGTCACTTCCGCAAGGCTAACGCCGAGCAAGTTTTGCAAGGTCATCGGCATTGCCTGTCAGGAAAATTTTCGGTTTGGCGATGACGTCGCGTACAAAAACATCCTTCGCTTTGTGTTTCGCCTGCCATTCGCTGCGTGAAAAGACCTTCGGGTTGATGTCGCGGCCCAGGCTTGCCTGCGCTTCATAGACGGCGCGCACAATTTCCTTGAACGCGGCATCGCCGATTACCAGCAGATCGATATCGCTGCCGGCGTTCGTGGCACCCGACGCCTGCGAGCCAAAGATAAACGCGACTTGAATTTTCTCCGTCAGCGGCAGCAGGGCATCGGCGACAACGTCGGCGAGGCCGGCGGTTTTTCGAAGCACGTTGGCAATATCCGCATGGATCGGGCAGGTCAGGTCGGCGCGATACGCGACCTGATTGCCGCGCGCTTCACGCGTGAGCAGCCCGACCTCCGCCAGCCGCGTCAATTCGCGACTCAGCGTGGCCGCCGCGAGCCCGGTCCGCCTCGCGATCTCGCGCACATGAAGCGAAAGCTCCGGGTGCAACAGCAAGAGGCCGAGGATGCGCCGACGGTAGGTAGGGAAAAGCAGGTCGGATAGTGAATGTTGCATAATTGGCTACGATTGTAGCTTATTAGGCAACGTTGTCAAATAGGGGTTAGGGCGGCAAACATCTCGCAGGCATGGCGACCAGGGCGGCTCGAATTCATCCTCAGCCAAAAGAATGACTTCCATCTGACGCTGGCTCCGCTGAAAAGCAAATTATGCTTGCAGCCAACATCGGGGGTCAGGCCTCAATACTGTTCGCTTAATAGCCGTTCGCCCTGAGGTATCGAAGGGCTTCCT
>JBDTRK010000173.1:0-5838 GCA_039931685.1 Betaproteobacteria bacterium | reverse complement strand
GCCTCGGGAATCGAGTGCGTGATGAACAGGACGGTCTTCCTGCGCTCCAGCCAGATCCGTTGCAGCTCGAGGTTCATTTGCTCGCGCGTCATGGCGTCGAGCGCACCGAACGGTTCATCCATCAGCAGAATGGCCGGGTTGTGAATGAGCGCGCGAACCATGGCAACACGCTGCTGCATGCCACCAGACAGCTCCCATGGATAACGCATCTCGAAGCCTTGCAGGCCGACGAGGGCCAGCAGCTCCATCGCCAGTTGCTTGAGCCGGACCCGGTCGAGGTGCTGGACGTCGACGGGCAGAAGGACATTGCCGAGCACGGTGCGCCAGGGGAAGAGAACGGGTGACTGGAACACGACGCCGATATCGCGCCGCGGTCCCGCTATTGGCGTACCGCTTAAGCGGGCCTCCCCCTGCGAAGCCGGGATGAGTCCGGTCAGGATCTTCAGCAGCGTCGACTTGCCGCAGCCGGACGGCCCGACGATCGCAACGAATTCGCCCTCGGCGATGCGGAAGTGGATGTCGTCAAGCGCGGTGACCGGGCCGGTCCTGGCCTGGTAGCGCTTGGAAAGGTGATCGACGGCGATGAGTTCCGCGCCGGGCGGAATGTGCGCTTGTTCTGCTGCGAGCACCGGGGCGCCGCTAGACATCGCGGGTGGCGGTCATGTGGGCCCGCTGTTGGCATGTTCCGCATTGCGCCGCGCAGCGGCCGGTCGAACCGGGTTGTTCTTCTTCGCTTCGTTTTCCCGCAATGCGCACCAGTCTCATCCGATCCCCCCGTGGATTTTTTCAGCTTATCGGCCAGATATACCGGAAATGGCAGAGACCGGCAAGCCAACCCGGAACATGAACCAGGATTGCGATGCACGCTGTCCGGGTTGCTATGAGCGATGTCGATATTTCTACGGCAGCCTTGCGGGGTCATGCGAGACAGCGAGGCCTCTTGTAAACGTCCGCAGCAGCGCATCGATAAATTTTCCGTTGCCGATCTAGGCCAGGCCGGAAGCGGCCGTCCGCTATTCGGCGGCCGAAGCACACGGGGCGGGCTAACGCGCGGCGCCACGTGACGGTACACTTCAAGCAACCTTCCCGGGTATCGCCGACATGAAAATCAGAAAAATCAGCGCAAGCCACGGCGTCCTCGCGATGCTGTGCCTTATGTATTTCATCGCCTACGTCGACCGCGTCAATGTCAGCACGGCAGCGGTCGCCTTCAAACAGGAACTGGGGTTGAGCAACACGCAGGTCGGCCTGGTGTTCTCGGCTTTCGCATATCCGTATCTCGTATTCCAGGTGATCGGCGGCTGGTTCGGTGACCGTTTCGGCGCGCGCCGCACGCTGTTCATTTGCGGCATCGTCTGGGCCGCGGCCACCATCCTGACCGGCTTTTCGGGCGGGCTCGCCTCATTGCTAGCCGCGCGCGTGCTACTCGGTCTCGGCGAAGGCGCCACCTTTCCTGCCGCCACGCGCGCCATGTCGCATTGGACGACCGCCTCGCAGCGCGGATTCGCGCAGGGCATCACCCACGCCTTCGCACGCATCGGCAATGCCGTCACGCCACCGATTGTCGCCTGGCTGATGGTGGTGATGACGTGGCGCGGATCGTTTTTCCTGCTCGGGGTGGCGAGCCTGGTCTGGACTCTGGCCTGGGTGTTCTATTTTCGTGATGACCCCAAAGACCATCCCGGCATCACGCCGCGAGAGCTGCAGATTCTTCCCGCGTATTCAGGTGGCAAGGCACGCCGCCCGGTTCCATGGAGCAGGCTCGTGCGGCGCATGGCGCCGGTCACGCTGGTGTATTTCTGCTACGGCTGGACGCTATGGCTTTTCCTGAGCTGGATTCCGTTGTACTTCCTGCAGCGTCACGGCATGGACCTGAAACATTCCGCCTTGTTTGCCTCCGGCGTTTTTTTCGCGGGCGTGGTCGGCGACACTGTCGGGGGGATGGCCAGCGACTGGCTGTTGCAGCGCACCGGAAGTCGCTCCGTGGCACGGCGCAACCTTGTCGTGTTCGGCATGCTTGGCGCCATGCTCTCACTGCTGCCAATGCTGTTCACCCCGGATTTTACGGTGGCTGTGGTATGCCTGAGCCTGGGTTTCTTTTTCGCCGAACTGACCATCGGTCCGATGTGGGCGATCCCGATGGACATCGCGCCACAGTTCTCCGGCACCGCAGCGGGCCTGATGAATGTCGGCTCCGCTTTTGCGGCGATCGTTTCGCCGGTCGTGGCGGGTTGGATCATCGACACCACCGGCGACTGGAACCTGCCCTTCGTCGGATCCATGGGTTTGATGTTGCTCGGCGCCGTGATGGCGTTCGCAATGAAGCCGGATCAGCCGTTCGAAAAACCAGAGCAAGGGTGAAAGAGCTAAAGAGGAAAGGTTTCGAAGCGATTCGGACGTACGATCTGACGGAACGTGTCCAACGCCAATTTGGTTCTACGTTGTATGTGAAGGACCAGTATCGGCCATGAGCGGGCGTTACGAGCTAACGGAAATCTCACCGGGAGCGACAGGTATCAAAATACAGCGGACCTAGCGCAGGGTCCCAAGCGTGGAAATGAAATCTCCAAACCGGTCCTTATGAGACTCGCGATAGTACCCATTGCGAATACCCGGTCGAACTTCAGCTCGCTACCGGATCGAACTGGCGGCTGACAACTGACGCTAAGCAACCTAGCTTCGGCGCTTTTCCAACTTCCTAATCGCGGTCAACTCAGCTAAGCATTGCTACGAAGTCGCGCATCGATGCTCCAGGAACCTGGGCCCGCAGCAAAAAGATAGAGGAATACAAAACAGAACAGAACGGCAAGGTCGCCGTCGTTGACGATCGGCAGCCAGTTCTTCGGCCAATGCTCCATGAAGTACGCTACCGCCATATCGCCAGATAGAAGGAACGCGACTGGTCGGCTGAACAGCCCGATGAGTAGGAGCAACCCTCCTCCGGCTTCCAACACACCTTGGAGTCCCATTAGGGACATCAGTTGGAGGTTGTCAAACATCGGCTGATACGGCACGTGAAACAGCTTCGCGGTTCCATGCATCATGAACAGTAGCGCAATGACGATACGCAGCACACTCAGCAGGCTTGGTGCCAAAACTTGAAGAGCGCTTTGGTTGTTAACCATGTTTCACCTCTGGCGTTGTATTGTGGAAAACCTTGGGCCTTGGCAATCACTTGCTCAGACACCCTCGAGGGACTTTGGTCCTCGCGATGAACGCAGGGAGCTGACCTTACGCGGGCTTCGCGAACCTCGGGAGAAGCTTCGCCTGCGGCGATACTCACCTCAGATCAGTACTCGTTTAGTCGATTCCGCGGCATATGCCAGCGCGGCCCTCCGGACATTCGAGTGCGGAACGGTCCCACTTCGCGGATAAAGCAGCCGCCTCGTATGTGCTGTGAAGGAAGGCGAGCAGGGTTCCGTCCGGATCAGCCGCGCGTCGGACGACATCATAGGGAAGCAAGAACTCGCCGAGTGTGTCACTGAAGACAGCCTTGCCAGGCTGCACACGCGCTGTCCTAAAACCGGGTGGTTCGGGATACGCATACGAATAGAACGCGGCATCGACCCCGTTGCCACCTGGCCAGAATCCGGCACTGCTCACCTCGTGGGAGTAAGCCTCCTGCATTACCTTGGCGGCCAGACCAGGCGCCTTGCCCGCGAATGGCGGAGCCCGCCGGCCCGAGAAGCGAGTGACTGCGAGATCGAAGCTCCCCCAGAAAAAGTGAACAGGGCTGCACTTACCGATGAAGCCGCTGCGAAAACATGTGAACACACGATCTGCCTGCAGCAGGACGCGCCAGAACCGAGCTACGTATTCCGCGTCGTACGCCGCATGCGTGGTGTCCTGACTAAACGGGACGGCGCCTGCGATCTCGCATGGCAGCTCGGTAATCGCAACCGCGATGCCGAGATCACGCAGCGCACCCATCACCGTGCTGAAAAAGTCCGCCACGGACTGCGGCCGCAACGGCAATCGCCTTGATGCACCGTCGCTTACGGCAATGACGAGTACGTGCTCGTGAAAATCGAATCGGATCTCGAACGATCTGTTGCCGCAGGGAATCGGCGACGTGGTAAGACCCGTGACGGTAACGTATAGCGGCACATGCCAGCTGTGATTCAGCCATGGCGTCTGTGCCAGCCGGATCTTTCCCGCGATCTGAGTCCATCGGTGCAGCGTAGAGCACGTTGCACTCCATTCGTCGTAATGCAGTTCTGGCCATACTGTCATTGCGGAGCTGTTCATGCCCGGTCTCCCTAAGTTCGATGCGATCATAATCTGGGCATCGACTACGTCAGTGGGCGTCCGCTGTCGACCAGACTGGTATACGACAAGCCGCCGTTGAAGGTTTGCTATCAATGAAATTCAGTTATGTCGTCTCCTGGCTGAAAGAGGCGCCGAACCTACTGGCGACCCGCAAACGAGACCGGGTAGGCGTTGTTCCGAAGCACGAGCATTGGGTCCGCAGCTTCGATTCCCGCGTGAGCTTGTCCGGGCAGAAAGATCGTTTGCTTGTCTGTCGAAGCGTCGTCCCGTACCGCCGTGATGGTGATCGTTCCCAGCTTGACCAGCCTTCTGCTATCGGGCCAGGCCGTGGAGGGGTCATCGATCTTGTCGGTGCCTTCAGCGATCTGCGCATACCAATCGAAGATGACAGGGTTCTTGGCCACCCGCGCGGTGATCTCCTCACGCAAATAGTTCGGCCCCTTCGCAGCCGCTTGGTCGGCGGTCAAGTATTGTTCACCCGCGCGCGGTACGAATCGATAGCGCACAAATACACTCTTCCCGGCAGCGTTGGTGTATTTCAGCGCGTTCACGCCAAAATAGGCTGCTGTCGCGTAGGAAACCGGCGGAGGCTTCTGCGTTGTAAGGAACTGCTTGGCTACAGGGTGGCTGGCGAGAAACTGCTCGACGGGCGATGGGTGGGGTACATGGGGGCCACTCGCGCCGATACTGCGCAGTAGCGCTGCGAATTCGTCGCTGGTGGACGTGGGAAAACCGTTGAAGCTATGCGTGACGATGTCGAAGGTCTCACCATCCTTCGCCATAATCTTTAACGCAAAGCCCCGTGGATTGGCGTCGCCAATGTTGTCCGGTATGTCGGGAATGCCGGTGAAATCGGAAAATCTAACAGTTACGGGGAGCAACGCGCTTACGAAGATCCCTGCCTTGGTAAGTGACGCGGCTGCCTTGTCCGGCGCGAATTGGCCTTCGAGAATGATCCCTTTCGCATGCACCGCGCGCGCGTGATGAACACCAAACGCTGCGTGCAACGCATTGACGAGGTCTTGCGGAGTCTGATTCGGCTGGACGGTTTGCGGGGCGGGCCCGTCGGCACGGGCGCAGGTTGCGATAAAGGCGGCGAGAATTGCCGCCGGGCCAAGACAAGCTAAAACAATTGCCGTGCAAGATGCTCTCGTTGACGCACGCATGAATTGAACTCCTGATTGGGTTAACACGCACGATTGCGGCGGAATGGTCATCGTCTTAACTGGCAACGCCTCCTTGCTGAAACAGCCTGGCTCCCTGTCGCTTGCGCAGGTGCGAGTGCTGCTGCCGTGGTCACAACTGTTGTCGCCAATAGTCGTTTGCAGCAGCGATGGTGGCAAATTCCACTGCTATCACATGACTCGCCGCAATCAGACCCTGAGGATCGTGCGCATATTGTGCGCGGCCAGCTTTCAATGTCTCCAACTCACCCTGCATTGCGTGGATTGAATTGCGGGCAAGCATGACCGCCAAGGCCCTGCCTTCCTCGGTCGTCTTCGTGATCAGTGTGTTATTGGGGACCAGCGGTTTCTGCGGTACTTGCGTCATCTAAATTCCCCTTGTTCG
>JBDTRK010000172.1:0-5849 GCA_039931685.1 Betaproteobacteria bacterium | reverse complement strand
CCGCCTTGACCACCCGGACGCCGTGAAACTTCCATTTCGATTCTGTCATGACGTGTTCCTTGTTACCTGAATCCAGCGCTCACCGCAGAGGACGCGGAGGACGCAGAGGAAAGACAAGAGGGGGAACGAACGGGATCAGTGACGTGGATACCAAGCCTGCCGTGGCTGTTGGCAATCATTATCAATCGGCCGCCATTCCATGGCCCGGCTTTCATTTCCTCCGGTTTTCCTCCGCGTCCTCCGCGTCCTCTGCGGTGAGAGAGAGTCTTTTCGCCGTGGTAAGAGCTGATTTAACCCATCCTTCACCCCGACCGGAGGAGCACAAACAGCAGCAGCGTCGGCACGATGGTGTTCACCAGCGACAGCGCGAACAGCCGGCGCGGCCCTTTCTGGTTTGCAATGACGTGGATAAATGCAGTGACGCCCGATACCGCGACGACCAGCCCGCCGATTGCGTAGAGCACGGAAAAAATCTGCAATTCGCCCTGGCGCTGGAAATACGGCACCAGGTTGAGTTGCCAGATCAGGTAGGCGATCAACCCGATGTTTGCGAGCAACGGCAGGTAATAAAGCAGAAAGCGTTTCAGGTTCTCGTTCAATCGTGGGTTCCTCAGCCGCGGCTGCGCCAGCAGCAGTCATTTCCTGAGCGCCATTTGCAGCACCCTTGCCACATGTAATGCCTCGCGGCCGCATCCGTCATGGATCTGATGGCGACAACTGGTGCCGTCGGCGACGATCACGGTTTGCGGCTTCGCCTTGCGCAAGGCCGGTAACAGCGACAGTTCCGCCATCTTCATGCTGACGTCGAAATGCTCGGCCTCGTAGCCGAAACTGCCCGCCATGCCGCAACAACTCGATTCCACGGATTCGACCTTCAGGCCGGGAATCATCGAGAGCACCTTGCGCACCGCCGGCATCGCGTCGAACGCCTTCTGGTGGCAATGCCCGTGCAGCAGGGCGGTGTCGGCGGAAAGCGCAGCGAGGTCCAGGCGCAGATTGCCGGCCTGCGCCTGCGCAGCAATGAATTCCTCGAACAGCAGCGCGCGCTGCGCGAGCGCAACCGCTTCGTCGCCGAACCCCATCGCCAGATACTCGTCGCGCAAGGTCAGCAGGCAGGACGGCTCCAGCCCGACTATCGCGACGCCGCGTTCGACGTAAGGCTTCAGCGCCTGCAACATGCGGCGTGCTTCGGTCTTCGCTTCTTCCACCAGGCCCGCGGCGAGGAATGTCCGGCCGCAACACAGCGGACGCCCGTTGTCCGCCGGCGAGGCGACTATCACCTGATAGCCGGCGGCCGCGAGCACCTCTTGTGCCGCGCGCGCATTGTCCGGTTCGAACCAGCGCGAGAAGGTGTCGACGAACAGTACGACATCGCGATCGGAGCGGCCGGGTGTGGCCGGTTTGGCCGGTGAGACGAAAGGTCGCGAAGACCAGCGCGGCAGGCTGCGCCGCGCGCTCAGGCCGAAGAGTTTTTCCGTAAGCCAGGCGGCGCCGGGAATGGCGTCGCGCAGATTCAGCAGCGGCGCGACCTTCGCAGCGAAAGCGGCATAGCGCGGCAGATACGCGATCAGCTTCTGCCGCAGCGACAGCGCATGGCGTTTGCCGTACTGGTGCTGGAACTCGATCTTCATGCGCGCCATGTCCACGCCGGTCGGACATTCGCGACGGCAACCTTTGCAGCCGACGCACAAATCCATGGTGTCGCGCATCGCATCCGACACCAGCGCGTCGGGGCCGAGCTGGCCGGAGATCGCCAGCCTCAGTGTATTGGCGCGTCCGCGCGTCAGATGCTGTTCGTCGCCGGTGGCGCGGTAGGACGGGCACATGGTGCCGGCATCGAATTTGCGGCAGTGGCCGTTGTTGTTGCACATCTCGATCGCGGGCGCGAAGCCGCCCCAGGCCGACCAGTCGAGCGCGGTGTCGATGTGCTGCGTGCGGTAGCCGGGCTTGTAGCGGAACAGGCTGCGGTCGTCCATGCGCGTCGGGCGCACGATCTTGCCCGGGTTCATCAGGCCCTTCGGGTCGAGCAGCGCCTTGATTTGCGCCAGAGCGCCGGTGAGCCGCGACCCGAGCATCGGCTCGATCCACTCGGAGCGCACCAGGCCGTCGCCATGTTCGCCGGAAAATGCGCCTTTGTATTCCCTGACCAGCGCACAGGCTTCTTCGGCAATGGCGCGCATTTTTTCCGCGCCGTCGCGGCGCATGTCGAGTATCGGCCGCACGTGCAACGTTCCCACCGAGGCATGCGCATACCAGGTGCCGCGCGTGCCGTGTTTTTCGAATACCTTGGTCAGGCGATCGGTGTACTCGGCGAGGTGCTCGAGCGGCACCGCGCAATCTTCGATGAAGGACACCGGTTTACCGTCGCCTTTCATCGACATCATGATGTTGAGGCCGGCCTTGCGAACTTCCCAGATTTCCTTCTGCAGCGCGGGCTCGACGATCTGCACCACGCTGCCGGGCAGTCCAAGGTCACCCATCAGCTCGGCGAGCCGCGACAGCCTCGCAACCAGCGCGGCCTTGTCCTCGCCGGCAAATTCCACCAGCAGGATGGCTTGCGGCTCTCCCTGCAGAAACCGGTCAACGATCGGGCGAAACGTGGCATTGCCGCGCGCCAGGTCGATCATGGTCCGGTCCACCAGTTCCACCGCGTCCGCATCCAGGGTGACGATGTGCCGCGTCAGATCCATCGCCTGGTAGAACGTCGGAAAGTGCACGACGCCCAGCACCTTGTGCGTCGGGATAACGGAGAGCTTCAGCGTGATGCGCCTGGAAAACGCCAGGGTGCCTTCGGAGCCGACCAGCAGGTGCGCGAGATTGTGGGCCAGCGGCTGCGCCTGACTGCCGGGCTGGATCATGTCGAGGTTGTAACCCTGCACCCGGCGCAATACGTTGGGCCAGCGCGCTTCGATCTCGGTAGCCTCGCGGCGCACGATGGCGTGGATCTTTTCCACCAGCGCGCGATAGCCAGCCGGTGCGCCGTCCAGTTCGCTGCTGGCGCCGAAATGAAATTCGTCGCCGCCGCTGAGCCAGGCATCCACGCCGAGCACGTTGTGCACCATGTTGCCGTAGCGGATGGAACGCGAACCGCAGGAGTTGTTGCCGGTCATGCCGCCGAGGGTGGCCTGTGCCGAAGTCGACACGTCGACCGGAAACCAGAGCTGGTGCGCGCGCAGGCGCGCATTCAGGTGATCGAGCACCAGGCCGGGTTGCACCGTGGCTTCGCGTTTGTCGGCGTCGATGCGGATGACTTCGTGCAGGTATTTCGAACAGTCGATGACCAGCGCCTGGCCGACGGTCTGTCCGCATTGCGAGGTTCCCGCACCGCGCGGCAGGATCGGCACGCCTTCTTCCGCGGCGATCTGCAGCGCGACGCGCGCGGCCTCTTCTGTGCGCGGAATGACTACGCCGACGGGCTCGATCTGGTAGATGGACGCGTCGGTGGAATAGCGGCCGCGCGAGAAAGCATCGAACAGCACGTCGCCTTCGCAGTTCGCGCGCAGGCGGCGCTCGAGCGGGCTGCGCGCGCCCAAAGGCGGGTGGAACTTCACCGGTGTTGCGGGAGCGTTCACGCTGGTATTCCGATTCCGTGCAAGGCGATGGCGCGATGATACCCCGACGCCCCGGCCGGCGCGCTTGTTACGGCCTGCGATTTTCAGTACGCTCGCCTTCTTTGCCCGGCACACACCCATGACCTTCCGCAGCGGACGCCATTTCCTGCAGATTCCCGGCCCGACCAACGTACCCGATCGCGTATTGCGCGCCATGGACCGGCCCACAATCGACCACCGCGGTCCGGAATTCGCGCAGCTCGGCCGCGAAGTGCTGGAAGGCATCAAGCTGGTGTTCCGCACCGCGAGCCCGGTCGTCATTTATCCGGCTTCCGGCACGGGCGCCTGGGAAGCCGCACTGGTCAACACACTGTCTGCCGGCGATCGCGTGCTGATGGCGGAAACCGGTCAGTTCGCGACGCTGTGGCAGAAACTGGCCGTGCGTCTCGGGCTCACGGTCAATTTCATCCCCGGCGACTGGCGCCATGGCGCCGACGCGCAGGCGATCGAGCGCAAGCTCGCGGAAGACCGCGATCACACGATCAAGGCGGTCTGCGTGGTGCACAACGAAACCTCCACCGGCGTCGTCAGCCGTATTCCGCCGCTGCGCAAGGCCCTCGACCGAACCGGCCATCCGGCATTGTTGCTGGTCGACACCATTTCGTCGCTGGGGTCGATCGACTACCGCCACGACGAATGGGGTGTCGACGTCACCGTGGCGGGATCGCAGAAAGGCCTGATGCTGCCGCCGGGACTGAGCTTCAACGCGGTGAGCGACAAGGCCCTGGCCGCGTCGAAGAGCGCGAAGCTGCCGCGCAGTTATTTCAGCTGGGACGAGATGCTCGGTCCGAACAAGTCCGGATTTTTTCCCTACACGCCCGCGACCAATTTACTTTATGGCTTGCGCGAAGCCCTGCACATGCTGCAGGAAGAAGGGCTGGACAATGTTTTTGCGCGCCACGCGCGCCACGGAGAAGCGACGCGACGCGCGGTACGCGCCTGGGGTCTGGAGATCCTGTGCGCCGATGCCGCGGAATACAGCAATGCGTTGACCGCCGTGCTGCTTCCTGCAGGCCAGGATGCGGACAAGGTCCGGCAAATCATCCTTGAGCGGTTCGACATGTCGCTCGGTGCCGGACTGGGGAAAATGCAGGGCAAAATATTCCGCATCGGCCATCTCGGCGATTTCAACGACCTGTCACTGGCTGGCACGCTGTGCGGCGTGGAAATGGGCTTGCAGCTGGCGGGCGTGCCCATCCGCAAGGATGGCGTCGCCGCGGCGCTGAACTATCTGGCGCATGCGGGCGAAGACGGCGCAACCGACGCGACCCGCGTAAAGATAGCGTAATCCGTTTCCGGATTTCAGCGTCGCGCGGCAGCCGGCGACGCGATCGTATCCGGCGACGCCGCGCGGCCCAGCCGGTCCTGAATCGCAGCCCACTCGGGCAGCGCAGGCAACGCTTCCACGACGATCAGTCTGCAGCCGGACGCATCCAGCCAGCGCAAGCTGCCGTAGAGCAGGCGCGCGTAGTCGTCCGGCATCTCCGGTGCGACCTGCCACAACGTGGATTTCGAATCACGCGGCCGCCCGCGCCGCGACAACACGGCGATCGGCGTCCCGGCGCGGGCGCGCACGTAGCTCTCTATCTCGTCGGCGTGAACGATTTTCAGTGGCAGGCCCGGTGCATAGTGCGAGTCCAGCGAGCCCGGGACGCGCGGACGCGCGGCAGTGGGTTCGCCCGGCTGAATGAGCAGGGTATCGGCAATCTGCTGTGCACTGATGTGACCAGGTCGCAAGACTGCCGGCGTTTCCCTGGTGAGATCGACGATGGTCGATTCGATGCCGACCGCGCTCGGGCCGCCGTCGAGCACGAGATCGACCGCGTCGCCAAGTTCGTCGCGCACATGCTGGGCCGTCGTCGGCGACAGCCGCCCGAAGCGATTGGCCGAGGGCGCTGCGATGCCTCCACCGAAGGCCTTCAGCAACCGGCGTGCAACTGGATGCGATGGTACGCGCAGGCCGACCGTATCCTGCCCTCCCGTTATCAGATCGTTAACGCGCGCGGCACGTTTCAATACCAGCGTGAGCGGTCCGGGCCAGAATTTTTCGGCGAGCAACCACGCGGCGCGCGGGACGTCCGCGGCCCAATGCTTGAGTTCGCTTGTATCGGCGATATGAACAATGACCGGATGATCAGCCGGGCGCCCCTTGGCGGCAAAGATCTTTCTGACCGCGGCAGGATTCGAAGCATCGGCGCCCAGCCCATAGACCGTTTCCGTCGGAAACGCCACCAGCCC
>JBDTRK010000171.1:0-5909 GCA_039931685.1 Betaproteobacteria bacterium | reverse complement strand
TTCTTGCGGCACTGCCGGGGAATCTTCTTTTCCATCTGCTTCTTGGAATCGGTGAAGGTTTCCGAGTAGGCCATGGTCGGCTTGCCCTCGGTGACGTTCATGAGTTTGCGGCCGCCGAATCCGGTGAGTTTTCCTTCGAATACATGGCCGACCATCGGGCTGGGGCCGCCCAGGAATTCGTACAGGCCAAAACCCTCCGGGGTTCTGAGTACGAAGAAAAAGCAGCTGTCGTCGCGCCAGATCAGCGTCCCGCGGCTCGAATCTTCGTCGTCGGCCGTCGCCAACGGTGCGCCGGTTACGAAGACAAGCGCGGCAAGGGTGATGAGGCGGGCATGCATGGCTGGGCGCTCCTGGCAAATTGAACGGGGGCATCGGTGCGCGCGGGACCGCATTGGAGCGGGCAGGCAAACGCGGTAAACTCATCTGCAGAATAGCAAACATGCCGTCCGGCGTGTCCATGGAGCCATGCCCATGAAAGTCATCGACCTGCGCAGCGATACCGTAACCAAGCCCACCGCCAAAATGCGGGCCGCCATGCTGGCGGCCGAACTCGGCGACGATGTCTATGGCGAAGATCCCACCGTCAACCGTCTGGAAGCGCTGGCGGCCGCCATGCTCGGCAAGGAAGCCGCGATCTTTGTGTGCAGCGGAACGCAGAGCAATTTGCTCGCCTTGCTCGCGCATTGCGAGCGCGGCGACGAATATATCGTCGGACAGCAGGGCCACACCTACAAATACGAAGGCGGCGGTGCGGCGGTGCTCGGCAGCATCCAGCCGCAGCCGCTCGATTACGAAGCCGATGGTTCGCTGGACCTGGCCCGGGTCGAATCCGCCATCAAGCCGGACGATCCGCATTTCGCACGCACGCGTCTGCTTTGCCTTGAAAATACCCAGGGCGGCAAGGTACTCCCGCTCGACTACTTGAAGCGCGCGCACGAATTCACCCGCGCGCACGGACTCGGGCTGCATCTGGACGGCGCCCGTGTATTCAACGCCGCCGTGCAGTTGAAGGTTCCGGTCACCGAAATCAGCAGCTGCTTCGATTCGGTGTCGGTATGCCTGTCCAAGGGACTTGGCGCGCCGGTCGGATCGGTGCTGTGCGGGCCGAAAGCATTCATCGCCAAGGCGAGGCGCTGGCGCAAGGTCGTCGGTGGCGGCATGCGCCAGGCCGGCGTGCTTGCGGCTGCCGGCATTTATGCGCTCGAACACCATGTCGAGCGCCTTGCCGTTGATCACGACAACGCGCGGGCGCTGGCGCTGGCGCTTGCCGGCATCGACGGCGTAGGCATTGCCGCGTCCGGCGCGCAAACCAACATGCTCTACATCAATGTCGAGCCGCAACGCTCGGTACGCCTGCGCGAGGTCCTGAAGAGCCAGGGCATCCTGATCAGCGGCCAGGGCAGCATCCGTCTGGTCACGCACCTGGACATCGACCGCGCTGATATCGACCGCTTTGCCGCCGCAGTCCGGGAATCGCTGTCGTCCGCCGCGAAGGCGGCTTGAAGGCGGTGAATGGTAATCGGTGATTGGTTAAAAGCCTTTGCCGCATACCGGAAACACCGTTCGCCACTGACCAATCACCAATTACCAATCACCGACCCTAAATGAGCAACCAGAGCGACACCCGCAACATCGCGGTCTTCTGCGATTTCGAGAATCTTGCGCTCGGCGTGCGCGAGGCCAAGTACGAACGCTTCGAGATGAAAAAAGTACTCGAGCGCCTGCTGCTCAAGGGCAGCATCGTCGTCAAGAAAGCGTACTGCGATTGGGACCGCTACAAGGAGTTCAAGGCGCCGATGCATGAAGCGGCGTTCGAGATGATCGAGATTCCGCATGTGCGGCAATCCGGCAAGAATTCCGCCGATATCCGCCTGGTCGTGGACGCGCTCGATCTGTGCTACACCAAATCGCATGTCGACACCTTCGTCATCCTCAGCGGCGATTCCGATTTTTCGCCGCTGGTTTCCAAGCTGCGAGAAAACAACAAGGAGGTTATCGGCGTCGGCGTCAAGCATTCGACTTCCGACTTGCTGATCGCCAATTGCGACGAGTTTATTTTCTATGATGACCTGGTGCGCAAGGCGCCGCCACCCAAGCGCCAGGCGCCACGCAAGAAACAGGCAAAGCCGGCGATGGCTGACAAAGTGACTGCGTCCGAACTGCCCGAGGGCGAGGATGTCGTGGCGGACGACAAGTCGCAGAAGGCGCTGGATCTGGTCGTCACCACCTTCGATGCGCTGAACGTGGAGCGCGGTGGCCAGGAAAAAATATGGGGATCAATGATCAAGCAGGCGCTCAAGCGCCGCAACCCGGGGTTCAACGAGACCTACCACGGCTTTCGCAGTTTCAACAGCCTGCTCGAGGAGGCGGCGATCCGCGGCCTGCTGCGCCTCGAGCATGACGAAAAGTCCGGCGGCTATCTGGTGCACCCGCCGGCAGCCGATGCGGTCTAGGCAGCTTCGCTTGCGTGTCCCGCCGACGACGACCGGATGAGGGTGCCATGAAATGCGTATTGCGCTTCGCCGCGTGGTTCTGTGTCGCGGCGCTCATGCAAGTCGCGACCGTCGCGGCGCAAGAGGGTGCGGCAGGACCGGTCGACCTCGACGGCCTGACCTGGACCGAACTTCCGAATGGCGTAAAGCTCGCGGTACTCATGGGCAACCCGAATGGCCCGGGTCCTTACGCGTCTCGGGCCAAATTGCCGCCGAACTGGCGCGTCGCGCCGCACACGCATCCGGAGGACGGTCGCGTGGCGACCGTGGTATCCGGAACACTCTATTGGGCGATCGGCGAAGTATTCGACGAATCAAAAATGCAGGCGTTGGGGCCGGGTAGCGTGATCATCGAACCGAAAGGCGTCGCGCACTTCGCCATGACGAAGGAAGAGGGCGCCGAACTTCAGGTCAATTCCGTGGGGCCGGTGGGCATGAAGTTTCTGCAACTGGACAAGTAAGCTGCCGAAATCCGCGGCGGATTTCAAGCCCGCTCCAGAACGTGCCCGGCCGGATTGTGGCTTTTGGTTTCGCATTTACCCTGCTTACCGAAAGGACATGCATGAACAATCCGGTCAACTGGTTCGAGATTCACGTGCAGGAGATGAAACGCGCAAAGGCATTCTACGAATCCGTGTTTGGCGTAGAGCTTGTGAAACTCGACAATCCTGATCTCGATATGTGGGCGTTTCCAATGCGACAGGACGGGTTCGGCGCGTCCGGCTCCCTGGTGAAAATGCCGGGTTTTCCATCCGGCGCCAACAGTGTCCTGGTTTACTTCAGTTGTGCCGATTGCGCGGTGGAAGCGGCGAAAGCGGCAAAGGCCGGCGGCAGGATCCAGAAGCCGAAAACGGCGATCGGCCAGTACGGTCACATTGCGCTGGTGTTCGACACCGAGGGCAACATGATCGGCCTGCATTCGATGCAGTGACCACGCTCAGCAGTTTTGCGCCGATCGCGCATCGCGCCGCTCGCGCGCTGGTACTCGGCAGCATGCCGGGTGCGGCGTCCCTGCGTGCCGGCCGCTATTACGCTTATCCGCACAATGCGTTCTGGCCGATCATGGGCGAGTTGTTTGGCGCCGGCCCGGAAATGGCCTATGGCGAGCGTGCGCGGATGCTCAGGCGCGCCGGCATCGCGCTCTGGGACGTCATGGCGTCCTGCGAGCGCGAAGGCAGCCTGGATACCGACATCGACGAAGCTTCGATCGTGCCGAATGATTTTGCGGCATTTTTCGATGCGCATGCGCGGATCCGGCATGTGTTCTTCAACGGTGCCAAAGCCGAGATCAGTTTCCGTCGCCATGTGCTCCGGCAGATTTCCAGCCGCGACCTGCGCTTTACCCGACTTCCGTCCACCAGCCCCGCGCATGCGTCGCTGTCCTTCGCACAAAAGCTCAAGGCCTGGCAAGCGCTCGCGGACGCGGTAAAGGACTAGTGCGGGCAGGCCGGCGAGCGCTATTTTCAGGAGACGGGTGGCGGCTGACTGAGTCCTGAGTCCTGCGCCCTGAGTCCTGCTCCTGGCCCCAGCCGGCCAAATTATCGCGATAAATGAATCGCCTGACCCAATGCGCGCGGGGGCAAGGGAGCTGCCAAACCAGCGGGGAAACGGGGGCGCAATGGTACAATTCGCGCCTTTCCGCAATGCCGAATCCTTACCCTTTCCCCATCCCATGTTTTCTTCGACCCAGACCATCCAGGAATTCGATCCCGAACTCTGGCAAGCCATGCAGTCCGAAGTGCAGCGCCAGGAAGACCACATCGAGCTGATCGCTTCGGAAAACTACACCAGCCCGCGCGTGCTGGAAGCGCAGGGCTCGGTGCTGACCAACAAGTATGCCGAAGGCTATCCTGGCAAGCGCTATTACGGCGGCTGCGAATTCGTCGATATCGCCGAGCAGTTGGCGATCGACCGCGCCAAGGCCTTGTTCAAGGCGGACTTCGCCAACGTACAGGCGCATTCCGGCTCGCAGGCCAACCAGGCGGTATATGCCGCCGCGCTGAAGGCAGGGGACACCATCCTCGGGCTGTCGCTGGCGTCCGGCGGACACCTCACGCACGGTTCGCCGGTGAACCTGTCCGGCAAGCTGTACCACGCTGTGGCCTACGGCCTGAATGACAAAGAGGAAATCGACTACGACCAGGTACAAAGCCTGGCCAGGGAACACAAGCCGAAAATGATCGTGGCCGGCGCATCGGCTTATGCGCTGACCTTCGACTGGAAACGTTTCCGCGAAATTGCCGACTCGGTGGGCGCCTATCTGTTCGTCGACATGGCGCACTACGCCGGTCTGATTGCCGCAGGCGTCTATCCCAGCCCGATCGGCATAGCCGATTTCGTGACCACGACTACGCATAAGACGCTGCGCGGTCCACGCGGCGGCATCATCTTTGCGAAAGCCGAATACGAGAAAATCATCAACTCGGCGATTTTCCCCGGCATCCAGGGCGGGCCGCTGATGCATGTGATTGCGGCCAAGGCTGTGGCGCTGAAGGAAGCCATGCAGCCGGCCTTCCGCGACTACCAGACACAGGTGATTGCCGGCGCTCGCAAGATGGCCACGACACTGCAGAATCGCGGGCTGCGCATCGTCTCCGGTCGCACCGATTGCCACATGTTCCTGCTCGACCTGCGCGCCAAGAAGATCACAGGCAAGGATGCGGAAGCCGCGTTGGGCCGCGCGCACATCACTGTCAACAAGAACGCGATCCCGAACGATCCGGAGAAGCCTTTCGTGACCAGCGGTGTGCGCATTGGCTCGCCGGCCATGACCACACGCGGATTCAAGGACGTGCAGGCCGAACAGCTTGGCAACCTGATCGCCGACGTGCTGGATGCGCCGAACGACGAGGCAAACATCGGCAGAGTGCGCGGCGCGGTGGTCGAGTTGTGCAGGAAGTTTCCGGTGTACGGGAAATAACCGTGAATATCGTGACTGCCGTGACTGCCGTGACTGCCGTGACTGCCGTCCGGCTGGTGTCGAGTACCGCATTTGCATTTCACCGTTCACCGTTCACGATTCACCGTTCACGGCACTTATGAAGTGCCCCTTCTGCAAGCACGACGATACGCAGGTGGTTGACTCCAGGGTCAACGAAGAAGGGGACAGCATTCGCCGGCGGCGGCGTTGCCTGTCGTGCGACAAGCGCTTCACGACCTACGAACATGCGGAGTTGCGCCTGCCGCAGATCGTGAAGTCGAACGGGTTCCGGGAATTGTTCGACGAAGACAAGTTGCGCGTCGGTTTCAACCGGGCGCTGCACAAGCGGCCGGTTTCCGCTGACCTGGTGGACGATGCCATGGAAAGGGTCAAACAGAAACTGCTGTCGCTCGGCGAGCGCGAAGTCGATTCGCGCCGCCTGGGCGAGATGGTCATGCGCGAACTCTACAAGCTCGACAAGGTGGCCTACATCCGTT
>JBDTRK010000170.1:0-5917 GCA_039931685.1 Betaproteobacteria bacterium | reverse complement strand
GTGAAATCCGCGCCGCCGCGCTGAACATGGCTATCGCCGTTTCCGGCACGCCCGACCGGCCAACCCGGCAAGACGAGGAGGACCGTACGCGGCGCGCGCTGCTCCACATGCTGGAGGACCTGCAGCGCGAGCGTGACCTGATCCTGGCGGCGAAACACCAGTGGCTGGACACCGTGGATGCGGTAGCGGATCTGCTGATGGTGCACGACGCCGAGTTTCGCATCGTGCGCGCCAACAAGGCCTACGCGGCCCTGGCCGGCGTCGATTTCCCCGAAATCATCGGGCGGCCTTACTGGGAATGCTTTCCCCGCGGGGATGGGCCGCTCGCGGGGTGCGTCGGCGGGGCTTGCGCGGCCAGTGCCGGGCATCGCGAGGAACTCAGGCTTCCCGGCGGAGAAATCTATTCCTCCCGTGCATTCATGCAGAGCGAAGGCCTCGCTTCCCCGCTGCTGTCCCTGCACCTTTTCGAGAACATCACGCAAAGAAAGCGCGAAGAGGAAATCGCGCACTCGCGCGCCCTCAGGGAATTGGCTCAAGCCGCGGCGTTTAGCGCGATCGCCTCATCGCAGACGCTTTTCAATGGCGACATAGAGCAACTGGCGCGCGAGATCACCGAGCAAACGGCGCATGCCGGCGGGGTGGAACGCGCGAATGTCTGGCTGTTCAATGCCGACGAGACCGAGCTGCACTGCATAGACCATTACGACTCGACAGCGCGCAGCCATTCCACGAGCCCGACGCTGAGCCAACAACAATTCGAAAAGGAATTCAAGGCGCTCAAGATCGCGCCTTATGTCGCGGCCGATGATGCGCTGACCGACCCGCGCACGTCCGGTTATGCCGAAGGTTACCTGAAGCCGAACCGCATCACTTCGATGCTCGATGCCGTGGTGGAAATATCCGGCCGGCACCTGGGGCTGCTATGCCTGGAACATGTCGGGGAGCCCCATCACTGGGAAGAGGACGAGATTGCGTTCGCGGTACGCGTCGCGGAAAAGATCGCCATCGCGATCTCCAACCGCTCGGCGCGGCAGGCCGAGCAAGCCATGCGCGCAAGCGAAGTGCGCTTCCGCACGATTTTCGAGCAGGCCCCCGTGGGCATCTCGGAGTCTTCCACCACCGGGCGGTATCAGAACGTCAACGAGCGCCTGTGCCAGATCACCGGCTATTCCGCGCAAGAGTTGCTGTCCATGACATTCCGCGACGTCACTCATGCGGAAGACCTCGCACGCGACGAGCTCAACCTGGCGGCGTTGCTGTCCGGACAGGCCACGTATTACTCGGCCGAGAAGCGCTACGTCCAGAAGTCCGGCAACGCCGTGTGGGTGTCGCTGCTGGTGACCCCGGTGCGCGATGCGGACGGCGCAATCCTGCACCTGCTGACGATCGCGGAGGAGATCACCGCCCGCAAGGAAGCCGAAACGCAGATCCGCGCGCTCGCCCGGTTCCCGCAGGAAAATCCCAACCCGGTCATGCGCATGACGGCCGAAGGCCGGGTGCTCTACGCCAATCCGGCCAGCGCTCCGCTGCAGCGGCTCTGCAATGTCTCGGCCGCCGGTCAGGCGCAGGGGCATTGCATGGACATCGTCCGCGAATGCCTGGTGGGCGGAGAGTCCCGCGAAGTCGAGCTGGAACACGAAGGGCGACTTTTCCTGGTCGTCGTTGCCCCGATCCTGGAAGAAGGTTACGCCAACATCTACGGGCAGGACATCACGGAGCGTCGGCGCGCCGAACGGGCGCTTGAGGGCCGCGAGCGCTATTACCGGAATTTGATCGAGGGCAGTTCGGATTCGTTCTTTGTCATCGACAAAGCCGGCCGTGTCGTGTACCGGAGTGAATCCGGCGTGCAGTTGACCGGCTATGACTCCGCGGAAGTGCTGGGGAAGGAACTCACTGCGTTTGTCCGGCCTGAATCGCTGCCCGCTGCCCGGCGCGTGCTCGCCGGGATCGTCGGGCAACCGGGGAAACAGAGCCGGGTCGAACTGCGCATCTCGCGCAAGGACGGCTCGGAGGTGGAGGTCGAGGCCATCGGCAGGAATCTGCTCGGCGACCCCGACGTGAACGGCATTATCGTGACCGTGCGTGACATCACCGAGCGCAAGCAGGCAGAGCGCAGCCTGCGCCGTCTCAACCGCGCGCTGAAGACCCTCAGCGCCGGCAACGTCGCGCTGATCCACGCTTCGGGCGAAGCAGACCTGCTCCAGGAAATGACCCGCATCCTTCATGAAGTCGGCGGGTATCCGCTCGCCATCGTCGGGTACGCGGGCGAAGGTTCGAGCGATTCGGTGGTCTTGAAGGCCAGCAGCGGCGTCCGGCCGGATTCGAAGTTGCAGCTTCCCGGTTCGTGGGCGGAAAGCGACCACGGGCAGTCTGCAGTCGCGCGCGCGATCCGGTTCGGGGAAACGCAGCTCGTGCGCAACGTAGACATAAACACGGGACAGGGTTCGTGGGGCGAGATCTTCGGCGCCCTGAACATCGCCGTGATAGTGGGGCTGCCGCTGCGCGATTCTCCGGGAGCACGGCCGTTCGGCGCCATCGGCATCGGCGCTTCGGAAAGCGAAGCGTTCGATGATGACGAGTTGAAGCTGCTGCAAGAACTTGCCGGCGATCTGGCTTATGGAATCGCGAATCTTCGCGCCGGCATTGAACAGCTCGCGGCTACCGAAAAGCTTCGGCGCGGTCTCGAGAACACCATCGATGCGATCGCCGCGACGATGGAAACACGCGATCCCTACACGGCGGGTCACCAACGCCGCGTGGCAGAACTCGCTTCGGCCATCGCCCGCGAAATGAACCTGCCTGGAGAGATCATTGCGGGCATCCATTTCGGCGCGTTGATTCACGACATCGGCAAGATGCAGGTGCCGTCTGAAATCCTGTCCAAGCCCACGCGCCTTAGCAAGCTGGAGTACGAACTCATCAAGACGCACGCGCAGGCCGGCTACGACATCATCAAGGGCGTGGACTTTCCGTGGCCGGTTGCACTCATGGTGCTCCAGCACCATGAGCGGCTCGATGGCTCTGGTTACCCGCAGGGCCTGAAGGGCGAAGACATCATTGCCGAGGCGCGCATCCTGGCGGTGGCGGACGTGGTTGAGGCGATGTCGTCTCATCGTCCGTATCGCCCAGGCCTGGGCATCGAGTCGGCATTGAAGGAGATCGCGGACAAGCGCGGCTTCTGGTTCGAGCCGGATGCGGTCGATGCCTGCCTGCGGCTGTTTCGCGAGAAGAGTTTTGTTTTCGAAACCATACACTAGCGATCTTTTGCCCTCCGCAAAGCATGGCCGTGCAAGGGAGAACCAAGATGGATGAAGCGCAAAAAGATCCGACCGCGGAAAAGTCGGCGCTGATGCGGGCGTTGCGCAATTCACCTCGAGCCCAGTTGTTCATAGCGGTTGCATTTTGTCTGTTGGCCGCGCTGCTGCGCTGGTGGGTGGCGCCGGAATTGGAACTGCTGCCGGCCGATTACGTCTCCGAAACGAGCTACGCGGCCAATCTCCGATCTCGGGAAACGCCTTCATCGCCCGCGCTTGAGACTGAAAACATAGTGCGGCGGCGTGATCAAACGCTAAACAGCAGTGACAGCCACTGCATCATCCAGGGTGATGCCCATTGGTCAACTTTGGCAGGCTCGGTCATCTTCGAAACCCGCAATCTTTATGGTGTGGATCGGCGCAACCGACAAAATCTTCCCGGTTACGGCAACGAAAGCCGGACTGGCCAATACCTGTTTCCGCCGCATACCGAGAAGAGGCAATACGGCATGTGGGATCCGCTTTACGGCGGCCCCTATGTCGCGGCGTTCGAAAGTGTGGAGCAGTGGCGAGGGCTCGAAGTTTACGTCTTCAAATTCCTGGCAGACGGCATTGACGAGACCGCTGGCTATGCATCACGGCCGGATGTGCCTGAGAAATACCGCGTGCTGACCTATGGCCAGGGGCGATTCTGGGTCGAACCGGTTTCGGGTGTTGTTGTCGATCATGAGGACGCCGGCGTGAGCTACTTGATCGAACCGAAGACATCGCGTCGCGAGGGAGAGCCGATAAATGAATGGAAACAGCGTTACACGCACGAAACGGTCGAAGCGCAGCTAAAAGATGCCAAGGCCACACGCTGGCGTATGCATGCGCTCGAGGTCTGGCTTCCCGTTGCGTTCCTGCCGGCGGGACTGTTCGCCATGACATTAAGCTTTTTAGGCAGACGCAAAAAATGAAACTGCGCCTCGCTTCACGAATCGTCCTGTTTTTCGTGCTTCTGGTCGCTGTCCTTCTTGGCGCCGTTGGTGCGCTTTCATACCGCAGCGGCAGTGAAAGCCTCAGGGCTGCCGTCATTTCGGGGATGCTTTCGAAAGCGGTTGAAAAGGAAGCGGCGCTGAACACCTGGATCGAGAAAGGCATGGACGACATCGGCCGGATCGCGAGGCATAAGGACGTAGTGCAGCACGCGGCCGGCCTCGTCGTCGCGGCCCCCCGATCCAGCGAGGCGCGCGTTGCTTACAAAGTCCTGCTGGAAGAACTCGAACCTTACGTCAGCAGCCCGCGCTCAGATTTCACCGAACTGTTCGTCATGGATGCCGAAAGTGGAAAGGTGCTGGTCTCGACCAACCCGGTCGAGGAAGGGAAGTCGAAACTCGGGCATACCTACTTCGACAACGGCAAGGTCGATGTCTATTTGCAGTTGCCCTATCTCTCCGTGGATTCGAAAGTGCCGTTGATGACCGTGGGGATTCCGCTGCGCGCGACGAACGGGCGCGTGGTGGCGGTCCTGGCCGCACAGCTAGATCTCGGACAGATGAGCACGATCGCGCTACGCCGGTCGGGACTATACGAGACGGAGGATTCCTACCTGATCAATGCCGAAGGTTTTCTGGTCACCCAACCGCGCCTCATCAGGGAACCCGAAGTTCTGCGTCGCAGGATCGATACTGAGGCCGCGCGCGCCCTGGTCGCAGGGGACAACGGTGTGACGCTGGCACCCGATTACCGTGGCGTGCCGGTCATCAGCGTTTACCGCTGGATTTCTTCCCTGCGGCTCGGTTTGCTGGTCGAGATCGATCAGGCTGAGGCGCTGGCTCCTGTCCGCGCCTTTGGCCAGTCCTTGGTTCTAATCAGTACTCTGGCACTGCTCGTGACGACGGTTCTCGCTTTTTTTCTCGCGCGCACCATCACCCGGCCCCTGGTTACCTTGCAAGAGAAGGTGCGCCGTTTCGGCGAAGGAAACATCGAGGGGGATTTCCTGAACTTCCAAGGTGACGAAGTGAGCGTGCTGGCACACGAGTTTGGGCGGATGTCAGCGCGCGTCGTGGAGCGCACCACTGAACTCGCACAGGCCAATGAAGCCTTGCATCTTGAAAACAGCCGTCGCAAGCGCGCGGAAGAAACTGCGGCCGAGAAGACGATACTTCTGAGTAACGTTATCAACGCTTCCCCGGACTTCATTATCGTGAAGGACAAGGATCTGCGCACGAGGCTGTGCAATCAGGCCGTCGGGCGGGCGATTGGCAAGGAACCGGAAGAACTTTACGGGAAGACGGACATCGAAAACGGCTGGCCTCACGAACAGGTCAAAGGTAATGCATCGAAAAGCATACGTGGATTCGAGGCCGATGACCTCGAGGCTCTCGCCGGGAACACCGTGCACAATCCGGCCGATCCCGCCAACGTAGGCAACGAGGTCTGCTATTTCGATACTTTGAAAGTACCATTGCACGATGCCGCTGGAGCGATCATTGGCATGCTCGGAGTTGCGCGCGATGTCACGGCGCGCAAACGAGCCGAGGAAGCCCTGGAACGCGCCAACAGATCCCTTCAAATCGCCGCAGCGGTCATCGAAAACGCGTCGGAAGGCGTGATGGTCATCGACGCCAAGTTGCAGATCGAATCAGTCAATCCTGCTTTCGAACAAATTACTGGCTACG
>JBDTRK010000169.1:0-6030 GCA_039931685.1 Betaproteobacteria bacterium | reverse complement strand
GACGTCCGGTAGACACCTGCGCCGCCCCCTGCATACAGCTCAAACCGGTCGAGGGGCAGGATGAATTTCACGACCCCGCCGACCCCGCTGGAGGTCAGGTGAGAGCGGCCCTCCGATGATGGGACGCCCGGCGGCGTATCCAGCCTTTGGTAGGAGGACAAAGCGTCTATTTCGAGTGCGATATTGCGGGACAGCCGGTAACCGCCGCTGAAGAACCCGCCGAATTGCCCATCCTGGTGCCGCAGCTGGGAGTTGGATTCTTCCCAGTATCCGCCGACCCCTCCACCCAGATACCAGTGGCCTACCCGGTCCGGTGCAAACATGCTGGACTGGGCGGCGGCAATGACCGGGCTCATGGTTAATACTGCAATTGTCAGGGCGGTCCAGCGTTTGCATCGAATCATTAAAGCCTCCATATTTATCAAGATAATTCGGAATTACCAACTGCCGCATGGGACCCTACGCTTTGACGTTGGTTCCGATTTGACACGCAAAGTCCTTGATTCAGAAAGACCTGGCAGAATCTGTGCGCAGCATTCAACGTTTTGCCGAGCAAAATCGATAGCCGGGAATTTGCATCTACCGCCGAATCCTGCATGATTGCCGAATTCTGCTGACGCCGTCATATTCCGTCCGCCCCATAAGTCCTTAAAACCAAACCTGGAAAAGGTGGAGTGCCGAAATGATCAAAGACGCCGCGTACCATGAAGCTTTGTACAACAACCGGGCCGCGGTCCCGGATTTTCAGAGTCACTTCGACAGGTGGGCGGTGCGTTCGGACGAGGCGCGACGCAGCCTCGATGTCGAACTGGATGTGCCCTACGGCGACGACCGCATGGAAACCATGGACATCTTCCGACCTCGCGGCGAGGCAACGGCATTGCTGATGTTCATTCATGGCGGCTATTGGCGGTCGCTGGACAAGAAACAACACTCCTTCGTGGCGACGCCCTTCGTGAACGCCGGCGCCGCAGTGGCACTGATCAACTACTCCCTTTGTCCGGCCGTGCGGGTCGAAGACATTGTCTTGCAATGCCTCAAGGCCGGGGCATGGCTGTACCGCAACGCGGCGGAAGTCGGGGCGCCGCGCAACCGCATCTTCGTGGCCGGGCACTCGGCTGGCGGCCATTTGACGGCGATGTGCATGGCGGCACAATGGCCGCGCTATTCGCGCGGGCTGCCGGAGAAAGTCATGCAGGGAGGGCTGTCGGTCAGCGGCATCTACGATCTGGGTCCCGTTGCGCGCACGCCTTCGATCAACGCGGATCTGCGTCTGACAGAGTCAGATGCGCTCAAGCTGAGTCCGGGACTCATGCCGCCCGCCACCAAGGCGCCGGTCTACATAAGCGTAGGGGGGCGCGAACTGGGCGGTTTCAAGGAGCAGCATGCGCTAATCGCCAACCAATGGTCAGGCGTCATCGCAAGTGACATCCCCTGTCCGGATGACAATCACTTCACCATCCTGAACTCGTTTGCCAACCCGGAAGCCGAGCTTGGCAAGGCAGCCTTGCGCATGATGGGGCTGTAATGGGCGGTGAACAGTGAACAGGGAACGGTGATCGGCGGATCAGGGAAGCAATCTTGAGCGAAAGGTATTAGTGCGGTTGACCGTTTACTGATCACCGATCGCTGTTCCCGGTTTTGAGGGCTGTATATAATTACAGTATGTCGCTCAAGACCGTCACGGGTAATCACGGCTCTGCCCTTAAGGGCAGGGGCGCTACGATCAATCCCGAGGGGCGTTTCGAAAAGGATTTGCGCGAAGCGTTCGATGACGGCTGGAATGTGCCGCTGGACGAGGAGCCGGAGCGGCCGCGCACCGTGGTCACTGCCGAGCGCGTCAAGAGCATTCTCTCCAGGAATGATTCGCCCGACATTCCATTCACCCTGAGCATCAATCCTTACCGGGGCTGCGAGCATGGCTGCATCTACTGCTACGCCCGTCCTTCGCATGCATACCTGAACCTGTCCCCCGGCATCGATTTCGAAACGCGGCTGTTTGCCAAAGTCAATGCGGCCGAACGATTGCGCGAAGAACTGGCCAGGCCGGGCTATGTGTGCAGCACCATTGCTATTGGCGCGAATACGGATCCGTATCAGCCGGTGGAGCGTGACTGGGGTGTCACCCGCTCGATTTTGCAGGTCATCGAGGAATGCAAGCAGCCGATCGGCATCATCACCAAGAACGCGCTGGTAGAGCGCGATCTGGACATCCTGGCGCCGCTGGCCGCAAAAGGACTGGTCAGCGTTTTCATGTCGGTGACTACGCTGGATCATGAACTGGCGCGCAGGATGGAGCCGCGCGCCTCCGCACCGGCGCGCCGCATCGAGGCCATCCGTCGCCTCGCGCAGGCGGGCGTGCCGGTGGGCGTAATGGTTGCGCCCATCGTGCCTTTTCTTACCGATGCCGCGACCGAGCAGATACTCGCCGCGGCCTGCGATGCCGGTGCACGCTCCGCTGGCTACATACTGCTGCGCCTGCCCCACGAGGTCAAAGACCTTTTCAAGGACTGGCTGATGCATCACTATCCGCTCAAGGCCGGGCACGTCATGAGTCGTGTGAAGCAGATGCGCGATGGGCGCGAGAATGATCCGGAATTCGGTTCTCGCATGCGCGGCAGCGGCGAATTGGCCGAGCTGTTGAGGATGCGTTTCGAGAAAACCTGCCAGCGGCTTGGCCTGAATGAACACCGGCGCGCGCTCGACGTTACGCAGTTCAGGCGGCCGCGTGCGGGAGGACAGATGGATTTGTTCTAACGATTCCAGGGGCGGGCATGTCCCGCAATCATGAAACCCTTTTGCCCATGCTGAAAATTTATACCGCGCCGACACTTCCCGACGCGCATCTCGTCCGTGGCGTGCTTGCGCAGGCAGGCATCGACGCGCGCGTTTTCAACGAAAACGCGCAGAGCGTCATGGGCGAAATTCCCTTTCACCAAGCCTGGCCCGAAGTGTGGATCATGGATGAAGACGATGAGCGACAGGCGCGCGAATTGATCCGCCAGATCGAGCTACCGCCGTCCAGGACGGTGGCTTTTTGCCCGCATTGCCATGAAGAAAATCCATCCAACTTTCACACCTGCTGGAATTGTGGGCAGGAGTTCTGACACATCGGCGCTGCGCCGCGGCGTGTTGCGAGGCATTGTGGCAGGCGCCGTATTGGGTTTGCCCGAACTCTCGGCGGCAGGCGAACGCACGGCTGGTCCCGCCGCGCAGGCCTGCCTGTTCGCCGGCACGGCACTGGCCCAATACGGATTTCCGAGGGGCCATCCGCTCGGCGTGGATCGACAAGCTGCTTTTATGGCAGCGGCGGATGGACAGGGATCGCTCGCCAAAGCCGGCATCTGCGCTGCGCGTGCCGCCACCAATGAAGAGCTTGGACGCTTCCACACGCAGCGCCTGATCGACAAGGTGAGGAACGCCGAGCGTGACCGGATCGAGTTTCTCGACAACGGCGATACGCCGGTATTCCCCGGCGTGTTCGAAGCATCGGCCAACGTGGTCGGCGCGGCACTTGACGGGTTGGAGCGCGTAATGACGGGGCAGTGCCTGCGCAGCTTTCAGCCGATAGGCGGACTGCATCATGCCGGGCGCGACCATTGCGCAGGGTTTTGCGTGTTCAATGATATCGGTGTTGTAATCGAAACACTGCGGCAATACTGCGGTGTCAGGCGGGTTGCCTACGTGGACATCGACGTGCACCACGGCGACGGCATCTTTTACGCGTACGAGGAAGATCCCGACCTCGTCATCGCTGACATTCACGAGGACGGCCGATTCCTCTATCCGGGGACGGGGCGCGAGGACGAAACCGGCAAAGGGGCAGCCAAAGGCAGCAAACTTAACATTGCGCTGCGGCCGGCATCGGGCGATACGGAATTCATGCAGGCATGGATACGGGTGGAACGGCATCTGGTTCGCTTCGAACCGGAATTCATTCTGTTCCAGTGTGGTGCGGATGGATTGCGGGGGGATCCGCTCGCACACCTGAACTACACGGTGGGGGTACATGCGCACGCGACCCAACGCTTGCTGGCAATTGCCGCACGGTACTCAAAAGGCCGGTTAATGGCTTTTGGAGGAGGGGGTTACAACCGTGACAACCTTGCCGCGGCCTGGAGTTCGGTGTTGCGGGAAATTGTCGCGACGAATATCGGGGTCCGCCAGGACTGAGCGGGCGCCGCAGTTTGCGATCAGCTACTGCTGGCAAATCCGCTAACGGCTCCGATCTGCGCGCTGGTCGCCCGGCATGATGCGGGCACGTAAGCGGAAATGTCGATGGTGTTGCCGGGGTCCGGACCGCAATCCCACATGGCTATGCGGTCTCCACCTACGACCCCCGAAGATCGTGCAACGTCCGCCCACGGACGGAAAACGATGCCTTGCCCGTCGACCAGCGCGCTGACACCTTGAATCTGGATGCGCACGGCGCCCACGTCGTTGGTCTGGATTTTCGCCACATAGCGTGAGTTTGCGGCGGCGCTGGCCGCGGTTTCGCAACCCCAGCGGCCTGCGGCGGGCAGAATCGTTTCGGATTGCACGATCTCCGCAACATTCGTGCGACAAGAGCTGGCCGCCAAAAGTGCCTCGGATATTTTTGCTCGGGCGGTGTAATTCTGGTAAGCCGGCAATGCCACCGCGGTCAGAATGCCGATGATCGCGACGACGATCATCAATTCGATCAGGGTAAAGCCTCGTTCATTTGTTGTCATGGAAGGGCCAGGCGGGGAGCGGCATGAAGGGGCACGTATTGCATATAAGCAGCCCTCATGCCACGCGATTGGCTTGCAGGTGCGAGCTCAACGTAATTTGTAGAAACAACAACATGGAATCGGGGCGACAGCGACGTGTTCGATTGTCGGCTGCAGGCGACATGCAACTTTATGCTTTCCCGCACGAAAAACGGCAGTTCGCACGATGATAAAGGCGAAATCGTCACTCTCCTCATTTTTTGCGCGCGGCCCATTCGTGGACGTTTTCCAACGCTATATTCGCTCCGCATAACACGACGACTATGGCCTCGCCCGGATGGATGGCAATTTTGCCATTGACCAGTGCCGCGACCGAGCAGGACGTCGCCGGCTCTGTCAGAAGTTTCTCGTGCTCCAGGATTTCAAGCAATGCCGCAATGGCCTCGTCATCGGATACGGTGACAAGCTTGCTGGCGTGGCGCGACACAATGTCAAATTGCGCGGGTTGCGTCTTGCGTGCGCCGAGCGTTTCGGCAATTGAGGTAATAGCGGGCAATTCGATGATCCGGCCGGCCTTCCAGCTCTGGAACATCGAATCCGCGCCTTCGGTTTCAACTCCGATTACGCGGGTCGTCGGGGATAAATGCCGCGCAGCGCAAAGAATTCCCGAGATCAATCCACCGCCGCCGATCGAGGCTATGACGAGGTCGGGTTCAGGCAACTGCTGCAGCAGTTCGGTCATGATGGTGGCCTGGCCAGCCATGACTGCGGCGTTGTCGAAAGGATGGATGTAGGGCCGGCCGGTCTGATGCGCGACGCGTGTCGCCAGCGCATTCGCATCATCCCACGCGGCACCGTGAATGATGATCTCAGGGGCGAGCTGCCGGATTGCCGCGAGTTTGGCTTCGGTAACCGACTCCGGCAAATAGACGGTCGCCGGAATTGCCAGCGCACGCGCAGCGTGCGCGACAGCGAGGCCATGGTTGCCGCCCGAGGCGGTGATGACGCCTTTTTCGCGCTCGACGTCCGCAAGTTGCATCAACGCATTGAATGCGCCGCGCACCTTGAATGAATGTGTCGGCTGCAGCGTTTCCAATTTGAAAAATACGTTTGCGCCCAACCTGCGGCTGAAATGCTCCGCGCGCACCAGCGGCGTGACCGCAAGATGCCCGCGGATGCGCGAAGCAGCGGCCTCGATCTCGCGTTTCGAAATCAGCATCGCCGACATCAAGAAGCCCGGCACTGCCGGCGATTGGCTTCGCCGGCAACCGGGATCAAGCCGGAACCGAAGGCAGCCCGGCGAGCGCCATCGCGAGTTCCTCTTCGGCGTAACTGCGGT
>JBDTRK010000168.1:0-6163 GCA_039931685.1 Betaproteobacteria bacterium | reverse complement strand
GCCGTGCTCGCGCGCCATGCGGCGGATCCACTTGTCGGATTTGATGCTCATGGCTTCGCGTATACGGCGAACGGTAATGTGTGAACGGTAAAAAGCATTGCTTTGGTCTTTCCTCTCAGTCCTGAGTCCCGAGTCCTCAGTCCTATTATTCAAGTATTCTGAATCACGATCTTCGGAAACACCGCGCTGTGGTCCTTGGCGAGTTCCGCGATGCGCGCGGCGACCTTGCGGGCGATCTCCTTGTAAATCTGCGCCGACCGGCTGTCCGGCTCGGCGACCACCGTCGGCTTGCCCGAATCCGCATGCTCGCGGATCTTGATGTCCAGCGGCAGGCTGCCCAGCACATCCACCTTGTAGTCCTGGCTCATTTTCGCCGCGCCGCCCTCGCCGAAGACATGTTCTTCGTGGCCGCAGTTCGAGCAGATGTGGGTGCTCATATTTTCCACCAGCCCAAGGATGGGCACGCCGACCTTCTCGAACATCTTGAGGCCTTTGCGCGCGTCGATCAACGCGATGTCCTGGGGCGTCGTGACGATCACGGCCCCGGTCACCGGAACCTTCTGTGACAACGTCAGCTGGATGTCGCCGGTGCCCGGCGGCAGGTCGACGACCAGGTAATCGAGGTCTTTCCACTGCGTATCGCGCAGCAGCTGCTCCAGCGCCTGGGTCACCATCGGCCCGCGCCAGACCATCGGTGTATCCACGTCGATCAGCAGCCCGATGGACATGGCCTGCACGCCATAATTCACCATCGGCTCGATGGACTTGCCATCCGGCGACATCGGCTTTCCCGACAAGCCCATCATGACCTGCTGGGAGGGACCATAGATGTCGGCATCCAGAATGCCGACCTGGGCACCCTCGGCGGCCAGCGCCAAGGCCAGGTTGACGGCCGTGGTGGACTTGCCCACGCCGCCCTTGCCTGAGGCGACCGCAATCACATTCTTGACGCCCGCCAGCAGCTTGAGCCCGCGCTGCACGGAGTGGGGAACGATCCTGACCTGCACGTCGACGCTCACCTTGCCGACGCCTGCAAGTTTGCCGATGCGTTCGGTCAGTTCCCGGCGGATGCCGTCGATCACGCTCTTCGCGGGATAGCCCAGCACGACTTCCACGGACACATCACTGCCGTCGACGCGGATATTGCGCGCCTCCTTGCCGGAGACGTAATCCTTGCCGGTCGCCGGATCGATGTACGTCTGGATTGCCGCCCTGACCTGCTCTTCGCTGATGGCCATGCCCGCTGTCTAGGAATCGAAGGGCCGAATTTTATTCCGAATCTCCGGCCAGTAAAGCGTTTTTACGGGGTCCATTTGCTAGAATCCCTGCTTTTCCGCCTCTCCTGAAATGAAGCGCAGGATTCTCGTCACCTCGGCGCTGCCGTACGCCAACGGCAGCATCCACCTCGGCCACCTCGTGGAATACATCCAGACCGACATCTGGGTGCGCTTCCAGAGAATGCAGGGGCATGACGTTCACTATGTCTGCGCCGACGACACCCATGGCACGCCGATCATGCTGCGCGCCGACAAGGAAGGCATCACGCCCGAGCAGCTCGTAAGCCGGGTCTATGGCGAGCACACCCGCGACTTCGCTGGCTTCCATGTCGCCTTCGACAACTACTACACCACCAACTCGAAGGAAAACCAGGCGTTCTGCGAGGACATCTACGGCCAGCTCCAGGCCAAAGACCTGATCGCCAAACGCTCGGTCGAGCAGTTCTACGATCCGGTCAAGGCGATGTTCCTGCCGGACCGCTACATCAAGGGCGAATGCCCGAACTGCCACGCGAAGGATCAGTACGGCGATTCCTGCGAAGTCTGCGGCAAGACCTACACGCCGACCGACCTGATCGAACCGTATTCCGTCGTGTCCGGCGCCAAGCCGGAGCGCAAGGCGTCCGAGCATCACTTCTTCAAGCTGTCCGATTCGCGTTGCGAGCAATTCCTGCGGGAATTCACCCAGACCGGCGCGACCCTGCAGCCGGAAGCCGCCAACAAGATGAAGGAATGGCTGGGCGAGCCCGGCGACAACAAGCTCGCCGACTGGGACATCTCCCGCGACGCGCCCTATTTCGGCTTTCCGATTCCGGGTACCAACAACCAGAAGTTCTTCTATGTCTGGCTGGATGCGCCGGTGGGCTACTTCGGCAGCTTCAGGAACTACTTCGAGAGGACGGGCCGTTCGCAAAAGGACATCGACGCCTTTCTGCGCCCAGGCGGCGACACCGAGATGGTGCACTTCATCGGCAAGGACATCCTCTACTTCCATGCCCTGTTCTGGCCGGCGATGCTGAAGTTCGCCGGCTATCGCGTGCCCTCGAAAGTCTTCGCGCACGGCTTCCTGACCGTAGACGGCCAGAAGATGTCCAAATCCCGTGGCACTTTTATTACCGCGGAGAGTTACCTGCAGCAGGGCCTGAATCCAGAGTGGCTTCGCTACTACTATGCGGCGAAACTCAATTCGACGATGGAAGACATCGATCTGAGCCTTGATGATTTCGTGGCAAGAGTGAACAGCGACCTGATCGGCAAGTACGTGAATATCATCAGTCGATATGCCTCAATTATTGAAAAGCATTTCGAGGGAAAAATACTTGCCGAGGATAAAGACGCTCTCTTTAAATCACGCGGATACTCGATGAGCGCCTATGAGGCGGAAGACCGAATTCTGCAAGCCTATGAAAATCGGGAATTCGGTAAGGCTACGAAAGAGATCATGCGGGTGGCAGACGCGATTAACCAACTTGTTGATCAGCACAAACCCTGGAATATGGCGAAGGATGAGTCCAAACACGCCGAACTACATCGGATTTGTTCGGACGCGGTGAATGCATTCAGAATTCTCACTTATTACTTGGCACCCATCCTTCCAACTACCGCGAACCGCGCTGCCGCGCTGCTTGGACTACCTTACCCGCTCATGTGGTCGGATCTCGGTGCGTCTGCAACTGTTTTGAATCGATATGAGCACCTCATGGCCCGCGTCGATCAAAAGCAGATCGCCGCGCTGGTCGAAGCCAACAAGGAAAGCCTGCAACCCGCGCCGCAGAGCCATTCGCCGCAGCGCCATGCCGTGCATCAGGAGAAAGCCGTGGAAAAGAATATCACTACCACCTCACCCCCCTCCCTCTCCCCCGCCAGCGGCGGAGAGGGAGCCAAGAGCGCGGCTGGCGCAATGATCAACATCGACGACTTCAACAAGGTCGACCTGCGTGTCGCGCGCATCGTGAGCGCGGAACACGTCGAAGGCGCCGAGAAACTGCTCAAGCTGCAGCTCGACATCGGCGGCGAGACCCGCCAGGTGTTTGCCGGCATCAAGTCAGCCTACGATCCGGCGAAGCTGGTGGGCCGGTTGACGGTAATGGTTGCAAACCTGCAGCCGCGCAAGATGCGTTTCGGCGAATCGCAAGGCATGGTGCTCGCCGCGAGCGGCGAAGGCCCGGGTATCTTCCTGCTATCGCCCGACGACGGCGCGCAGCCGGGCATGAAGGTGAAGTAGAGCCGTGACTGTCGTGACGACGTGACTATCGCGACTTTCTTTTAATTGCCCTCATGCTCCGCCCTCGATACTTTTTACGACAGTCACGATAGTCACGTCGTCACGACAGTCACGCTCACTATGAAGATCACCCGCCGACTTCGCATCTTCGGTCACGTCCAAGGCGTCTTCTTCCGCGAAGCCATGCGTCAGCGCGCCGATCAACTGAAGGTTACCGGCTGGGTGAGAAACCGCAGTGACGGAACCGTAGAGGCCGTAGTGCAAGGACGAGCTTTCGAAGTCGACACACTGATCGACTGGGCGCAGCGCGGACCGGATGCCGCGAAGGTGGACAGGGTCGAGGTCGAAGCGGCGGAAGATGAAGGCGAGCACGCGATCTTCGACAAGAAGCACGCCGTCTGAAAACACGATCCATCCGAAGGATCGCAATTAAAAGCAGACGAACTCTGAGGTACTGTCTCAACAATGGAATTGCGGTTGTCCATACAATCCGCGGAAGTTTGGATTTGATCCAACCAGCAGTGTCTATCGCAAACGTCTGCAATCGGCCAATTGCTGCCATTCGCGCGTGCCTTCCAGTTTTCTAAACAGCGGCTATTCGTGCGAGCGCCGACCTGACCCGAATGATGGCGGACTTTGGATTTGAGCAGTTACGTCAAGGCAATTTATTCCCATTTGCCTTGAATGCTGCCCCAAACGGCGTGAGTTTGCCGCCGCCGGTTGCACTCTCGTGGCATTGCCCGCAAGCCTTCCCGGTATCGGTCGAAAATTGAGCCGTTGCCTCGGCAGGTCGAGAAGTAATTAGAAACGCCGTGCCTGCGATCAAGATCAATGCCGCCGTGCTGAAAACAAGAACAAGCGCGTTACTTGCATTCACTTTCATAGCCGCCTCCAGGTTATCGATGCGTCTCGTACAGTCGCTGCAAACCAAGCCGAACCCTTGCGCGCAAAATTTCGCCCGGCTCACAGCAAAGATGGGCCCCAAGACCGAAGCGGCGTCGGCGCGGCATCGAACGATGCCGCGCCAATAATTCACCGACCATGGTGCCGGGCTCGCCGTCACCCGAGCAATGCAACTGGCACGCCATCCGGGTAAGTCGTGGGAGGGCTACCCTCGGCCATTTGCGGTCGTTTGAGCAGCGCGCCGAACTTTGCCAAAGAATGACGTTCAACTCACGTTCTCACTTCTGATTTCTCCTGCCGGGTTTGCAGCCTTGCATGGAGTCCTCCACAGCGAAACTCTGCCCGCCGTGCCAGATCCGATCAATGCGGTTGAGGCTTCATCTTGTCAGCATTCACTTCCTTGGCCTGGTCCGCAGGAGACTCCACCTTTTTCGAAACAACATCACCCGTTTTCGCATCAACTTGTACTTCGATAACGTTCGGCGACTTCGGGTCGTTTATGTCGAACGACCAGACCAATTTGCCATGCTCCCTCTCCAGCTCGGCGGTCTGAACGGTCCCACCGGGGACTTTTGCCAACGCCGTAGCGCGAGCGTCTTTCTCCGTTATCTTTGCCTGAGCCTTCAATGCGTCCTGTGACTCGCCAGCAGCTGAAACAAGCGGTGCGGAGAGGCCCAAGGCCAATACGCCCGGAATGATTGAGAATCGCTTTAGTCGGTTCATTTTCATGCCTCCTTTGCAATACGTTTTTGCTGAAGCAAATACCATTGGCGGGGTTGCATCGACATTGGTCGCATCTTCTTGCCGTTATCACCCATCGCGAAAATCAGGGACGCTGCCGATGATTGACTCAGCACGCGAGCACCACGCCTTGATCCGGCCAAGCGACCCGCGTTAAGCGCGGTCACTGTATCCTGAGCCTGTTGGAATAGGTCATCTCCGCCCGCGTGCGCGCGGCTGAACTTACGTGTCCGTGCGGTGACGCACCTACGCCGCGTGTCGCGCGCTACTCCATTACTGCAGGAAAACGATTGACCTCGCTGCGCGTGAGTGATTCCACCGACCGCTTTGCGCGACCTACTAAGGCCGTTCAGAGTCGGAGGCGGAAATTGGGTACCCCACCCATTGCTTTTCTTCCCTAAAGGAAACACTTACGGCTGAACCTGTCGTGGTAAGAATTACCCTGGTTCCAGTCACATCAGCGCAGCGAGCTCCGCAGGTGCCGCAGTGCGCAGCAGTAGATTGCGCATCGCCCACGCCGTTTCCTGATCGACCTTCTCGAAGTACTGCACGTCGCCCGCTATCAGCGCCGCGACGACGACCCCATCGCGATACATGACGCGGTTGCTGTAGATCGCCGGCACGCGCGCGCCCGGCAGTACGATGCCGGCGAGGTTGAGCGGATCGGTGCCGCTCACCGTGACTAGCCGGCCGGGCTTGGCTGCGCTGCGCACGCCGCGCAGCACGCCGACCGCTTCGGGTAACGCGAACTGCTCACCCGAGAATCCGGCGACAAAACGCCCGCCGCGGATTTCGCCGCGGGTTTCCAGCCGGCGGCAGGCCATCAGCAGCTCGCGCCAGGGCGGCAACCAGTCGGCTTCCCGCGCCAGCATCCTCCAGAAAATAACGCCGTAACGCTTCAGCAACGTACGCGCGATCTGTTCCGCGCTTTCGCGCTCCAGCGCGATGGAACTGCCGCTCGCCGCCTTGCGCCGGATCAATGCCCAGCGCCCCGCATCTTCGACGCCGAATACCGCGG
>JBDTRK010000167.1:0-6222 GCA_039931685.1 Betaproteobacteria bacterium | reverse complement strand
CCGTCGCCACGGCCAGCATGAAGCCCTCGCGACCGTCGAGAAATCCGCCACGCAGTAAATAGGTGCGCACGAAAGCCCACGCGGCACGCGCCACGGCCTTGGGCAAACCGGCGCGCTTGCCGTCGCTGTGCATATCCTGCGCGGACAAGGTCGAATAGTGGTTCATCTTCTCGAGCAATTCCTCGAGATCGACGAAAGTTTCGTGCATCAATGGTTCCTGCAGGGTGCCGGTCTTGCCGTCCACGACGATGCGCTCGTGCACGGCATCGTCGCTGAAGCGCGCGGAGCCGCGGCTCACCAGACGCACGACATGATCCGGCCACCAGCCGGAATGACGCATGAAACGACCACAGAAACTGGACAGGCGGGGCATGCGAAACGCGAAATTGTCACTTGGCTGCCTGATGGCCCGCTCGATCTCGGCGCGCAAGGCGGGGGTCACCCATTCATCGGCGTCGAGCGACAACACCCATTCGCCGGTGGCAAACCCAAGCGCGCGATTCTTCTGCGGACCGAAGCCCGGCCAGTCGGTCTGGTGCACATGGGACGTGAACTCGCGGCAAATGCCGACGGTCGCGTCGGTGCTGCCGGAATCGAGCACCACGATTTCGTCGGCCCATTTGACCGACTCGAGGCAGCGCCGGATGCTGGCCTCTTCATCCTTGGTGATGACGATAACCGACAGCTTCAATTCAATTCCTCCCGGTCGCCGGTACGCGTGCCTGCGAATACCAGCGACACCATCCACACGAAGAACAATGCCTCGGTATGGTCGATCAGCAGCGAATTGAACAGGCAGCCGACCGCGAACGTCACTAGCAACCCACGCGCGAGGTCCCGGCGCACCGGATCCGGGATGCGCACTGCGCTGCGCCATAGGCCGACGAAGACCGCCAGCAAGGCGGCAAGGCCGACGAGGCCCATTTCCGCTGCCGTCATAAGATACTGGTTGTGCGGATGAGTCGGCTTGCTGGCTTCAGGGTTGGCGACGAATGCAGCATAGGCATCCGGAAACCCGCCCGTGCCCGCGCCCAGGATCGGGCGCTGCGCGATCATGCGCAAGGTATTGCGATACCACTCCATGCGCAGTCCGATGGAATCCGCCTCGTCCGCGGTGGCTTCCACCTTCGAGTTTTCGAACTGCGCGGTCGTCAGTACCAGATGCTCGCGGAAGATGGAGGAAAAATACCATGCAGCGACCACCGCCATTGCGCCGGACAGCACGCCGGCCACCAGGCCGCGCCAACCAAAATGCCGCGCGAAAAAGTAGACCATCAGTACCAGCAATGCCACCTGGCCGGTGCGGCCGTGCACCAGGAACAGCACGTCGACGATCGCGAGAAAAGCCAATGCGAACAAACCCCGCCTTTTCCACATACTCGCTTGCGCAAGCGCGGCCGTGGCGAACAGGAATGCGACGAAAGCCATCAGCAGGTTGTGGGTGATCTGCAGCTTGAACACGACGGCATTGCCGGGAATGCCGCGCAACCAGGACAGCGGCGGCAGCAAACCCGTCGACAACAGCAGCGAGACCACAAGTGTAACCACCATCGCCACGCCAAAGGCCACCAGCGCGCGCCGGCGCGTCACCTCGGAGACGAAGAACGGCAGCAAGAGAATGATCAGCGCCAGATCCGAATATTTCGACAGGTACTTGAGCCGTGTGGCACCCGGCGTGTCACCGTAAAGGGTCGCGGCGGCGATCAATACGAAGAATCCCAGCAAGGCGACAACCGCGGGATTGGCGCGCAGCGCTTTCAACCTGTCCTTGTAATGCCCGGCGAACAGGAAACCCAGCAAGACAACGCCTAGCAGAATGTTATCCAGCGCCGTAGAGATCGGAATCGATAACCCGATCAGGGCGATCGCCCAGGAGGCAACCAGCAGGGCGCCGCGATTCATCGTAGACGGGATTAATACAGGCAGCATCAGGCCTGTGCCGGGATTTGGGGACCGCCAGCAGGAGCCGAAGAGTCGCTGCGATACTCCGGCACCCAGCGCTGCAGATCAGCGCGCACCTCCCGATCGTCGCCCGGCATCTTTGCAAGCCATTGGAGCAATTCGTCCAGCCAGGCCGCCTCGACACTGCGCGCGCGGGCGATGCGCAATTTCGGGTGTGGCGTGGACAGGGTATGCTCGTCGTCGGCAAGCACTTCCTCGTAGAGTTTTTCGCCGGGACGCAATCCGCTGAAGACGATCTTGATTTCGTCCAGTGTAAAGCCGGACAACCGTATCATTTCCTGCGCCAGGTCGACGATTCGCACCGACTCGCCCATGTCGAGCACGAAGATCTCGCCGCCACCACCCATCGTGCCGGCCTGCAGCACCAGTTGCGCAGCTTCCGGAATGGACATGAAGAAACGGGTGATCTCGGGGTGGGTAACCGTTACGGGGCCACCGGCGGCGATCTGTTCGCGGAATTTGGGGATGACGCTGCCGGCGCTGCCGAGTACGTTTCCGAAACGGACCATGACGAAGCGCGTGCCCTGCGGCCGCTGCAGCGACTGACAGACCATTTCCGCAAGCCGCTTGCTCGCACCCATGACGTTGGCCGGATTGACCGCCTTGTCGGTGGATATCAGCACGAATTTTTCAACGCCGTGACGCATCGCCTCAGATGCCACGACATAAGTACCGTAGACGTTGTTGCGCACCGCTTCCCATGCGTTTTCTTCCTCCATCAGCGGCACGTGCTTGTAGGCAGCGGCATGGAAAATAACCTGGGGCCGATATTTTTCCAACGCCTGCGAAACGCGCTGCGGATTCTTGGCGTCACCGACCATGCAGGTCACCGGCACGCGCCGCATCGTGCCATGGAATTCCTGCTCGATCTGGTACAGCGCGAACTCCGACATCTCATAGAGCACCAGGCGTGAAGGGCTGTAGCGCGCAATCTGTCGGCAGAGTTCGGCGCCGATGGAACCCCCGGCCCCTGTGACCATGACGGTCTTGCCTTCGAGCAATTGCGCCAATCCCGCGCTGTCGAGCGTCACCGGATCACGGCCGAGCAAGTCGTCCAGCTCGACGTTGCGGATCTGCGAGACGGTGACCTTGCCGCTCATCAAGTCGTCGAATGACGGCACCGTGAGCACCCTGATGCCTGCATCCTGGCAGATGCCGATCGCCCGCCGGCGCACCCCATGCGAAGCATCCGGCATGGCAATGATGGCGTGGTCGATGGCGAAGCGCGGCGCCAGCGCCGGCAGTTCGGCAATGCGGCCGAGCACGGTCGCGCCGAGGATCTGGCGTTTCTGCTTGGTGTCGTCATCATCGAGCAGGCCGATCACGCGCCATTCGGAACTGCCAGCCAAATCCTTCAGTAACGATACCGCGGCTGCGCCGGCGCCGAGGATGACCACCGGTTTTCCATAGAGCGTGCCGAGCTTGCCGATATTGCGTTCTTTCCACGCGCGGTATAGCAGTCGGCTGCCGCCCATGAAAAACAGTAGCAGCAGCGGATGCAACACGAACACCGAACGCGGCACCACGAAGCCGGGCTGGATCAGCACCACCAGCGCGGGAAAGGCAATCGCCGCGACGCCGACCGCGATCACGATCAGGCGCAAGTCATGGATGCTGGCGTAGCGCCACAGTCCCCGGTACAGCCCGAACAGCCAAAAGCACACCGCATCGAGCGCCACAACCCAGCCGACGGTCGTCCACATGACCGGGAGGTATTCCGCCTGGATGTCGAAATTGAAGCGAAACCAGAACGCGGCCAGCCAGGCCGCGCCGGCGGCGATTACATCGTGCAGGAAAGCCAGTGCTGAGCGCGGATTGACCGACGGCAGGCTAGGCATGCGCGTCTCCGCAGAATTGCTTCCAGCGCCGGTCAACGCTCCACATCGCCGCCGCGATGACCAGCGCAAGTGCCATTACCGCCGCAAGCTGCACGCCCACCGGTTGCTTCAGCGCGCAGAGCGCGACTGCGCCGCACAGGAGCATCAAGCCGTATTCGGAAAATGCCGTGCGCAGATGGCTCCAGCCGGACAGGATCAAGCGCTGGTAGTAATGCTGGCGGTGCGCCTCCCACACGCGTTCGCCGCGAAGCGCCCGGCGCACGAGCGTCACGCTGGCATCGACGGTGAACGGCGCGAACACGACCAGTGGAAACCACAGCGGCCACAGGTCGCGCTGCCAGCCGGCCACGCCGAATGCGCCGGCCAGAAAGCCCAGTGGAATTGACCCGACATCGCCCATGAAGATTTTCGCCGGCGGAAAATTGAAAATCAGGAAGCCCGCTGCCGCAGCGGCAACCGACCAGGCCAGCAAGCCGATTTCGACATTGCCGCCCAGCCCAGCCGCCAGTCCGTACATCCCGAAGCCGATGACCGTCATGCCGCCGGCCAGCCCGTCGGAACCATCCATGAAGTTGTACAGGTTTGTGAACCAGCCTATCGCCAGCAAGAGCACGATGAGCATGGCCACCGCAGCGGACGGTTGTGCCAGCCAGAGAAAGCCGGCGGCGGCGAGCAAATGCATGCCCAGGCGCGCGGACGCCGGCAGCGCATGTCGATCGTCAAAATAGGATGCAATGGCCAGCGCAACCGCCGGCAGCCAAAGTGCGGGGCCGACCCGCAACCACAAAGCGGCCACGACCAGGCCGGCGATGATGGCAATGCCACCGCTGCGCGGCACGGGCACGACGTGCAGGGAACGTTCGTTGGGCCGGTCCAGCGGAAGGCTGCGGCTGCGCACCAGCACCGCCATGATGACGATGGAGACAATTCCGGCGAGCAGCGGAGCAAGTATTGATGCAGGGGCGCCGGTTTCCATCGCGGCGATTATATAAGAACGAGCGGGAAATTCCCCGATTGCAGAAGGGGAAAGCGGGAATCGCCCACTAGCTGAATTGCTGCCGATAACTGGCCACGGTCTGTTCCAATCCCTGGCGCCGTGAAAACGGCGGCTTCCAGCCGAGCGCGGTCTTGATCGCGGTGATATCCACCTGCAGCGATCCCGTCAGCCGATCGATCTGCTCCGCGCGTCCCACCAGCGCGCCCACGCGACGCAACAATGCGGGTGGAAACGGCAGCAGCAAGGGTCTCTTGCCCAAAGCCGCGGCGATCTCGCGAACGAGCTGCGGCGTCGACACATCGTCGTCATCGCTGACGAAAAAGGTACGGTTGGCCGCCGCCGGGTGCGACAGGCAAGCATCCAGCGCGTGAACCAGGTTGCCGACGTATACCAGGCTGCGGCGGTTGTCGATCGAGGCGAACGGCAGCGGCAACCCGGTATCGACAGTGCGCAGCAACTTCAGAAAATTTGCCTTGACGCCAGGACCGTAGATTAGCGGCGGGCGCACGATCACGAGTTCCATGCCTGTTTGAGCCGCGATGGCCTGCAACCGGTGCTCCGCTTTGGCCTTGGAACGACCATACGCATCCGCAGGCGCGGCGGGCTCGCTTTCCACCAAGGCCCGGCCTGACGTTGTTTCGCCATTGACCTTCACCGAACTCAGGAACAGAAAACGGCGCACGCCGGCTTGCGCCGCCTGGCGGGCGAGATGTTCGCTGCCGGCCACGTTGACGCGATCGAATTCCTTTGCCGTGCGGCCGGCCTGGCCGCGCATGACATGCACATGCGCCGCAAGATGGATCACCGCCTCGCGCCCGGCGAGGGCGGCGCTCCAGTCGGTGTCCGCGCCGATTTCGCCAATCGGCACCGCCGCGCACGGCAGACTTCCGTCCGGCATGCGGGTCGCGGCGCGAACATCGCGCCCGCCCGACTGCAATTGCGCGCACAGGTTACGGCCGACAAAGCCAGTCGCGCCAGTGACCAGAACAGCCGTCATTGCGCCGCCTTTGCGAGGACGCACGCACGCGCATGCTTGGACGCAGCCGGAGGCTTATGGCACACTGGATTCATGCTTGGTGATTGATATTTCGACCGTAACCGCATTGTCCCATTTCCACCTTGCGATGCGCCCGCCGATTGTTGTGTTGAACCTGTCGCGAAAATCCGTTTGATCCAAACATCGCCTTCGACCGCTGCGCAGGCCGGCCGCGTGACCGTCTCGATTGTCAGCCACGGCCATGGCGCGATGATTACTGCGCTGCTCGCGGATCTCGGCACACACTGCGGCGCGGACATCAGCGTAATTCTCACCTTCAACATACCCGAGTCGACGGCAATTGGCGACGCCGGGTTGCCGTTTCCGGTGAAAGTCATCCGCAATGCCTCGCCCACGGGTTTCGGCGCCAACCACAATGCCGCGTTCAC
>JBDTRK010000166.1:0-6279 GCA_039931685.1 Betaproteobacteria bacterium | reverse complement strand
TCATCCGCAATGCCTCGCCCACGGGTTTCGGCGCCAACCACAATGCCGCGTTCACGGAATGCGCCAACGCCTATTTCTGCGTGCTCAACCCCGACGTCCGTCTTGACGGCAATCCGTTTCCCGCCCTGGTCGCTGAACTCGCTGCTGCGAATGTCGGCGTCGCCGCGCCGAAGATAATGAGCCCGACGGGAGCCATCGAGGACAGCGCACGCCGGTTTCCGACCTCGGGTTTTCTGGTGCGCAAGTTATTCGGTCAGACCTCGGGGCTCGACTACGAAATCGGTCAGGCAACGATTTCCCCGGACTGGGTGGCGGGCATGTTCATGCTGTTTCGCGCGCCGGTGTTCGCCGAACTGCACGGATTCGACGAACGCTATTTTCTCTACTACGAAGATGTCGACCTGTGCCGACGTCTGCGCAAACATGGCTATGATGTGCGCCTGGTCCCGTCGGTCCGCGTGGTTCACGATGCCCGCCGTGACAGCCACCGCAGCCTGCGTCACCTGCGCTGGCATCTGGCCAGCCTCCTTCGCTTCCTGTTTTCGCGCTAGCAGCGCGGGCCGGGCCAACCGCCCTCGAACAGCATCCATAACCTTGACGCGGAAACCCTGCGTGCACGTTGGATCGATCGGCGCTTGCCCCAGATTCGAGCGAGCCCGCGCAATGCATCGAACTTGGCCAGCAATGCAACGCCTCCCTGGCCCCGCAACGCGCAGCCGATCAGCGCGGCAAGATTCAAGATCAGGTGATACGGCAGCAAAAGCCAGAACAGCAGCGGTGGCATGTTCTTGACGTAGACCCAAACCAGATTGCGCTGGCCGTGGTATGTGGAAAAGCGGCTGCGGTCCCCTGTTACTGCCGAGCCATAGTGGGCGGCTACGGCATCGGCGACATAGAGACATTTATAGCCGGCGAGTTGCAGTCGGAACCCGAGATCGACATCCTCTCCATAACAGAAAAAATCTTCGTCCAGTCCACCGACCTCTTCCCATGCCCGGCGCGAATACAAGGCCGCCGCCGCGCACGCCGAGAAAATCTCCTCCCGTTGCAGATAGTGATCGGCCGCGCGGCAACGATGGCCGCGACGCCAGTAGCGGCCGCTCGGATGATAAGCGTCGCCGGCCCCGTCGAGCAGCGATGCGTCTCGCGCATCGATGGTGCGACTTGCGAACGCGGCTGCGTCGGCTCGATCTCCTGCTGCCTCCACCAGCGTTTTCAGCCAATCCGATTCCGGGAACGCATCAGGATTGAGCAAGGCAATCCAGCGCGATCCGGGAAAGTGGCGCACGGCAAGGTTGTTGGCCGCGGCAAAGCCGAGGTTGGAACCAGCGGGTAATACCTCGACGCTGGCGTGATCTGCCAGCATCAAGCCAATCGAATCATCGCTGCTGGCATTGTCCACCACGACCAACCGATAATCGGTAAAGGTCTGGTGCTTCATCGCCGCAACTGAACGCGCCAGCAACTCGCCGCCGTTGTAGTTGACGATGACAACCAGTACTGCCGGCGCCCCGGCTCCGGCATTTTCAGCGTTTGCCATCATCGCGGTTGGAAATAATCTTTACCGGAGAGAGCCAGCGATGGTATGCACGCCGTAAAACGCCCAGTCCAGCCACGTCGAGCAAGCGCCGCACACTTCCCAGGAATAGTCGGTGCGCGACGAAAGTATGAATAGCGAACGCGTTGCCGGCGCCGCGAACATGCAGCGCGCGGGCTCTGGCAACTTCGCGCTGGGAATCCCGCCAGCGCCGGTCGCCCACCCCGCCGCCCTGCATGTTGGCAAGGCAGCGATCCACCACCACGAAGCGTGCGCCAGCCGCCTTTGCTCGCAATAGCCATTCGTAATCCATCGCCAGCCGGAAATCGAGCCGAAACAGGCCAAACCGTTGATAGCACTTCCGGCGCACGAATACGGTCGGGTGCCCGACAGTCATGCCGCGCTCGAGATGCGCGGGATCGCTGCTTGCGAGATACGTCTGGCGCTTGCCGTCCCAGTACTGCAATCGGCCGCAAGCGATGTCTGCCCCGCTCTGCTGCATGCGTTCCATCACGACGCGAACCGCATCCGGCTCGTACCAGTCGTCGCTGTTGAGCAAGCCGATGACTTCTCCACGTGACAGCGCGATGCCCTTGTTGAAAGCATCGCTGATGCCGCGATCCGGTTCGCTGATCCAGAGTCCGACGCGGCTCTGATTCGCCCGTAACAGATCCAGCGTGCCGTCCGTCGAGCCACCGTCGACGATGATGTACTCGACATCCGGGGAATCCTGGGACAGCACGCTTTCCAGTGCACGCGGCAGAGTCTTGACGCCGTTGCGTACGATGGTGACGATGCTTACCTTGGACGTGCGTGGCGCAGATGCGCCGGCGACTTCATGCGCCCGCCGTCCGCCCTGGTTCGCTCCGGGCCGCGGCATTGCGGGGTAGTCGTGAAACGAAGGGGCAGAAGTTGAGGATTCGTTGACGAGCATCAAGAGGCGCCCACCATCAATTCCCGACGAACGAAGAATCCATCGAGCTGGAGCGTCTGACCGGTTTGTTCGTGCACGTACCCGGGGAAAATCGCAAACAGGCCGAATCCCATCGCCTCGATTTTGGCCCGCATCTCGTCGAACAGCGGCTGGCCGGAATAAAGCGGCACCAGCGAGAGCTCGGTCTGGATCGCAACTACTTTATGGAGCATTCCTTGCGCTCCCGTCAACACGCGATCTTCATAGCCCTGGGTATCGATCTTGAGCAGTATCCGGCGGGCGCTCCCCAGGAATTCGCCGGCGACGCTATCGAGACGTTTCAACGCAACGATTTCGCTGCCAACATAGGCCGATCCGGGCGCCGCACGCTCGTGTTCGGGCAGCATGTCGAGAATCGAGCTGCTCAGCGAATTGCCGGCCACATGGATGGTAATTTCTCCATCCGTGTCGCCCAACGCCACGCGGGGCGCAGCCGCCCAGCCCGGAATTCCGCTTGCCGCAATCGCAAGTCGGGCATGAGCAGCGGCCTGAGGCTCGAAGGAAACGATTCGCCCCGCGTAGCCATGAGCGCGCAACTCGGTTGCATAGTGGCCGCCGTTGGCCCCGACATCGAGCACAAGATCGATTTTGCAATGCCCCAACAGGCGATTGAGTTGGGCGCCCGTGGAGGTATGGACCGAGTACCTATATGCCTCGACACCGGCTTTTCTCAGCAGGTTTCTAAGACCATATTTCATGAAATTGAATCCGTACAAGCGAGAACGCAAGACCATGACCAACTCATTCTATTTACCCCACAACCGCCGTTCGGAAAAACACGCGTCGATTGAGAAAGAGGACCACTTCAGACATTGAATCGCGGCCGTCTACAAGAATCGCCGTACGACCCGCTTAAGTCGCAAGGCGACTCCCTTGAATCCCTTTGGCTTCAGGCCGCGATAGTAATCCGCGAATTCCGCTAACGCGACCTCATTTTCGATTAGCGGGATCCGCATGACTTGAACGCGTGTATCCGAAACTTCCACGTCGAACGCCGCCGTTTTGGAACTGTGAGTTCCGGTTTCATCGAATCCGATATTCCTTACCAGCGAGCGCCCCGGATAGAGCGTCAATCCTCCCTCCAGCAACGCCGATGCCTGCCACCTGATTGCCCAGGAATCAACCCGTCCGTCTATTTGCTGTTGCAGCATGCCGGAATAGTCATAGGCTCCGTCAAAATCGAATCGTCGCCGCAGATTCGCACGTGACAAGCCCTTCAGCAATCTTCTTCCGTCCGCTTCGAAATGTCTCCACGCGCGGGACCAGGTCGCCCACCCCCAGCAATCCGCGCCGAGCAGAAAAAACGTTTCCGGGAGTGGATTGTGGACAGGAAATACATAGCCATGAATACTGAATACTTTTTCGTCTGCCTCGTACAGGGTCAATGCTGTATTCATGAAATCCAGAAAGTGGGGCGACACTATCAGATCGTCCTCGAGAACAATCACTCGGCCGAAGGTATCGCACATTTCAGTCACTCCGCCAATCACTGACCGCGCGAGGCCGAGATTACCTTCTTGTTCGATAAGCTTTACGGACGCAAAACCCGAGACTTCATGGCATATCGAACGCACTTCCCGAACGGCGGCCGCGTCTTCGGCCCGCTTCGCTCCATCCGAATATATGACCAGATGACTACGGGATGCGAGCGGATTCCTCCGTAAGGCCTCGATGGTCTTTATCAGATGAAGCGGGCGTTTGTATGCGAACAGACAGATTGGCGCAGGATTCGCGATCATCTCCGGCACCAACAGCACGACCTGCGTTGAGTACTGCGGGACATTGCTACGAAACCCGTTTCAAACCTGTTGAGTCCCAATTTAGGGCAGTTCCGCGCGAGCAACCGCCGCCTCGAACGCCTTCTTGTATTGGGCTGTGACGACGTCCGGCGCCCAAAGGTCGAGCGCCCTAATCCGCGATTCGGCGCTGAACGCACCAAGGCGGTTTTCGGACTCCAGGAGCCAATTGATCCCCTGAGCCATATCTGCCGTATCAAACGGGGCAGCTAGATATCCCGTTCTCAAATGTTCGACCACGTCCGGCATTCCGGTGCAATTGAAACCAACGACCGGGACACCGCATGCCTGGGCTTCGGTGCCCACTTGCGGAAGATTGTCTTCCCGGGAAGGAACAACAACTATATCGGACAGGTTGTAGATCAGCGCCAACGTCTGCTGATCATAGACGCGGGGAATCCAGTAGGTCTTGAACGGCAGCTTGGGACCATCCGCCTGTTCGGATTGCCCAAATATACATACTTCCACTTCCGAAGCCGTCGTACACGATGCCAATTTCTCCAGCATTTCGATGAACAGGTCGCCGCCTTTTCGCAAGTCCCGAAGAAGGTTATATGCACCACACGTAATCAGTTTCTTGTTCGTATCGATATTGAAAACTTTTCGACAGAATGGTTTTGAAAGGGGTTTGAACAATTCTGTATCGACAACGTTGGGAATGACCTCCACGTGCCATGACTTTGCCACATCGCTTTTTGAGGCGCTCGCTGCCATCCATCGGCTTGGACAAATGATGGACATGTTCCGGCGCCAGTTTCGCCTTTTCCTTTCCAACACCCAAGATTCCGCGTCAAACCTTTTCCTTGGCGTGCGAATTTCCGGAAGCGAACCCGTCGGGCCTGCGGATGACTTCGCCTCTGCATAATCGTAAGCGTAGTGCTTTGCGCCAGATATCGGCCATAGATCCTGCGCCGTCCACACCACGGCCTTCTCGATGCTCCCGATATCGGCAATGGACATGGTCTCCTGTCCAACCCACTGCAAATTGACGACATCAACATCCATTTTATTAATTCGTTCGGACCAAAAAGAAGGAAGCACATTCAGCGATAGCGTGTTTCCGTCGTTGCTTCCAAAAAACCGTTGGATCGCCGCTCCCACCTTATCCCGAAAGACTGATACCCAGCGGCCAATGCGATCTGCCGGTGCGATGGCTCCGGGCGTATCGCCCAGAGAAGTTCGCACGAGCATGGTCGATTGCGTTCCATGCTCTTTCAAATGGCGATGTAGCAGCGATGCGGCCTTGTATGCGCCGCGCTCACCGTCGCTGTGGGATACAACCAGAACCTTGAGAATCACCCTTTTTCGTCCCTATTCCCTGAACGCGTTTACGCACTGAAGCACCTTATCTAGTTCCGCGATCGTCAGGCCTGTATAGAGCGGGAGTCTGACCAGGCGCGCTGCGTGGTGTTCCGTTAACGGGCAGGACGATCCACCCTTAGCCACTTTTCTTCCATATGGCGCCGAATGCAACGGAATATAGTGGAATGAAGCACCGATCCCTGCCGAGCGCAGATGCTGGATCAGCCGGGTTCTGCCTTCGGCAGACTTGGTTTTCACGAAAAACAGGTGACCATTGTGATCGCTGTACTCTGGAGGAGTCATGATCTCGAGGCTTCTGTTTTTGATGCCATCCCTATAGCTCTGCCACAATTTGACCCGCGCTCTGGTTATTTTTTCCATAGAGAGCAACTGCGCGTACAGAAATGCGGAAGCAATTTCACTGGGAAGAAAACTCGAGCCGACGTCCACCCAGGTGTATTTGTCGACCAGGCCCAACATGAATTGCTTTCTATTGGTACCTTTCTCCCTGATTATTTCCGCGCGTTCCAGCAATGCCGCGTCGTTGACGACCAATGCGCCGCCTTCCCCGCAATGCAAATTCTTTGTTTCGTGAAAACTGAAGGTCGAAAGGTGCCCCACACTGCCCAGACCAGAACCCTTGTAGCGCGCACCAATCGCCTGGGCGGCAT
>JBDTRK010000165.1:0-6307 GCA_039931685.1 Betaproteobacteria bacterium | reverse complement strand
CGCCCAGCGCCACCTGCGCCTGGGCGCGGATCGCCGCGATCGGCGTGCGCAATTCGTGTGCGGCATCCGCGGTGAAGCGGCGCTCGGATTCGAGCAGCGTGCCGATGCGTTCGAACAAGCCGTTCAGCGCATTGACCATCGGCACCATCTCCGAGGTCGTGCCGTCGAGCGCCACCGGCTGCAGCGCGTGCGGCTGACGATCGGCGAGTGCGCGTCCGAGCCGGCGCATGGGCGCGACCCCGCGGCGCACCGCCCACCATGCGGCCAGCGCCAGCAGCGGCAGCGCGACGACCATCGGCCACAGCGTGCTGCGCAGCACGGCCCACAGAATCGAGGCCCGCGAGGTGACTTGCTCGCCGACATACACTTGAACGTCACGCTCGGCACCGCGGGCCGCGAAGATGCGCCAGGCCGTGCCTTCGATCTGCACGGTTGTGAAACCGGTCTTGAAGTCCCTGGCGGCCCCGACCATCGGCACCGCCGGCGCATTGGCGGAGCGCAGCGTGAGGCGCCCTTCGTGGAAGACCTGGAACGCCACCTTGGGCGCATAGCGGTGCAACGTGGGCGCATCGACGCCGTGTTCGTTGTCTTCCATCTCGCCGGTCTGCTGCACCACCAGGATCGCCGCCGCCTGCGCCAGATGGCCGTCGAGCAGCTCGTCGAGCTCGTGGCGCGCGTCGAACCAGGTCATCGCCGCCGTGGCCACCCAGACACCCACCACCACGGCCAGTACCAGCACCAGCAGCCGGCCTTGCAGTGAACGAGTCGGCCTGATCACGATTTCGCCGCGTCGCGCTGCAGAATGTAGCCCACGCCACGCACCGTCTGGATCAGCGCCGGCCCCAGCTTGCGCCGCAGGTTGTGGATGTGCACCTCGACGGCATTGCTGTCGACTTCCTGCCCCCAGCTGTAGAGATGCTGTTCGAGTTGTTCGCGCGACAGCACGCGCCCGGCGTTGAGCATCAGCGCATGCAGCAGGTCGAACTCGCGCGTCGACAAGGTGACGGGCTCGCCGGCGCGTCGCACCGAACGCGCTGCCGGATCGACAACGATGTCCCGCACCGTCAGGCATTCCTGCGGCTGGCCGTGCGCACGGCGCACCAGCGCGCGCAACCGCGCCGCGAGCTCGTGCAGATCCACCGGTTTGACCACGTAGTCGTCGGCGCCGGCATCGAGCCCGCGGATGCGATCGGGCACTGCGTCACGTGCGGTCAGCACCAGCACGGGCAGCGAGACGCCGGCCCGACGCACGGCGGCCAGCACGTCCATGCCGCTCTTCAGCGGCAGCCCGAGGTCGAGCACCGCCGCCGCATAGGACTGTGCGCGCAACTCGCGCTCGGCGGCGTCGCCGTCACGCACCCAGTCCACCTGGAAGCCTAGCTGGCGCAGGCCGGCACGCAGGCCGTCACCAAGCAATGAGTCGTCTTCGGCAAGCAGGATGCGCATGAGGTGGATTGTCCCATGAAGGCGCGCTCAGTCATCATCGCGCCCATTTTTTCCGGCCTTCGCCGAGGCAACAGACTGATCGGCGAGGCCTGCAGTCGACGGTGCGCCCTGCCACTGCAGCCACCAGAAGCCCAGCACGGCCACGAGCATCAGTACGGCCACGCCGCGCCAGGCACTGCGGATGCCCTCTTCCGGAAGGCCCGGTTTGCGTCCGGTGATCATTGCGCCCACGAAGTTCTCGCGGTGCAGCCAACTTCCGATCAGCACGCCGGCGATGTGTATGCCGACGATGGCCAGCATCACGTTGGCTGCCGCCTCGTGCACCTCTTCCGGCCATCCGCCCGCGATGTCGTTGTAGACAGCCCAGCCCGACGCGCTGACAGCCAGCGTCAGCGCCAGCAAGGCGATGATGGCAAGCGCACCGGCCGGGTTGTGCCCGGCATGATGCTCGGGCCGGCCGCGCAGCATCGCGCCGAGATAACGGGCCACCGCTTTCGGACCGCGCACGAAAGCGGAGAAGCGGGCGTGCCGGCTGCCGATCAGGCCCCAGAGGATGCGGAATGCCACCAGGCCCGCCATCGTATAGCCCAGCGTCACATGCAGCAGACGCCAGCGTTCGCTCTCGGCGGTGATATAGGCGCCGGCAAAGCTCAGCACCATGAGCCAGTGAAACACGCGCACCGGCACGTCCCAGATGAGGATCTTGCACGTAGCCGGTTGGTTCACGGACGCGTCAGCGCGGGATGCGGACATTGTGTTCATTGAAATCTCCTCGGTCAGCCTGGGTATGGCAGGCGGCACAGTTGGCGGCGCTCTTCACCGCCGGCAGTTTCCAGGTGGCCGCGGACACTTCGCCGTGCTCGCGGATGAACCACGGCGAACGGGTGATGCGGTCTTCAGGGGGCGCTTCGCTCACGCGCTTGTAGTTGCCCGCATGCGCGGTGAGCCAGGTCGAAAGCTCCTTCACCGTTACCGGATCGAGAGATGCGTCCGTGCCGAAGTGGCGCGGCAAGTTGTTCATTAGGCGCTGCCACGAGGCAGCCGGCAGCATGCCGGGCGGATAGGCCGTATGGCAGGCCGCGCATTCCTGCTGGTACTTGGGCAACAGGGGCACGCGTACGGCGCGCTTGTCGTCGTCGGCCATTGCCGCGTAGGTGATGCCGATGGTAGCGATCAGGACAAGAAAAGCCCGTTGAGCACAGGAGCGAAAGCGAAGCGACATGGCCGGTTCTCCGTAAAGGCTGGATCGAGGTTAAAGACATCAAGGCTTGAGCGACAGCAGCCAGCTCAGCACGTCGGCCTTTTCGGCGGCGGTGCATTCGCGGCCCACAACGTCGTTGCAGTTGCGGCGAAACCATTTCTCGGTCTTGGCCGCGTCGGTAAAGCGCTCGGCGTTGAATGCCGGCGCCAGCGCGCCAATGGGCTTGCCGGTGGACGCATGCTTGCCGGTCTGCGTGGGCACGGCGCCGTGGCACGAAGAGCAACTCCACTCGCGGCCATGTCGGTCCGCGAAAAATTGCTGGCCGCGTGCGGGTGTCGCCGGCGACCCGGCTTGTGCGGTGTAACCGGCCAGCAGTTCCGCCGGAGTGGCCGCCCGCGCGGCGGAGCCGAGAATCGCGCAACCGAGCCCCGCAGCGAGGGCGATGGATCGAAGCGAAAATAGATACTGGAGGGACAGGTTCATGGCAGCTCCGTGGTTTCCGGTTTTCTGGATTCCAAGGATGCTGCGCGGATCTTAGAGTTTTCTTAAGGGAGACCTCAGGGACAGAACCCGGTTTCTTCCGACGATAAGCACTCAGCGTGATGGCCGCCGCGGCGAAGAGTCCGGGTGTGGCCTGGCATTTTGCATAAATAATGCAATATCCCAAGCCTGACACTGCTGGTGCGTGACACTGCTGGTGCGCTGCTACTGAATCTTACGGGCCAACGGTGCTTTGATTGAGATGCACTTCGGCCGCCAGCACTTTGCCGTTGAGCGATACGCCAGTTCCCATGAAAACAGCCGCTGCAGGCAGCAGGATACCTTTGAACTGCGCGCCAGTGCCTAGCTCGACCTGCGCGCGGGGCGCCCAGAAAACATTCTGGGGCAGTGCACCACCCTTAAGGATGATCTGCACACCAGGACTGACGAGGAGCCCTTGTTGGGCCCGGAAGATCCAGACATCGTTCGGGCCACCGGTAAGCGTTAAATTCGTCGCTATCGAAATGGCGGTGCTCCAGGAATAGGTCGCCGGACCGAGATTGAGCCCGCCGATATTTCCATTGGACAGTTCGTTGTAATCCGCCGTTCGTGCGCTCGCGTCGTTGAATGCGTCGTCGGCATCGAGTTCTCCCTGATTCAAACCGGCTGCGTCCGTGACGTAACAGGAAGCGTCAGCAACGGATCCAGTACCGCCAGAGCCCCCAGGTCTCTTGGGCTTCTTGGAGCCGCTCGTTGCAGCGGTGTTACTCGTCGCTACGGTATCGATACTGACGATTTGGCCTGACACCTCCGCGCAGGTTAAGCCGATTTGCGAACCAGACACTTTGGTAAGGCCAACATTACCGGTAATGACGGACGGGGGCTGGTTTGTCAGCGCATTAACGGTGAGGATCACAAAATTAGCCGCCGTCCCGAGGTGAAGCGGTGCCGGGCCGTGGCCAGCTCCCAGCCCCTCGCCTGCGCCTGCGGTCGTCGTGGGCTGAGCTCCGCCATCAGTTCCGCCGGAACCGCCGCCGCATCCGGCTGCAAGCGCCGCCATCACCAACACCATGAACCACACCGGCGGTTTCAAAGAAATTCGCAATTTGTGCATGTGTACCTTAGCAAGCAGTCAGTTAAGTTCCTTACGCCTCCCAGGCGTCTTCAGGAACTGACCGTTCCATGTCCGGATCCGGCGTATTAGCTTCACTGCATTTTCCGTCATCAAGATGGCGCGAGTTCGTGACCGCGGTCTTCACACAATGACCCCATCGGACCATTCGACGTTCAGTGGCATAGAAAAATCGTAGAAAAGCGGGTCACGAGAACCGGGGAGGGCAGGCTTGGTACATTGCATAAGTAATGCAATAACGTAGGCTTCACCAGAGCAAGAAATGGACAAAGATTGTCGGCCCTAAGGCCCTGAGCGCGCTGCTGGGCGTCATGACGGCAACAAAAGTCTCGCGGGGTGTCTTCGTTACGTCTTCAAGCGTTAACGACGAGGCGAAGAGCTTGGCCGCGGCAAATAACATTTATTTGCTGGATGGCCCCGCATTTCTGAAGCTGATTACGAACCGTTCGCCTGCCGAACAAGAACGGCTGCTGCAGGTTGCAACGCAGGGGGACTACCTTACGCCGAGCTGCCCATCGTGCGGTTCAAAACTGGTTGATCGCGAGAACAAAAAGGACAAGTCTCATTTCTGGGCATGCCTCAATTTTCCACGATGCCGTTATACGCTTCGCGCGTGACTAGCCAAAAAACGAGTGAAACGAAGAGTGCGCACGAGGGACGGCAGGGGCAGGCCTTGCCGTTGGCCTGTTTCACTCATACGATCGCGGCGCCTGGAAGGAGTGACCATGTCGGCAAACGAAATGAAGCAGGTGATGCAGGAATATCGCCGTTTGCGTGCGATAGCGCCTCTGGGCCAGTTGCGATCGAAGAAAGAGTACGAGCGGGCGGTCAAATTGCTGGATGCGATCCTCGACGAGATTGGCGACGACGAGAGAAATCCAATGGCCGAGTTGGCTGACGCAATCGGCGTGTTCGTCGAAAGGTACGAAAACGAACACGTATCCCTGGCTGCCGGCAATCCGTCCGAAGTATTGAAATTGCTCATGAGCGAACATGGCTTGCGGCAAACCGACCTGCCTGAAATCGGCACGCAGGGCGTTGTGTCCGAACTTCTTGCAGGAAAGCGTGATCTGAATACGCGTCAGATCAGAAAACTTGCCAATCGCTTCGGCGTTTCGGCAGCGGTATTCGTCTGAAACCTGCCCCCGGGATCAACCCCGTAAAACTGCCGAGCCCCATTTGTTCAAAGGCGGCGTAGCATTCGCTCCCATGCAGATCGAACAACTCCGCGAACGCCTGAGAGCCGCAGGCGCGAAACCCTCCCACGAACAAGCGCTGCTCCGATCGTGGACACAGGCGCGGCCGCTGGACAGTGGCCCAAGACGGTCCGAAGATTTTCTTCCCCTGTCATTGCGCAACGCTCTGCCCGGGCTGGCAAACGAATTGGCGTCGATCGTGCGCCTGCGCTCCACGCATCCCGGCAATGACGGTTCCGCGCGGCTGCTGGTCGAGTTGATCGACGGCCAGACGGTGGAAAGCGTGCTGCTGCCGCGCGACGCGCTGTGCGTCTCGACCCAGGTCGGTTGCGCAGTGGGTTGCGTCTTCTGCGTGACGGGCCGGGAAGGGCTCAAACGTCATTTGGGCAGTGCCGAGATCGTGGCGCAAGTGGTGCTCGCCCGGTCGCTGCGTCCGGTGACGAAGGTCCAGTTCATGGGCATGGGCGAGCCGGCGCACAACATGGACAACGTGCTCGAAGCAATCGCGCTGCTGGGCACGGAGGGCGGGATCGGGCACAAGAACCTGGTCTTCTCGACGGTCGGCGACCTGCGAGTGTTCGACCGTCTGCCGCATGAAAGGGTGAAGCCGGCGCTGGCGTTGTCGCTGCATACCACCAAGGCGGCCTTGCGTGCGGAGCTGCTGCCGCGTTCGCCGCGCTTCGATCCCGCCGAGCTGGTGGAGTTGGGCGAGCGCTACGCGCGGGCGACGAACTACCCGATCCAGTATCAGTGGACGCTGCTCGAAGGCGTCAACGACGGCGACGACGAACTGGAGCGCATCGCCGTACTTCTCCAGGGCAAGTACGCGGTGATGAACTTCATTCCCTGGAA
>JBDTRK010000164.1:0-6350 GCA_039931685.1 Betaproteobacteria bacterium | reverse complement strand
CCGCCTCGTAGCCCTGGTTCATCGCCTGCTTGATGAGCGGATAGCCGCCGAGTGCGCCGACGATGTAAATGCCCGGCACGTTGGATTCGTATTGCGGCGACAGCACCGGCACGGCGCCGGGATCGCTATTGGGGAAGGTCACGCCAAAACTTTCCACCAGCTTGCGGGGAGGCGTCGCGCCCAGCCGCGCGATAATGCGATGGCAGCCAATGGTCTCAGCACCCTGCGGGGTCTTGGCGTGGAATTTGGCGGGCATGCCGTCCGCCGACGGTTCCAGTTCGACCTTCTCGACCCTCGTGCCGTAGCGGCAATCGACCTTGCCGTCCTTGATCGCGGCGAGGACCGCCGACAGGTTGCCTTCCTTGCAGCGCGCGAACTCCTCATTGCGGTTGATGAGGATGACGTTGTTCTGCCTGGCGAGCGCGATGGCGTTTTCGATGGCCGCGTCGCCCGCGCCAACGACGATGATGGTCTCGCCGTCAAACTCCTCCGGATCGTCGAGCTGGTATTGCACCACCGGCAGGTCTTCGCCGGGCGCGCCCAGCTTGCGCAAATTGCCCTGCAGGCCGATGGCGAGAATGATGCTGGCCGCCTGCACAGTCTGCTGGTTGGCGAGCGTGATGGTGAATGCACCTTTCTTGCCGGTCACGCCGGTGACCTGCGCGCCATAGCGGATATTGACGGCGTGCTGCTTGAGTTCGCTGTCCCAGGTGTTGATGATGTTCTCGCGGGTGCCGGCGGAAAAGCTCATCGGGCTGCGCAACGGCAGCACGCCCGGCTCGGCCATCACGTGCTTGCCCTTCTGGTACTTGTAGATGGTATCGGCGGCGTGCTGCTCGCTCTCCAGCAACACGTGCGAGACCTTCAGTTCCGAGGCGTGCGCGGCCGCGGACAACCCGGCCGGGCCGGAGCCGATAATGGCAATCCTGAATTGTTCACTCATGGGGAAACCTCGTCATCAGCGTCTTCACCCCTAGTCCGTCCTGGTGCGAAGGTCTTTCAATTGCGCCACGAACTGCCGCGGCTGGTAGCGCTCGTCATTGATCAGCAATGCATTCAACTTCTTTAGGCTGGTATTGAAGGCACTGGCCGAGCGCATGGCACCCTGCTTTTCCAGGAAGCTGCCGACGCTGGCCACCGCGAGGGTGGCCTGCTCGGCGGCGGCATAGTCGCTGTAGTAACCGGCGATGCCTTCGTCGATCAGTCCATTCAGTACCCGCCGCACCACTGGCGCGGTGAATTCGGTGGCGGCGATCACCGGCACCACTTCACCGGCGAGCTTCTTCAGCGCCGCCGCCTCGGTGCGGGCATCGCCTTCACCGGCGACCGCGCGATGCAATTGCCGGGTCTGCGCGCGCACCCGCTCGCCCAGTCTGGCATCGAGCGCATTGGCCAGCGCGCGCAGCATCAGCAGGTTGGCGTCGTTGATGCGCACCAACCCGGGCGAGATACTGGGGCCAAAGGCGGTCTTCGGTTTCCAACGGCCGTCGCTCATGGGGTGATGACAGGCGTGACAATCGAACAGCACCAATTCGGGAAACAGGCCATCGCGTCCGCGCTTGTCATCGGCGAGGATATCCATCGTCTCCTGCACCGCCAGTGCCTGGCCGATTGCCCAGGTCTTCACGCCTTCCCACACCTGCTTGCGCGCGGCATAGTCCTTGTCGACGACAAAGTGCTTGGGCGCGATCTCGGTGAAGGTATCGAGTTCGAAGCTCATGCGCGGATGGCCCGCGCCCATGATGCGATGGGTGACGAGCTTGTCCTTGTTGCCGAAATGGCAGCCGAGGCAGAGCCGCGCCCGCGAGGTGGCGTCGGCCGTGTCGTAGAGACCGTTGGCGATGTTGGCGGCGTGGTGCGCCGCGGGATCGCCCTGCGGATTGACGTGCGGCTTGATCCAGTTTTCGGCCGGGCCGTGGCAGGCCTCGCAGACCACGCCGTCGGCCAGCTTGAAGCGTTCGCCGCGACGCTCCGCCGGGATGTTGTGGGCGTGGCAGTCGAGGCAGATCTTCGCTTCGTGGGCCGGTTGCTTCAGGCCGAGGTTGGCGACAATCTTGCGAGAGCGCTCATTGAGCAGCACGGCATAGGTGCGCGCGTGCTTGTCGGTGCGCGACCAGGTCACATATTCGTTCTGCAGCACCGGCGAATCCTTCCACAATTTCACCGCGCCATGGCAGATGCTGGAGGCGCAGGTGACGGTGCCCAGTGTCTGGTGGGGAGACTGATAGGGCAGGGGTTGGGCGCTTGCGGCCGCGCTGCAGACAATTGCCAAACCTATTAACGTCGTTCCCGCGAAGGGTAAGGCAAGGGTTTCGCGAAGCGTTGCTTCGCGCTTGCCGAACCGGAAACCGATGCAGCGGTTTCCGAGGGAACGGACCCAGCGACCTAGCGTTATAAGCCGCTGGGTCCCCGCCTTCGCGGGGACGACGTACCTTAATAGTAGTAATCGCATCACTTTGCCTCCGCGTTGCGCGCCCCGCGGAAGGCGGCGCGGTCGATTTCATCCTTGACCGTCCACAGGCTGCCATCGGGATTCAAATAGAATTTTTGCATTTCTGCCCGCGTGAACGGACGCGAGCCGATGCGGCCGAATACCGCGATCTGTCCGCCGGTCTCATCGACGCCGCGATCGCGGTCCAGCCCCTTCGACAGCGCCAGTGCCGGCGATTCGGTCTGCCGCCAGGCGATCAGCTGCGGCTTCGGTTCGGGCGAAAAACCGTAGAACTTCGGCTGCGAATCCGGTGACGTCAGTTGCACGACTTTCAGGCCATTCGCGCCGTCGGCGACATACGCGAACAGCGAGGCATTGGTCGAGCCGACGATCACATCCTGCGCATCGGTGAGCTTGCCGTCCGCGGTGAAGCGGGTGAGTTCGCGCGGTGCATGCGGTTTCTCCACATCGATAATGACCAGCCCATCCTTGCCGGCGGCAACGTAAGCATAGGTGCGGGCGACATAGAGCTTGCGCGCATCCGCAAGGGCTACCCTCGCGGTGTCGACCAGCGCCGGTTTTTCCGGATGGGTCACATCCACCACCTGCAGGCCTGCCGCGGTGGTGACGAAAAGGTATCGGAACTGCAGCGCGGACGCGCGCATGTCGGGCAGCGGCAGGCGCGCGGCCACCACCGGCTTCAGCGGGTCATCGAGATTGAGGACGACCAGGCCGGCATCGGTGGCGATATAGGCGTAATAGCCGCCCAGCGTGATATGCCGGGCGCCCTTGAGCACGCCGTTCTCATTCCAGGTCGCGGCGCGCGTGAGGAAATTGTTGCGCGGTTCGCCGTCGGCGAAGGTATCGACGTTCACCACGATCAGGCCCTCGACCGAATCGACGATAAAAGCGTAGTGATAGATCGGATGGAAGGCCTGTTCCTCGTTGGTCACGCGCATCAGCTCTCCCTGGTTGCGCGCGGGGGCGATGGCCTGGTTGGTCGGCAATGCCATGCAGGTGGCGTTGCTGCTGGCGACGTGGGCGTCGTGCCCCAGCGGCGAGAATGGCGCAGTGATGATGCGTTGCGAGACGCCCTTGTTGGCGATGTTGGCGACGTCGTAGACGCGGAACCCGCCCGCGCCCTCAGCGACGAACAGGTATTCCCCGCGCAGTTGCAGGCAGCGCGCCTCGCCGCCGGTCCGCTGGTGATGCGCTTCCGGCAACTGGCGCCCGCGTTTCTCATGGGCGGCAAACCAGTCGGGGTAGGCGTATTGGTGCAGGTAGCTGCCGATCACCGCCTGCGGCTCATCCCATTCGGTGACCTGCACGGCCTCGACATCGCGGGCCGAGCCGATCCAGGCGTTGAAGCCGACGAAGTTGACGAAGTTGGTGCCCTGCAGGAGCAGCTGCGCCATGATCGCGTTGTTGTCGTTGGCCTCGGCGGCGTGGCAGTCGCTGCAGGTCTTGGTCTCGGTCTTGCGCTCGGTATGCGGGTAATGCGGCGCAAACGCCTGCGAGGAAAAACCGCTGGCGGCAATCGGCGGCTGCTGGATGTAGATGCGTTCGCGATTGGAATTGGTGGAACTCAGCAACAACGCCGAGCTCGAGCGGATCGGCGCCACCCGCGAACCCTTCACCGGGCCATGCTTGCCGAGCTGGAACATGTCGTCACGCGCGACCTGCGGGTTGTAGGTCGCGTAGTTGCGCGTCTCGCCGCCTTCATAGTGCTGGCGCTCGGTCTTCCAGTTGGCCTGGATCGGTAAGTGGCAGCCTGCGCACGAAGTCGTCCACGACAGGTGGCAGGTATAGCAGGTCATCTTGTCGTTGCTGTGCGCATAGTCGGTCTTGCCACCAGCCGCCGGTGGTCCCCACTGGCCGTCGCGTCCCGCCTGGCCGGCGTGCATCAGCTTGGCACGCGCCGCTTTCTCGTTGTATTTGGGATGGCCGGGTGTGACGCTGTCCTTCACCAGCGACATTTCCCATTCGAGATCCTTGTCAAGCGCCGAGCGCTGGTAGAGCTTGCCTTCGCGCCACTCGAAGCGCCGCCGCCCATCCTGGGTGCGCAGCAGTTTCAGGTCGCGCCCGCCCGGCTTCGCGGCCGGGCCGCTGGTAAACAGTGTCGGATAAGCGTTCGCCGTGCCGTGGCAATCGGCGCAATCGATCTCGACCGCGGCCGCGACTTCGCCGTAAATGTGGCCGTTGCCGTGGGCGTCCTGCGAGAAATGGCAGTCCACGCAGTGCATGCCGAGATCGAGGTGAATGGACGTGAGGTGAACCGCCTTGTCGAATTTCTTCGGGTCGGTGTCGGCAACCGGCTGGTTTTCCTTGTCGAGCAGCGTTCCCTTGCGATCGCGCTTGAACACGTAGCGGAAGTTCCAGCCGTGGCCGTGGTAATCGGCGAACTGGGTGTCTTTCAGCGTGGGATTGAGCTCGGACACCTTTTTCAGGAATTCCGGGTCGCTCCATTTGCCGCGAATCGATGCCTCTTCCGGATTGCGGTCGAGGATCTTGCGCGCTTCCGCGGCGGTCGGATATTTCTGCGACTTCGGCCACATTGACGGCGCGTCGGCTTCGTAGTCCCACATGGTGGTGCCGTAGAAACTGTTGACGAACACATTGGGCTGGTGCATGTGGCAGACCATGCACTGCGATGAGGGAATGGCGCGGGTGAATTCATGTTTCAGCGGATGGCCCGAGCGGTCCTTGGGTATGGTCGGGTCCCTGCTCTGCGATTTGCCCTCATGGCCGAACTTCGCGTATGGCCCGGAACGCGACGGGTCACGGTCATTTGCATAGATGGTGTGGCAGGCCGTGCAGCCCGATGAGCGATAGTCGCCCGGCTGCTCGTTGGTGCCGAGAAACCACAGGTGCGGATCGTTCAGGCGGGTCTTGGTGATATTGATCACCGGTACCGCGATGCGCTGCCCGGTGCCGGGGCCGCGATTCGATTGCCGGATGTCGGGCCGGCCGGGCTCGTCGAGTTTCTGCAAGGCACCGGAATTGTTGGGCAGGCCCACTTCGGGGAAGCCGCTGCCGATCACGCGGCCGCCGCGCTCGAAGACACGGAATATGTCCGCCGGCGGGATCGTCTCCCACGCGGGCAGCGGCGCAAGCGACGGCAGGATGCCCATCCGCGTCATGTGTTCGTTGACCGGCACCGGGTTCTTGATGAGCGCGCCGACACTATCCGCCGTGTAGGATTCGCCGAGAATGTAGCGCTTGAACGGCAGTATGCCGTTGTTGTACGAGGCTCCGCCCCACAGCATCGCGCTGCTGGCCATCAGGCTGCGCTCCACCGCCTGCACGCTCTCGAGGTGGCAGGCGCCGCAGGCGTCGCGCGCGACCCGCAGGTCACCCGGATTGATGAAGCGGATGAACTCCTTCGCCTCGCGATTGAGTTTGGCGTAGGAGCCTTCGGGATTGTTCGACGCCGGCGTGTTCCACACTTTCGGGAAGCGCGGGCTGATGTGCGCGCGATTCATCGCCATGCCGTACAGCGCCGAGTCCTTGCCGTGGTACTCGGCGTCCGCCGGCTTGTTCACGGCCACATCGCCGCCGTGGCAATCCGCGCAGCCGAGCACGACGCCGGGATTGGCGTGCATGGTGTGGCGATCGGTGCCGGTGTGGCAGGTAACGCAGCCGGCCGACTTGCGGTCGGCATCCATCACCGACTGGCGCTCCGGTGCCAGCGGCTGCGCGGCGTAAGTGATCACGGCCGCATGTTCCTCGCTGCTGGCTGTCGCCAACGTTGCCCAGCACAGCATAACGAAAGTCAAGCACTGGCGCGGCTTCCAGGCCAAAATAGCCCGGAGAAGCGCACCAGTGCTAGTGATTGCCGTTCTCATATCCAAAAACGCATTAACTTCGATGTTCTTCATCTCAATAAGTCAGCAGCAGATTGACGAGGATGGAATACTGC
>JBDTRK010000163.1:0-6362 GCA_039931685.1 Betaproteobacteria bacterium | reverse complement strand
ACAGGCTGTAGACCTCGATGTTTTTCACGATGACCATGCTGTTGGTCGCCTGCGTGAAAATGGCATCGTTGATCACCGTCGCCGGATCGATGCGCGCACCGGAAGTCAGGAACTCCAGCGCCGCCGCGACGCGATGCGGCGTCCTGACCAGGCCTTCGCGCTGCGGGTCCTCGCCGATTTCGATCAGCAGCTCGCGTACCAGTTTTTCTATTTTTTGCGTGTTCAGCGCCATGCAAGGATCCTTTCGCGTAGCGATATAAATCAGGACTCAGGACGTAGGACTCAGGACTCAGTAAGAGCCCGGAGCGGGTATTAGAGCCTTTACCTAAGTCCTGAGTCCTACGTCCTGAGTCCTGCCTTTAATTTGTATCACTACTTCCGTGGCAGCTCTTGTACTTCTTGCCGCTGCCGCAGGGACAGGGGTCGTTGCGCCCGACCTTTGGGCCGTCGCGGCGGATCGGCGCATGCGAGATACGCTTGTCGAGCCAGTATGAATATACGGCCGCAATCGACTCTCCCATAGAGTTAGCGGCTTCGTCGTGCATGGCGCGTTCCTCGTCCGTATCCGGCAGCGGGTCACCCGACTCTTCCGCCGCTTCCCGCAGGCGCCCCGACAGCAGCATGAACGGAAACAACAACTCCTCGACCCGCTCGGGGTCGCCGTGCTCGTACCAGTCCGTCTGCGACAACACCACACCTTCGAGAAAACCGTCGCACCACGTAGCCAAATCGTCCCCGCCGTCCTCGCCGGGAAAAACGTACAACGTGATGCCATGGCCTTCGTCGATTTCCTGCACGGTCTGGCTGTAGAAACGCATCACCAGATCGAGGACCTCCTGCGCCTGCTCGTTTGTCGCATACACCGGATTGTCGCCGAGCGCGACCGGCAGCCAGTTGCTGGGGGAAATCAGGTCCGGCGCGCTGGCGACCGCACAGAAAAGGCCTTGCAGCATGTCGAGCGGCATGGCCTCCTCGTGGAAGAGGTCGGAAATGAGCAATTGTTCCAGGCGGTCGAGTTCGGATGAGTCTAGTGGGCGATCCGGCTGGGTCATGTTCGGCAATATCCTGGAAAAATTGGGTGGGCCCGGGTCAACCGCCGGATCTCGACCGTTTGCTTGCAGACTGGCCCGCAAGCCACGCCCGCGCCCTGACGATGCCCACAGTAGCCGAACAGGCCCGCTTGTGCCACCTCAGGCGACCGCCAGTACGAAATTGCGCACCGGCCGCGCATAGCCCTTGAGCTCGAGTGGCGCGCACGAAATGAGATGCGCGGTGCCGGGTCCGCCGGCCACCAGTTCACCGGTGCGCTCATCGACCCGCACTTCGGCATGGGCCGCCTCGGCGCACAATCGTGCCGCAAGATTCACAGCCGGGCCGACCGCCGCATACTCGAGCCGTGAAGCGGCGCCGATCACGCCCACGGAAACGAATCCGCTGGCCACTGCGACCCCAAGGCCGAGTCTGAGGTCGCCGTCCGACCATCGCTCCAGCAACGTCACGCCGTTCGACCGAATCTTGCGCGCGAGGTCCAGAGCGCGATTGGCGTGGTCCTCGAAGCGGATCGGCGCGCCGACCAGGATCAGCACGCCGTCGCCGGCCTGATCCTTGATGGTCCCGCCGATGGTGGCCGCCGCCGCACCGACAACGTCGTAGTACTCGCGCAGGATCTGGATCACCTTGGCGGATTCGGTTGCCGCCGAGAACGCCGTGAATCCGCGCAGGTCACAGCAGACCACCGAGAGTTCGAGCGTCTGTTCGCGCGTCGCACTCGCCAATCCCTGTTCGCGCACCAGTTCCGCCACCTGTGGCGCCAGAAAACGCGACAGGAATTGCGCGCGCCGGCCCTGGATGACGTAGTACTGGACCGCGCCCACCAGAAAGACCAGCAAGCCCAACGCACTGACCACCGGGGCGACGCTGACCGGCAGCACCATGCTCGAAGCCAGGAACGGGGCGGCAGCCAGAAAGGCCACCAGCCTCTGGCGTTCGGCGACATCCGGGCGCCGGTTGAGCGTGACGGCGCCGGCAGACACGCCGAGGAGCAGCGAAATGCTGAGTGGAATGGCGAACAGATAGAAGCCGGCGCCAAGTTCGCTGCCGGTCAGCCCACCGCTGAACTCGTATGCGCGCAGCCGGGGAAAGCAGATCGCCAGTACGCCAAAGGCGATGGCGAGCGCCTGAGCCACGCGCAGCTGGCCATCGCTGAATCGTGTATTGAGATTTCCCGCGGGAATGGTGCGGCGGATGCGCAACACCCATTCGTATCCGAAGAAGAACGCGAGCACGTCCGGGATGGCGAACAGGCCGCCCCACGCGGGATAGTCGTTTCCTTTGATAAAACGCGACTCTACCTGCGAGCCCAGGGCAATGGATACGCCGATCGAGGCGAGGAAAATCGACAGCACGCGGGTCGTCGGCGACTGCCGGTCCGCCACGATGAAGGCTAGCGCGATGCCCAACGCCAGCAGCGACGCCATGATCTGTGGGGTGGTATCCATATACACCTTGCCTCCGGGCGCTACCGGGAAATTCAATCCACGATCCGCCTTCACCTTCATTGTAGCCGCCACGGTATACGGCCCCCCCGGTGCCCGCCGAGGGTACGCTGCCTGCACCATCGGCCATGCGCGGCCGTCGGACACAAGCGCGGGTCCTGCGCCGCCCTAGCGGTCCTGCTCTCGCGCCCCGGCCTGCTGCATTTCCTGCGTTTCCAGCGCCGCGGCGCACGTCTGCGCGCGTGTCTGCGGCGTTTCCAGGCTAACGCGCCCGAGCGCGCCGCTGCGATAGTCATCGAGCAAGATCAAGGCCGCTTTCTCGAGATCGAGGCCGCCGCCTTTGACCAGGCAGCCGCGGCGCCGGGCGACCGCTTCCAGCAGCGCGGGGCCGTCCAGGCCATCGGGGGGAAAGCCATAGCGCGCGGCCAGCAGCTTCGGATAGCGCGCGAGCAGGATGTCGCCGAGGAATGCAGCGACTTCCTCTTCCATGACTTCGTTGGTGCCGATGGCATGACTGGCGGCCAGCATGTAGCCGTCGCTCTCGTACTGAATTTTCGGCCACATCAGTCCCGGGGTGTCCGTGATCGTCATGCCATTGCTCAGGTCAAAGCGTTGCTGCGTCTTGGTCACTGCCGGTTCGTCGCCGACGGCGGCGATGCGGCGCTTCACAAGCGCGTTCATCAGCGTGGATTTGCCGACGTTGGGAATACCCATGATCATCATGCGCAGCGGCTTGATGTTGTCGTTGCGATGCGGCGCGAGCGATTGGCAGTAAGCCGTCACGCGCGCAACGTCGGCCGGTTTCTTGCACGACAGTGCGACCGCCTTGATGCCAGGCTGCCGGTTGTAGAAATCGAGCCACGTCTTCGTCACGGCGGGATCGGCGAGGTCGGCCTTGTTGAGCAGCTTGAGGGCGGGACGCTGGCGGTGCTCACGCAGGGTCTTGATCATCGGATTGCTGCTGGCCTCCGGCAGGCGCGCATCGACGACCTCGATGACGACATCGACGAACTCCATGGTCTCGGCGGCCTTCTTGCGCGCCAGGCTCATGTGGCCAGGAAACCACTGGATTGTCATCAGGTCGCAGGTATAGGCAAAGGAACGACAGGTTAATGGTTAACGGTCGCGGGGGGAAGGAAGTGAAAGGGGAAAGTGGGAAGGGGCAACCACCTTCGGGCGGGTGCTCGGCAACAAGAACGTATAATTTCATCGTCCGGATGATGTTCCGGCTCCCGTTTTTTCACCAACGAGGTATTCAATTTGAAGAAATTACTGCTCGCCGCATTCACCGCGCTGGCCATCGCGCCAGCATTTGCAGCCGACACCGGCGTATCGGTCAGCGTCGGCCAACCGGGCTTTTATGGCCACATAGAGATCGGCTCTTTTCCTCAGCCGCAAGTGATTTATCCGAAACCGGTCGTGATCCAGCGTGTGCCCGTCGGCGTGGTCTACGAGCCCATTTACCTGCGCGTGCCGCCTGGGCACGCAAAAAACTGGAAAAAACATTGCCGCAAGTACGATGCGTGCGGCCGGCCGGTCTATTTCGTCAGCGACGACTGGTACAACGATGTCTACGTGCCGGAGTATCGCAACAAGCACGGCAAAGACAAGGGCAAGCACCACGACGACGATGATGATGATAACCACGGAAAAGGCCACGGCAAGGGCCACGGCAAGGGTCACGACAAGGACTGAAAGCGGTCATCGCATCACGCAACAAAAAACGCCGGCGCATGCCGGCGTTTTCACGAGACCGGGTCGGCGCGCTACTTCCTGTCGCCCTTCGGGCTGGCGATCGGCGTACGACGATCGGTGGCCGGTAATGCAATGGGCTGCCACGCTTGTGCCTCGCCTGCCGTCAATGCCGCTTCGCGGCCAGCGAAAACTTCGGCTTCCTGATAGGCCCGTGCGCAATGATGCACGCAAGCAGCGCGAGCACTGGGCTCTCTTCGCGTACCGGCCGAACATGCGAAAAACTGACGCAAGCACTACCAGAGATACGACGCCTGCGATCAACGCGTCTACTTCATCGAAGAAACCTGGTACAACAAAGTCTACGCGCAGGAACTGCGCAAGGCGGGCGAAAAGCCATAAGACCCCGTGCGTTCGCGCCGGCACGGACAGTGCCGTGTGCTGCGTGAAAACCGGAACGCGAGCAATTTAAACGTAGCGCGGGAAATCCATTCTCGGGCCTGTCCGGTTGCAATGCCCGCCCCTTCCCTACCGGCAGGCCTCCGCGGTCCGAATACTCCGCACGCAGTACTCAGTACTGTTTTTCAGCCAACCCCTGGAATACCCTTTTCATCGCATCGACCCTTGCCACGTATGCCTGGACGTAGTGGTCCCCGCAACGCTGGCCGGATGCCAGCTGGAAGCGACGGCGCGCCAACACCTCGCCCGCCCCGGCGCCGCAGAGATGGATCACGGCCGCGAGATCCTGTTTTTGCTGGAGCGTGGCATTGGCAATGCGCAAGCGCTTCATCGTGCCGGCAACACTGCGGTCCAGATACGCAGACGTGAGTTCGACGGCATGCGAAGGAACTGTTCGCGTGTAGAGGCTGTTGAACCAGCACGTATCCCACGCGTTCCAGGGCCCGTCTTCCACGACGGCGTGGTCGTGGATGCAGAATCGCCTCGCGTCAGCGAAGGCCGCGTCCGTGATCTGATACATGCCGACTGCACTCGATGCGGGTCCATACACGTCGAAAGGCCTGCGTTGCAGCGACCAGCGCCAGTACGTGCGCGCCAGCGGGTTGCCCGATCCCTCCACCTGCGCAAGCGCCGCGAGCAGGTCGGGCGTGACGATAGTCGTGGAATGATCCCGGAAAAGGTGTCCGTAATCCCGCCAGGTCTGATACGGCGTCTTGTCGAGCACGCCGCTGACGGGAAAGAACAGCTCGGAAGGCTTGCGCACGAGCTGGTAGGCGAAATTGAGTCCGACCCAGAGCAGGACGGCCAGAACCAGGCCGACGATCACCTGGGCGTTGGGCGGCAGGCGTCTGAACCATCGCCACCAACGACGTCGCTGCCGGGCGTCCGGCCAGAACTTCGAGATGGCGAAACGGTGCCGGCGCTTGCGTCGGGGCTTGCGCCTGGTGGCGGCAGATTGGAGCGGCACGGCTGGGAGTTTATTACTTCGGCGGCCAAGCGGCGTTCGAGTCTCCTCGCAACCTGCCAAGGCTCTCACGCATCTGAAAGTCTCACCACGCGCCGCGCTAGCGGCGCATGGTGAAAATTAAGTGACGAGAATTGGATTGTGGAAATATCGAGCAGATACAGGGGGTCAAACGGCTTCGCTGAGCCACTTCCGGGCCATCGTTTCGTCGTCGAATATGCGGATCTGCGCGCGCACGAAAAGCTCGGACAGCAAAGCCGTCCAGATTACCGCGTCGTCCTCGCTGAGGATGGCAACGCGCCCGACCGCGTCGGTATGCGTGCCGGTGAAGCGCAGGTCTTCGAGCGCGACATCGAGGGTGTAACCGAGCATGCCGCGCAGATCCACCAGCAGGTCCAGTTTGCCGAGCAGATTGAGCTGGCTCTCGATTTCATTTTCGAGCCGCGTGAAATCGGCGATCTCGAGCCGGGCGAATATGCCGACGACCGTGAGCTTGCCTTCGTGCTGGATGGTGATCATGGCTTGTGTCCTCGCCCGTCACCGGGCACCCAATTGTTATTGCTGCGATTTCAGGTAATCGATGATGCGGCCGCGCAGTTCCGCTTTCTTCAGGCTGTAGAACATGTACGCCCCCGGCACCATGGTCTGCGAGCTCTTGATCCAGGTGTCGAGTTTGGCCTCGTCCCAGACCACGCCGTTCATTTTTTTCAGGAAGGATTCGGATAATTCAACGGAAGTTTGACTTTTACTAA
>JBDTRK010000162.1:0-6471 GCA_039931685.1 Betaproteobacteria bacterium | reverse complement strand
GCCACGAGCAGCAGGCAAAGCTGCACCATGGAAGCGAAAAAACTCGCCATCGCATTTTTGCGGCTGGGTTCGCGAGCGAGCCTCGCCGCCTTGAAAATGAAATATGCGCCGCCGCTCACCGCACCGGCGAGATAGACGGGGCCGCTGCCGAACAACACCGGCAACAGCGAAACCGCCACCAGCAGCACCGCGTTCGCCAGTACCACGCGCGCGCAGCGTTGCGCCCCGATTACGGCGGGAAGCATCGGCACCCGCGCGGCGACGTAGTCGTCGCGGTAGGCTATGGCCAGGCTCCAGAAGTGCGGGGGGGTCCACAGAAAAAGCACCAGGGCCAGAATGAGTGGCTCGGGCGGCAGTCCCGGCGCAACGGCCGCGGCACCGGCGAGCACGGCAAAACTGCCGGAAAGGCCGCCGACCACGATGTTCATCCAGGTCCGGCGCTTGAGCCATACCGTATAGACGACGGCGTAGAAGAACGCACCAAGGAAGATGTAGAGCGCGCTCAGGGGATTGAGCGCCCAGCCGGCGGCGAGCACTGCAACTGTCGTCAACGACATGATCAGCCACAGCCAGCGCGCATCGTGCACCAGTGCTCCGGTGACGAAGGGGCGACGGCGTGTGCGCGCCATGCGCGCGTCGAGGTCGTGCTCAACGTACTGGTTGAACGCCCCGGCCGATGCCGAGGCCAGCAGCACCGAAATCCCCAGCACCAGCATCTTCGCCACCGAGACAGGCGCCCCCGGCGTGATCACCGCCGCCGCAAGCGCCGTGAACGTGATGACCACGCCGATCCGCAGCTTGAACAGGTTGAGAACGGTCTTCACTATGTCCTCCTTTGTGCGAGCGGCGGGCCCCGGGTCCCCCGCCATCGGCCGGCGGCAGATTGCACCCGCGGAACTCATCCGAGCAGCCATAGTTGCGACAGGTACTTCCAGTTCACGAAGTAATACAGGACGAAGGACACCAGAAACACCATCGCGAACACGAACGTGCCCGGTGCCGCAAATCCGGCCAGCCCGATGTTGCCGTGCCCCTGGATCGCCGCGGCCACCATCGGCAGCCGGTGCGGCACGATCTTGGTGCCATAGCTGTCCGCGGCATCAAGCTTCCTGCCCCACAACAGAGAACCCACGGTGATCAGCAGATAAATCGCACCACCGACGATGGCGCCAAGGCCGGAAAGCGCCATCAGGCCCATCATCAGATACGCGGTTCCGGGATACTCATACGGCATGACCGCACCGGTGAAAGCCATGTCCCAGTGGCGGCGCGCCACGCCAAGCGTGCCCGCACCCATCATGAACACCGCGAACAGCGACATGCCAATGCCGAACAGATAAGGCTGCCACTTTGCCAATCCCGGCATGATCATCTCGCGCCGGAACAACGTCGGGATCAGGAAATAAGTCAGCGACATGAAGGCGAGCGTGGTGCCTACCACCACCGTGGCATGGAAGTGGCCGGGCACGTAAACGGTATTGTGGATGATCACATTAAGCTGCTCGGTGCCCATCATCACGCCGGAAATGCCGCCCAGGAAACCGAAACCGATCAGCGAGATGAACATGCCGGAGAATACCGGATTGCCCCATGGCGCCTTGCGGATCCATTCGAACAGGCCGCGATTGAAGCCTTTCTCACGCTGGGCGACTTCGATCGAACCGGGCACGGTCAGGCCGTGCACCATGCTGGCCAGTACCGCCAGGTACATCGCATAGCTGGTATTGAAGATCTTCCACTCGGAACTGATGCCCGGATCGGTCAGCAAGTGGTGGGCACTGGCCAGTTGCAGAAAGAAGATGTAGAGCAGGAAGGCGCCGCGGCTCACTTTCTCCGACATCGGCTTGGCGCCGAACACGATCGCGGCAATCGCGTACCACACGGCAACGTGGGCGGCGACGTTGATCTGCTGCGACGAATGTCCGAACGCCCACCAGATGGTCTTGTACATCAGGGCATCGATCTGGTGGATGTAGCCGATCGACCAGAGGAAGGTCGGGATCAGGATGATCGCGCCGGAGGCGATGGTAAATATGGCGATGATGCAGGCGGTGAGCGCGCCGAAGGTCACCAGCGGCAGCGAGCCCTCGTATGTTCTCTCGGAGCGGGCCACCACAAGCGTGCCGAGGAAGATGAAGCAACCTATCAGGGCACCAACCGCAAACAGGATCAGGCCCAGATAGAAGTGCGGAGCGGCCGGCATCGGCGCATAGGAGGTCATCATCACGCTGGATCCTCCCTGGAAAACCGCAACGTTGGTCACGACCGCGCCGATAACCATCAGTGCGAAGCCCAGCCACGCCATGCGCGGCGTAGCAAGTCGGCATCTGAGCAGCGTTGACGAACAGAAGTACAGGATCGCCATTTCGAAAAAGATGATCCAGAAAATCAGCATGTCGATGCCATGCGCGGTGAGCGCCAGGTAGAACATGTCCGCCGGCAGAAGGTGCACTGCCGGCCAGCGCGTCAAGGTCACCACCAGGGCGAGAATGCCACCGGCGAGCAGACACAGCACACCGGCTACGGCGTTCACCTTTATCAGCGTTTCCGCCGACTTGTGGAACTGCAACCCGGTATCCGGGCAAATCCGATAGGTCGCGGCGTTTGCCATGTCATTTCTCCCCTTGTTGCTCGTTCTTGTGCTCGCCATTGCCTTTGGCGCCATCGTCACCGGACTGACCCTGGCCTTTTTCGACGACGTAAAGGTTTGACGCCATGGTGTGATGCCCGATGCCGCAGTATTCGTTGCAGATCACGGAGTACTTGCCCGCACGCGTCGGGGTGATGGTGTAGACCCCCTCATAGCCCGGCACCACTTGAATGTTGATGTTTTCCGGCTGCAGCGAGAATGAATGCATGTAATCCATCGACGACAAGTGCAGACGGTAGGCCTGGCCTTTCTCCAGCTCGAGAATCGGCCACCATTGCCACAGGCGCGCAATGAGATAAACGTCGCTGCCCGCCGGTGGATGCACCACCGGCAACTTCAGCTCGGTCTCCGTGCGCACCGTGAACTTGTCAACCATCTCCTGGGTCTTCTTGCTGTAGGCCTCGGCGGTGATCCGGTAGGCTTCGTTGGACAGATTCTGCTTTCCGAAGATATGCCAGTACGGCATCATGAAAAACATGGACAGACACCAGATAAGCGCGATCGCGATCCAGGTGCCCTCGACGCGATCGAGTGGCTGATTCCACCAGACCCGGCTGTTCGGCGGCAGTATTGCACTCATGTCACTATCTCCCTCGGCAATGGCACGGCTTTGATGACGTCCGGATTTACTTGGCGATCGGGATGGTGACGATTTCCATCACGCCCCAGAGGATGTAGAACACGGTGGGCACGGTGACGCCGATGAACAGCAGCAGGAATGGGTTGTCCAGGATCTGCTGCATGACGGGAATCTTTTCCTCGCCCGGCTCGGATCGCACGGAAGTGGAACCACTTGTATTTGCCATGTTTGCGCTCCCCAATTGTTTGCCCGCCTCGCGGGCCGGTGTTTGCCCGCCCAGCGGACCGGCCGGATCTCACGCGGGAAACGCTACGCGCCTGATACGCAAAAAAAATTGATTCGCATCAAGAAATAAAAACATCGCCTGGGGAAATTTCTTTCCGCCCGCGGCGCAACCCTTAGAATGCTCGCAACGCACGAGGCGGCCGCCGCCTGACGAAAATTGAACCCGATGAATCAATCCTCTCGTACGCCAGTCGCCGGCTGGCTCCTTGTCTGCTGTGCATTCTTGTTCGTCATGGTGGTGATTGGCGGCGTGACGCGGCTCACGCACTCCGGTCTGTCGATGGCCGAATGGAAGCCGCTAGTCGGCGCCATTCCGCCGCTGTCGCAAACCGAATGGCAGGACGTTTTTGCCAGGTACCAGGACACCCCCGAGTACCGTCATGTGAACAGCGGCATGTCGCTGGACGAGTTCAAGGGCATATTCTGGTGGGAGTATTTTCACCGACTGCTCGGTCGCGCGATCGGCATTGTCTTTCTGATTCCGTTTCTCTATTTCCTGCTGCGCCGGCACTTCGACGGATCACTGGCGCTGAAACTCGCCGGCATCTTCGTTCTCGGCGGTCTTCAGGGTGCAATGGGCTGGTACATGGTCAAGAGCGGACTGGTCGACGACCCCAGGGTGAGCCAGTATCGGCTGACCGCCCATCTGGGCATCGCACTGCTGATATACGCCTCGATGTTGTGGACGGCGCTCGACCTTCTGCGGCCCGCCCGCGGCTCCAACGATGAACGGCGGCGACGGCTTGCCCGTTACGCCATGGCGCTCGCGGCGCTTATTTTCCTGATGTCGCTCAGCGGCGGCTTCGTCGCCGGCATCCGCGCGGGTTTCGCATACAACACGTTTCCGCTGATGAACGGGCACTTCTTCCCGCCGGAGCTCCTGATGCTCGAACCGTGGTGGCTCAACCTGTTTAACAACATGGCGACCGTCCAGTTCAACCACCGGATGATCGCGTGGCTATTGATGCTGCTGGTGCCCGCATTCTGGGTGACGGCGCGCGGCGTTTCCATGCCGCCTCGCGCGCGAATGGCCGTTCACGTTCTTCTCGCCATGCTGGTTATTCAGGTCATGCTCGGCATTTCGACGTTGCTGCTGGTAGTGCCGGTCCCGCTCGCAGCTGCCCACCAGGGCGGCGCCGTGCTGTTGTTGACGGCAGCGCTGTGGGCCGGCCACGAACTGCGGGCCTCCTGAATGACCAGCGTCGCTAGTCGCAGAAACGCGCAATTACCGCGAGCGGACGCACTGCGGACTGCAGCCAGTTCACCGCCGCGAAGTGCCGGGAAATGTTTGCGCAGACACCCGCGGACTCACTCGCGGTGCCCACCTCGATCAAAGTCAGCGCCAGCACGGCGCCGGCAGCGATGATCACTGCGCATCGGAACGCAAACTGGATGAAGGAAGCATTCATCGGTCCGTCTCCTTGATTTTGAACACGGGCCCAATATAAGGATCGTTCGCGCGGGCAATCCTTGATGTCCATCAAGAAATTCTGGTCTGCGATTGATCGACTACGCTGTTTTCACCTATAAATCCGTGCAACGAAACCGCGCGCGTCTATCCGATTGCAAAATTCCGCCACTACAGTTCTTGCCCAAATACCGGATGCGCCGAGGCGCCTGCTGCATCGCGTGGCATCCGTGGCCGTGGTGATCGTGCTGGTTATCGTGGCCAGCAGCGCCTATCTGCGGCAAACCTCGATGCGGATCAATTGTCCCGACTGGCCGATGTGTGCACAGCGGATTGCAGGCCAGGACGCGGAGCACGCGCCACCCGCCTTGGTCGGCGCGGTCCGACTTGCGCATCGGCTGAGTGCAACCATCGCCGGCGTAGCGGTAATGCTGATTTTTTTTCTGACCGTCGCGCACCGGCCACGGTTACGCGCGGATCTCGCCTTGTCGGCGGCAATCATTGTGCTAACGGTATTTCTGGCCGTGCTCGGCCGCTGGTCGCGAGCATCGCAGGGGCCGTTGATCACGCTTGGTAATCTGCTTGGCGGTTTGACCTTGTTGGCCCTGCTGCAATGGATGCGCCTGCGGACCTCGCCGATACACGCGGCACCGGAGGATGCGGGGCGCCTCGCTCCCGTGGCCGTCATTGCACTCGCCCTGGCATTCGTCGCAATAGCCCTGGGCGCGTTGGTCAGCTTCGATCAATCCATTTCCACGGCTCACGCCGCCAGTGAAGGCGTTTTTGCGTTCACGCACCTGTTCACCGGCGTGCTCATGCTGTTGCTCACGGGCACGTTGGCGTTGCACCCCGCTGCGGGGAGAACCGAACGTCGCATCGGCATAACCGCCTTCGTGCTTGCCATTCTTCAAGCGTTGACAGGATGGCTTTCGATCCGGTTCGGCTACCCTCTCCCGGCCGCCCTCGCTCACAACCTGCTCGCCGCGTTTCTGCTGATTGCGCTGGAAACCGTGGCATATCGCTGCGCTGGCGCAGCTCGCGCGCAACATTGATGCACCGCAAGGGCGTCGGGCCCTGTCCACCTTGAGACTGAGCTTGCAGGCCAACAGGAACGACAATGGAGACAATCGGCAGGTACATGACACGGATCCATCGCCTTTGCGATGCAAATTTCGCAGCGGCCGAAGCCGCGATCACGAGCGGGCGCTGGGAACAGTCGGCGATCAGTTTCGAGTGTTTCTGTCGCGCTGTCGAACATCATTTTGCCGCGGAGGAGGACGTCCTGTTTCCGGCCTTCGAGGGAGCTGTCGGCGGGGAATCAGGACCGGTCAATGTGATGCGCGACGAGCACGAACGCATGCGTGGAATGATTCACGCGATGGCCGCCTCCCTGCGCACGCGCGATACCGGGGAATATCTTGGACAAAGCGAAACACTCGCCACTTTCATGCAGCAGCACAACGTCAAGGAAGAGAGCGTGCTCTACCCCATTATTGAGCAGGTACTCGCGCAGGAAAGCAGCGCAGCGTTGTACGCGATGCGTTTGCT
>JBDTRK010000161.1:0-6512 GCA_039931685.1 Betaproteobacteria bacterium | reverse complement strand
AGCTATACAGGAGGCTTCACGTTGCAGGCGCTGGCTCATGGCGCCACTGCGGTGACTTCGGTGGATTCGTCGGCGGACGCCTTGCGGCGTGCACGCGAACATGTGCGCCTGAACGGCCTGCCCGAGGAGCGCTGCGAATGGGTCGATGCCGATGTCTTCCAATACCTGCGCAAATTGCGCGACCAGAACCGGCAATTCGACCTGATCATCCTCGATCCACCCAAGTTCGCGCCGACGGCGGCCACTGCGGAACGCGCCGCACGCGGTTACAAGGACATCAACCTGCTCGGCTTCAAGCTGCTGCGCCCAGGCGGCCTGCTCGCCACGTTCTCCTGCTCCGGCGGCGTCTCCGCCGACCTGTTCCGCAAAATTGCCGCCGGCGCCGCACTGGACGCAGGTGTCGATGCGCAAGTCATCGGTCAATTGCACTCGACCCCGGACCATCCGGTGTCTCTGGCGTTTCCCGAGGGTGAATATCTGAAGGGGTTACTGTGCCGTGTAAGCTAGGTTACAAGGAGGTTTTGCCATGCTGACAGGAAGCTGCCTGTGCAGGAGCGTGCGCTACGAAATCAACGGCCCGCTCGACGCAGCGCTGAACTGCCATTGTTCCATGTGCCGCAAGGCGCACGGTGCCGCGTTCCGTTCCCGCGCGGGAATCCATGCGAAGGATTTCCACTGGGTAAGCGGCGAGGAACTGGTAACTTGGTTTGAATCCTCACCGGGCAATCATCGCGGCTTCTGCAGCCGTTGCGGCTCACCGCTGCTCAGCCGGTTCGACTTCCGCCCCGACAGATACGGATTGCCGTTGGGTTGCCTCGACACCGATCCGGGCGTGAGGCCGGCAATGCATGTGTTCGTGGGCTCGAAAGCGCCCTGGTTCGAGATTACCGATTCACTGCCGCGCCACGAGGAAGGGCCGACACGTTGGGCACTATGACCCTGGCTCTGGTCCGCCACGGCGAAACCGCATGGAACGTCGAGGGCCGCATCCAGGGCCACCTCGACATCCCGCTGAACGAAACGGGCCTCGCGCAGGCGGCCGCAGTCGGCAAGCGCCTGCGCGCGGAAAACTTCGATGCGGTTTATTCCAGCGACCTGATTCGCGCCTACCAGACCGCGATTCCGGCCGTGGCAAATCCCGAGCAGGACATCGTTCGTGAACAGCGTCTGCGCGAGCGCCATCTTGGCGTATTGCAGGGCTTGACCGGCGATGAGGCCGTGACCCGGCAGCCGCAGGCATGGAAAGCTTTCAGAACCCGCAATGCCGATATCGTCCTGGCGGGCGGCGAGAGCCTCGGCGAGTTTTTCCGCCGGGCGGTGGATTTCGTCGAACACATCCTCGGCAAACACGGCGGGCAGCGGATTCTGCTCGTTACGCATGGCGGCGTGCTGGATGCAATCTACCGCCACGCAACCGCCATGCCGCTTTCCGCCGTTCGCGATTTCCCGATCTACAACGCCTCGGTCAATGTAATTTCACATGACGGCGCGCGCTGGAAGGTGGAGTCGTGGGGCGACATCAGCCACCTGCAGCAGGAACTGGCGATGGATGATTCTTGAGTGCCGTGACTATCGTGACTGTCGTGACGACGTGACTCGCAACAGCTTTAGGCTCTTACGGCAGTCACGATAGTCACGCAGTCACGGTTTTACAAAGGGCGGCACCCTCCCGACCAGCTTCTCGAGCATCACCAGTTCATCGTCAATGTGATTGATGAACTCCGCCTTCTGCATCATGTTGCCGTCGGTCATTTCGGCGAAGATGACATTCGGCGTGTGGTAGCCGGACGTGACCAGGCGCTTTTGGCTGCGGTGCTGGTCTTCGATTTCGACGGTTCCGTAACAAGTGCAGAAGTAGGTCCGCTTCGACGAGGCTTCCATATAGATACCGGTGCCGCGAATGCCCGCGGTCGCGGTTGCGGTGACCAACTGGCGCTCGCCGCCCTTGCCGAACACGCCGAGCAGCGCGCCGGTCAGCATCCGCAGTCCGGTCAGTAGGACCGCCTTGGGCTTGCCTTGTATTTCGACTTCGCTGTTCGCGCGGATCAGGAACGCATCCTTGCCCATCACCATGACCAGGCGTCCGCTGTTTCCGGTCCTGATGACGTCGAGCGCGCGAATCTCGTTCGCCCTGCTCGCCAGCCGGCCGTTGACCATGACTTCGCCGCCGATTTCATGAAGCCGGCCCGCTCGTGCGGTCGCAGGCAGCAGCAAGGCGGCGCCGCAAGCGGCGGATTGCAACAGGAAATCGCGGCGCGATTTCGCCGGGTCAGGGTGATGCAGGCAGGGATTGGCCATGAAAAACCTCCGGTTGGGATGCTTGACTAGAGTCCGTACGTGACAAATACGAAGCCCGTTGCCATGCGGATGTTGGCGAAACCGCCAGGTCGGCGCTACACTGCCCGCCGGCTCACCCCAATCCCATGAAACTGCATCGCGTCCTGAACGGCCTGCTGATCCTGCTGCTGCTATTCGCACAGCAGGCGGCTTACGCGCATGCCATTACCCATCTGGGCAAGAATGCGCCGGCGAAAGAGCAACTCGCCCATTCGAAACTGTGCGACAAGTGCGTCAGCTTCGAAAAGATTTCCGGCGTGGCGCCCACCAGCGTTCCTGTCATTGTTTCGATCGACCTTTTCTTTGCGCAACCGCTGCACGCGGACTACGTCTTCAGTCCGCGCACGGTCGCCGCCTTCCACAGCCGCGCTCCACCGTTTTTCCTCTGACCGACGTCGCTGGCGCCCGCGGTCCTGCCGCGTCGCGTCGATATTTTTCGTCCGGAGGAGATTCACATGTTCAGGAAAGTTACCCTGGCAGCCGCAATCGGCGCTGCCTTCGTCGCACCCGTTCCCGCCATCGCTGCGGACGATGCGGAAATCCAGAAAATCCGCGAGGAAATTAAAGACCTCAAAGACGGCTACGAGACGCGCATCCGTCAGCTCGAGCAACGCCTCGAGCAGACGGAACAACATCCGGCCCCGGCTGCGGCCGCTGCGCCGGCGCCCTCCGCGCCGGCCTCGGCAAATGCCTTCAATCCGGCCATCTCGCTGATCCTCGGCGGGCAGCTCAACAACCTGCAGCGCGATCCGAATACCTACCAGATCGGCGGCTTCATCCCCGGCGGGGACGGAATCGGTCCCGGCCGTCGCAGCTTCAACCTGGGTGAGTCCGAACTCGACGTTTCCTCCAACATCGATCCTTATTTCTCCGGATTTTTTGTCCTCTCGATAACGCCGGAGAACGAGGCTTCGGTCGAGGAGGGTTACGTGCAAAACACCGGTTACGTACCTGGTCTGACCGTGAAGTTCGGCCGCTTTTTTTCCGGATTCGGCTACGTCAACGAGATCCACGCCCATGCCTGGGATTTCGTCGACCTGCCGCTGGTCCACCAGGCTTTCTTCGGCGGCCAACTCCAGGAGGAAGGTATCCAGGCACGCTGGCTGGCACCGACGCCGATGTTCGTCGAGCTCGGTGTAGAAACCGGACGGGGGGCCCGTTTCCCTGGATCGGAGCGCAACAAGAACGGTGCCAACGCCGGAATGATCTTCGCGCATCTTGGCGACGATATCGGCATCAGCAACAGCTACCGGGTTGGCGCGTCGTACCGGGTCACCCATGCCCAGGACCGTACCTACGACGACGAAAATGCGGCGGGCGCGCCCGTCACCAACGCAGTAACGGGCGACAGCAAGATGTGGGGCCTGGATTTCGTCTGGAAGTGGGCACCCAACGGCAACACGGTCGATCGCAACTTCAAGTTCCAGGCGGAATATCTGCATCGCACCGAAGACGGCAGCCTCGCCTTCGACCCTGCGGGCGCCAATCTCTCCGGCAACTATCACTCCAGCCAGTCCGGCTGGTACATGCAAGGCGCCTACCAGTTCATGGCCCGGTGGCGAGTGGGTTTGCGTCACGAAGAGCTCAACAGCGGCAACCCGGACATCGGGCTGGTTAACAGCGGTGCGCTGACTGCCGCTGATTTCCCGCGCCTTGCCCAGAACGACCCGAAGCGAACCACGGCGATGATCGATTTTTCGCCTTCGGAGTTTTCCCGCTTCCGGCTACAGTTTGCGCGCGACGAAGCCCGCTTCAACGAAGCCGATAACCAGGTCTTCCTGCAATACATCATGAGCCTCGGCTCGCATGGCGCGCATAAATTCTGACCCGCCTTCGGACCGCAAACGAAACGTCCCGCGCACGATCGCGCGGTCGACACGAAAGGAAATGAACATGAACAGATGGAAAGCACTCGCCGCCACGGCGGCGTTATGCGCCGTATGCACCCCGGCCCTCGCCACGGTCAACATCTTTGCCTGCCTGCCGGAATGGGCAGCGCTGGCGACCGAACTGGGCGGCAACAAGGTCTCGGTCTACCAAGCCTCCAACGCTTTGCAGGACCCACACCGGATCGAAGCGCGGCCGAGCCTGGTCGCGCACATGCGCAGCGCCGAGCTGGCGATTTGCACCGGCGCCGAACTCGAAATCGGCTGGCTGCCCGTGTTGCTGCAGACCGCGGGAAACCAGAAAGTGCAGCCGGGCCAGCCCGGCTTCCTCGCCGCTGCGGAATTTGTGGACCGGCTGGAAATCCCGACTCGACTGGATCGTGCGGATGGGGACGTGCATCCCGGAGGCAACCCGCATATTCAGCTCGACCCGCACAATATCGCCAAGGTCGGGCTGGCAATTTCGCAGCGCCTTGAGCAGATCGATGCAGGAAACGCCCCGTACTACGAGTCACGCAGCAAGGACTTTCAGGGCCGCTGGGGACAGGCCATCTCGCGTTGGGAAAAGGATGCCGCGCCGCTGAAAGGCCTGCGCGTCGTGCCGTATCACAAGGACTCGGTCTATCTGATCAAGTGGCTCGGCCTGGTGGAAGTCATGAACATCGAACCGAAGCCGGGCATTCCACCGAGTGCCGGTCATCTCTCCGATCTGGTCGGGCGTTTAAAGGGCGGCGCCGCCGATGTCATCGTCCGTTCGGCCTATCAGGATCCGAAGTCGGCCAACGCGCTGTCGGAGAAGACCTCAGTTCCTGTGGTGGAGCTACCCTACACGGTGGGAGGAACGACCGGGGCCAAGGACTTGTTCGGCCTGTTCGACGATTCGATCGCAAGACTCAAAGCGGTGAAGAAATAACATGTCCAATCTCGAGTTCAGCCTCTTGCTCCCCGCGTTGATCGCGGGCCTGCTGGTTAGCGCAACCCATGTCCCGCTGGGAATCCAGGTGCTGAACCGCGGTATCGTGTTTATCGATATCGCCATTGCGCAGATCGCCGGGGTCGGCGTAGTTGCAGCCGATTTCTTCGGTTGGGAAGGGCAGGGCATTGCCGTGCAGGCCGCCGCACTCGCGGCGGCCTTGCTCGGCGCACTGTTTCTGACCTGGACCGAGAAGCGCTGGCCGGACATCCAGGAAGCCATCATCGGGACGGTATTCGTGCTCGCCGCAACGCTAAGCGTCCTGCTGCTTGCCAGCAATCCACACGGCGGCGAATATCTGAAGGACATGCTGGTCGGACAGATTCTGTGGGTCGGGCACACGCAAGTCATCGTCGTCGCCGTGCTGACCGCGGTCGTGCTGGCCGCCTGGTTCGGCATCGGCCGGCAGCGCCTGGGTCGCGTCGGCTTTTACCTGCTGTTCGGCCTGTCGGTTACGGCTTCGGTGCAGATGGTCGGCGTCTACCTGGTGTTCTCCAGTCTGATCATTCCTGCGCTCGCAACGCGTAACGCCACGCGTTACCGGCTCGTCAAGGCCTACGCTGTCGGCGGACTGGGCTATCTGTTCGGCCTGATCGCTTCGACCCTGTTCGACTGGCCCACGGGGGCGATCATCGTCTGGGCCATGGCGGTCATGGGCATCGTGTTTTCCAGCCTCGAGCGGCGCGTGCCCAAGCCGGCGACGTGAACTCTCCAGTACAATTGCCGCTCTGAGGCTTATCCACCGGGCGCTTTCGCGCCCGGACCTTTTCCGCCGCAATTACCTGCGCCGGCAACTAAAGACTTATCGGCATGAGCGAACCCTTTCACGGCACGACCATCATTTCCGTGCGTCGCGGCAAGAGCGTGGCCCTGGGCGGCGACGGCCAGGTCACGTTCGGCAACATCGTACTGAAATCCAGTGCGCGCAAAGTCAGGCGGTTGTTCCACGAGCGCATCCTCGCCGGGTTTGCCGGTGGCACCGCGGACGCCTTCACGTTATTCGAACGCTTCGAGGCAAAACTGGAAAAACACCAGGGACATCTGCTGCGCTCCGCGGTCGAGCTCGCGAAGGACTGGCGCACCGACCGCGTCCTGCGCCGGCTCGAAGCCATGCTGGCTGTTGCGGACCACGAGTCTTCGCTGATCCTCACCGGCAACGGCGATGTGGTAGAGCCTGAACTCGGCCTGATCGCAATCGGCAGCGGCGGCCCGTACGCGCAAGCCGCCGCGCGCGCGTTGCTGGAAAACACCGATCTGGCGCCGCAGGTCATCGTCAAGAAGGCGCTCGCCATCGCCGGCGAGATCTGCATTTACAC
>JBDTRK010000160.1:0-6706 GCA_039931685.1 Betaproteobacteria bacterium | reverse complement strand
TCCGCAAGGCGGCGCCCGCCAACGCGGCCTTCGGCATGTTGAGGGAGTCCAGGCAGTTCCAGATCCCGCAATTGCAACGCGAACGACGAAGCCGCAACCTGTGCGGCGACAGTTGGATCGCCGTGTGGCAACAAGATGCCGAGGCCGAGGACCGCCGCGTGCCGGCGCATCATTTCATGGTCGAGCCCAAAGAGACGGGTACGGATCTGCGCCATCGTCGGTAGCGCCCTGAAGCCCAGCATGTGGCTGAGGCCGAGACTCCTCAGCAGGTTGCCGACTACGTCCTTGTCCGAAGCCAGTAATGTCGGCCAGGGAGAAACAGGCGCGCATGCATTGGGGTTCAACCAGTGGTCAATATCCGCCCAGGTCAGTGTCCAAACTGAAAAACGCCCGCTTTTCGCGACGGCCATCCGCTTTGCGAGATCGACAGGGATGATGTCCCGGTGATACTTCCAGCCATCGAGAAACACGGCGATCGGCGAGTCTCCGCTGTCGTCGTCCGGCCAGAAGACGAAATCCGGCTTGCTTGGAATGACCACCCCGTCGGCTGTCCAAAGCTCCACCTGGGGTTCAAGCCGCCATCTGCGGCCGCGTGGTCCACCGCACGATACCTGGTATCCCGGTTTGCCCTTGACCAACACCTCGGTCACGACGAAGCGATCGTGCGGATCGGCATCGGGCCGGCGCAAGGCTTCGACAAACCGCGCTTCCAGTTCGCTATCGAAAAGGGGATTGCCGGGCTTGAGCTTCGAGAGGCCGTCGACGGGTTTCAGCTGCCCGCGATGGTCGAGAATTTCCCGCAACAGCTTCTGCGCCATCCGGCGCGAAATCTCCTCACGGTCATGGCTGTTGCGGTAGGCGAACAGGCAGCGGTAACAACCGTCCTTGTCCGGATCGTGATTGCACTCGCAGGTATCCATCGCCGCCAGTGCGGCTTCAAACACCTCGAAGAGCGGCTGCTCGTCACGCATCAATTCCTTCAGGTACCCGGTACCGCCGGGCACGCTGTCGTAGATCACCAGATACTGGCGCGGCGATTCTTCGCCCGTGGCAAGCCGGATATCCAGTGCGATGCGCAAATGATCCACCGCGCCGCGAAAACGCCTGGCCAATCCGAGCTGCAACGCGGCGACAAATGACTGCAAGCGTTCATCGGCGCCGCCAAAAGTTGCTTCGGGCAGGTAGAGGCGAATACCCTCGCTGTCGAATTCGCGGTACAGGAAGACGCATTGCTGAGCCGGAGCATTCTCATCCTTGCGATGTGGACAATAGGGCGCGTGATTGCGGAATTCCTCGCCCTGGCGACGACGCCGTTGCAGCGTTCCGCAGTCAGGACAGATGGCAAAACCGGGGCGCGGCAATTCGATGCCGGCGATAACCATCGGTGTGCCATCCGGCTGGCGCTCGCCAAAATTGATCTCGCGAAACGACACCCGATTCAGGAACTCGAAGGCAAACGGAAACTCGGTACGCTCGATTGCATATGCCTGACGCACGGCATCGGGTGGACTATCAACAAGCGCCTGTCGCACGAAGAAACGTCGCTCCCGCTCATCGGAGTCGTCGGCGATACGTGCGAGGTGATCGGGCGTCCGCGCATAAACCTTGGTCAATCGCAACATGTCGCGAACGCGGCCCATGTCGCTCCACACCGGATCGCCACAGCGAGGACACGCCGGGTGGCTGATGCCGAGGCCCTCGGGCTCGCAATACGCGCATTGGCGACAGAAGCGCCACTTCGAGGGCCGATCCTTCGATACATCGACCTGCTCGATCATCACCTTGCGGCTTTCGGCGTAAAACAGGCTGCCCGGCGCCAACTCGGTAATCGCGGCGGATCCCGGACGTTCATACTCAAGGGTCAATGGCGCTGGCGCTTCGCCACCGGCATCACCTGCAGCGCCGGTCTTGCGGTTGCGCAGGATCACGGAATGCAGCAGCACTCCCTGTTCCGGAAATGCGTAGTTCGGCAGCAGCCCTTCATCGGTCAGCACATTGAATGTCGCGCGGTCGAGAATGCCGGCGATCAGTTTGCCCAGCGCGGCACTTTCCTGCTTCAATTCGGCAAGTTCTTCGTCGTCGCTCTCGCCTCTTACCGGCATCGCGTCGACCTTCCTGATTTCAACATCGACACGTTCGCGGCGCTTGCGGAACTCATCGACGTCTTCGGCGATGGAGCGCAGGCGACTGACAATCTTCCAGGGCAGACTGCCCTCGGTGCCTGAGTCACCGGCAATGAACCGCGACAGCCACTCGCAGGTTTCTGCGGTCAGGACATTGGCGCCATGATCGAAAAGACGAATGAACCTTTCCAGCAGCAAGGACCGATTGCGCTCGGCATAATCCAGCCACGGGTAGGGAAATTGCGCCGCGTTCGGTTTCATCACCGCGCCGAGCACAGGGCGGATGGTATGGGGGATCCTGGCTTTCTTGCCGACCTCACGAACCCAGGCATCCAGTGCAAATGCCGTCAGTTGTCGCTCCAGCACCGCCGACGCGTTGAGAAAGACACCGGGCGACGCGACGTTTCCGGCCACCATCTCGCGCGGTGCCGCCCAGAAGTAAAGATCATGCGGGCGCGCTGCCGCGAAGGTGAGCAGAAGTGCGTTCCCTGTCGCGCGACCGGCGCGACCAGCGCGTTGCAAATAGTTCGCCTGAGCCGGCGGCACCGAACAGAGCAGTGTTGCCGAGAGATCGCCGATGTCGATACCCATTTCGAGTGTCGGCGTCGCCGAGAGCAGATTCACCTTCCCCGGTCGTGCCAGTTTGGCCATGAAAGAACGCTCGACGCCCTCTCGCGTTCTTCTGTCGAGCAGGCCGGTGTGTTCGCGGGCGAACACACGCTGGATTTCCGCCGACAAATACAGCCGTCGATAGAAGCCACCGACATCGGACGTCGGCATCAGAAGGCCCGTGCAGCCGAGTCGCCGGCACGGTTCGCCTGTCAAATCAACATCGGTCGCAGCCACGGACGATTGTTGGCAGCTAGCGCACAGCTAGCGCACTGCCAGCGTCTGGCACCCGCCCGCAGTGTAAAAACGCCAGGCTCCAGGCCCCAGACTGCAACCTCTTTCTCACCTTCTTCGGCATGCGCGATACCGGCTTCTTGCAGGGCAAGCAGGACCAGGCGGTAGATTTCGGCCACCATGGCATCGGCGCCCAGAGCGACGGCCGCCAGGGCCGGGAAGCTTTTGAACGCCCAGTCGCGAAAATTCCCCGACGTATCGAGCTGCACACTGGCGCAATTGAAATACTCCGGCAGGGTCAGAAACCGGGGCGGACGCGGCCCGGAGAGAAGACGGTATTCCGCCGGATTCTTGCGGTACGCGAAGGCGCGAGCGCCCTGACGCGCATAGAACACCAGTCCCTTGTCCCACCACGCGCCAATTTCCTGCATGCGGGAGATCAAGCCATCGATGAAGCGCTCTGCCTCCGCATCCGACGCGGCGGTGAGCGCGGCAACTTCCTCTTTCAGGCGGCCAGCCAGAACGCGGATCGCGCGCTGCCGTCGTTCTTCGTCCACGGCTGCTGCGGCCGTCAAGGTGGCCGGCAGGGTGCGCCCCACATGCGCATCCTGGCCAAACTCGGCCAGCACCACCCAGGGCAGCACATTGCCCATCAGGCGGGGGATGTCGCTGCCCTCGGGCAAGGCACCGGTTTCGGACAAGGTCTCGGCATCGCGCAACCAATTCAGTTGCGGTGGCAGGAAATTGGCAACGAAGCCGGCGGTGCCCAGGCGCTCCTGCCAGAAGCTTGCAAACGCCGGGTAGAGATCCGCCAGTGCCAACGGTTTGCCGCCGGCATCGGCCGCAGCGATCACTTGCGCCAGCGCCGGCCGCAGGTTCAGGCGCCAGGTGCGCGCCGCGAAGAATCCCGCCCGATGGGCCGCATCCTGCACCGAGTCCGAAAAGGCGATCAGCTTCTTGTCCGCGTTGAAACGGCTGCCGAACAACTGGCTGATGGCGACACTGGCCAGGCTCGCTGCCTGAGAACCAAGAATGGTCAGCGTCTTGTGACCGCCGCAATAGGGACAGTCGTGGTGCGCCACCGTCAATGGGCTGCCATTGCGCCGCACTTCCTTGCGGTTCGCGGCGATATCGACGCGCAACAGGCCAGGCTCGTCTTCTGAGCCCGCGCCGCAGTGGCCGCATGTGGAATGTTCGATTGTGTGCAGCGTGCCGCAACTGACGCAAACTTTCTTCGGCTCGAAGAAGCGGCGATTCGCGGGCGTGTCACCGCTGGGATAGATGAAGCGCGTCGACACGTCTTCGGCAAAGAAGGCCGTATAGAACGCCTGCAAGTCCGCGTGCAACTGGTTCGGACTGGTCTTGGGAATCGTCGCACCCCAGCCGGTGGCGTGGCAGTCGCGGCAATGGAGAACCGGCAGGTGCACGCCCTTGTCGGCAGTGCCGAGATCCGCCTGATGACGCAGCACCGGTTCGGTCGCCATCCTGGCCACCATTCGCCGCAGCTCGCGCAACCAAAGTTCGACACGAACCGACAGCAGGGGAAGCAGATCGTCATCACTGTCGATCACCGCCTTGGTCGGCATCTTCTTCCTGCGTGCGTGGGAGATCAGGGCAACGAGGCTTTCCAGCCAGCGCGCCAAGTACTGCGGCTGGTCGTTCGCACGCAAGCGGCGGGCGAGCTGCGACACCAGATCATCGATGGGCACGGCGCTCCGGCCCAGCTTGTCGAGATCGCGCAACAGGTTCTGAAACGCGACGTGGCTTTTCAGGCGCTCGCCCAAAGCCACGCGCCAGGCGTGCTGTTCCACCTCTTCAGCCGTCACCACTTCGTCGAACCACAAGCGATACTGGCTCGCAAGATAATCGGCCATCGATGCATGGCGGTTGGAATCCAGAATATCGGCGTCGGGCGGGCGCGGCCAGTTCATGTTCTCCACCGTGCAATCGGCCAGATACTCGCCGACCGATAGACGGTCCTCGCCGATCACCGCCTTGTCATCGACCTTCTCCCCGAAGACGTCGCTGGCAAAGTCGAGCAACGAGCCTTCGTTGTCGTCGCCCAGGGTCGCCGACGTACCGACGCAGATCAGATGCCTGGGCGGCGTATCGAGCCGCGCCTTGACGCGGCGGATCAGGCAGGCCAGATCCGTGCCCTGCGCGCCATCGAAGGTATGCAGTTCATCGACGACGAGATAGCGCAGCGTATCCGGCCGGTTGTGCGCCCACAGCCCGACGTCATCGGCCCGGATGAGCAGGAAGTCGAGCATCTTGTAGTTGGTGAGCAGAATGTCCGGCGGATTCCGGCGCAGTTTTTCCCGGTCGGTGATCAGCGAAAAGCTGCCGTCGAGCAGCACCCGCACGCTGTCGGATTCTTCGTCCGGCGTCTCGCCCACATACAACCCCGCGCGAATCCCGGCCAGCGCCGGCGTACCGAGAATCTGTTTTGCAAGGCGCGCGGCCTGGTCCGTTGCCAGCGCATTCATCGGATACAGAATTACCGCCTTGATGCCGCGCCGGCCCAGCGCCGTCTGCTCGCGACAATGTTCGAGAACGGGAAACAGAAAGCACTCGGTCTTGCCCGAGCCCGTCCCCGTCGCCACCAGCGTCGACAGGGCGTCATCACCCGTTAATCGGTCCCAGGCACGGGTTTGATGCGCGTGGGGTGTGAATCCCTCAGGCAGCCAGCCAAAGCGCGTACCACCCTCGTGGCCGGCTCGAAATGGCAGTGCAACACTCAGGTAAGGGCCGCGAAACAGATGGGCGGGGTGCGCCAGAAAGCGGTCGATCAGTCCCTGAAAACCCGGCGTCGTCGAGGGAAAGGCTGTGGCGAGGAAATCGGCAACGCAGCGATGAACTTCATTGGCGACGATCAGCGGCTGCATGAGCGGGGCCGTCTAGTCCGACAGGATCGGAAGCGTTGTGATGACGGGCATCACCGATTCCCGCGCGCCTGGCTGAACCACTGCACCAGGCTTTCGTCTTCCAGGGCGTAGGCACCGCGAGCCGAGCGCCAGATCAGGTTCTTCTCGCGCAAGCCGTCCAGCGCGGCCTGCACGGTGTGCGCGGCAAGCGACTCCTGGCCGAGCATCTCGCGGTAGGCTTTCATTGAATCCTCGGTGAAGGGGGAGAAGTCTTTGCCCTTCTTCACCATGACCTCAAGCACCGCCTGCTGCACTTCGGTCAGGCCGGCAACTTCGCTTTCCATGCTGTCCCAGATCCGGTTGCGGATGCCTTCGGCGCCTTGCTTGAGCATTTGCCCCAGATTGCTGGCGGCTCCCAAGTCCAGCGCGATTTCGCCGATCATGGTCTTCAGCAACTCGGGCCGATGGCCAACCCATTGGAAGGCGTCATACATGTCCTGCTTGCCGAATTGATTGCCGGCAGCAAGACGAACATTCACCCAGTCGGTGTAGGCATCCGTGAAATCCTGCTTGAGCAATGGGAAGGGCGTGACCTGCGAACCGAAAAACGGCTGGTCCTTCTTCAGAACCAGGTGCGCCAACTTGTCGCGGTGCGAGCCGGTGAATACCAGAAACAGGCGTGTCCCGGCCTTGCCCTGGTTGAGGCTGTCGCGCGCCGCCTTCAGCGCGAACATGGCGTTGACGCCTTCCTCGCTGGTCAGCGCATGCTGCGCCTCATCGACGATCAGCACTACCGGCTGGCCTGCCTTCTCGGCAAGATGCGCCAGGGCATCCGCCAGCGTGATGCCGCCGGCCTGGCCCACCTTGGACAAATCG
>JBDTRK010000159.1:0-6726 GCA_039931685.1 Betaproteobacteria bacterium | reverse complement strand
GCGATGCTGACCTGCAGGCAAGTCTCCGAGCTGGTTTCGCACTCGATGGACCGCCATCTGGGATGGTTTGAGCGCTGGCGCCTGCAGGCCCACCTGAAGGCCTGCGAGGGCTGTCGCAATTTCCAGAAACAGATGACGTTCATGCGCACGGCGTTGCGTAACCACCCGGTCATCAAGGACGAGGACAAGGACGTGTAGTGGCGGGCGCCCGGGCCACATCCAATCCCTCGTCCATTACGTATTTCGGCATGCGGCAGGCAGCGCAGGCCGTAACCACGCAGATCATCAACAACATTCGAAGGAGTACGGACCATGGAAGGCAGAAAAATCTTGGGTATGGCTGTCGCGGCGTCGGCAGCGGCAATTTTCATGACGGGTTGTGCGAACATGAGCGGCGGCGGCACTGAAGCCAAGACGGCCTGCAATGGCGGCAACGCCTGCAAAGGCCAAAGCGAATGCAAGACCGCGAACAGCGCCTGCAAGGGCCAGAACGCCTGCAAGGGCCAAGGTTTCGTTTCCCTGACTCCGGCAGATTGCAAGGCGGCTACCCAGCGCTCGTAAAGTTCGGCCGCGGGCGGCCCGGCTCGCCGGACGCCCGCGCAAATCGGGATTCGAACCTGACTTCATGACCACGACCGCCGGACTGGGTTTCGGGCTTGGCCTGCGCACCGACCATTACCAGTCGATCCTCGAGACGCGCCCGCATGTCGACTGGTTCGAGGCACTCAGCGAGAACTATCTGGTTCCCGGCGGCAAACCCCTGAATTACCTCGATCGGATTCGCGCGGATTACCCCGTTGTGCTGCACGGCGTTTCGCTCTCCATCGGCAGCACCGATGCGCTGGACTATGACTATCTGCAGGCGCTGAAACAACTGGCGCGGCGCGTGGAACCGGCGTGGGTTTCCGATCACCTGTGCTGGACCGGCGTGGCCGGCAAGAACCTGCACGACCTGTTCCCGATCCCCTACAGCGAGCAGGCACTGGAGCACGTTGCTGCCCGGGTGCGCGAGGTACAAGACTTCCTCGGCCGCCAGATTCTGCTGGAAAACGTGTCGAGTTATGTGACATTCCGCTCATCCGAAATGAGCGAATGGGAATTTCTGTCCGAGATCGCGCGGCGCGCGGATTGCCACATCCTGCTGGATGTAAACAATATATACGTCAGCGCCTTCAACCACGGCTTCGATGCGCTCGAATTTCTCAACGGCATTCCGGTGGACAGGGTGCGCCAGTTCCATCTCGCCGGCCACAGCCATTGCGGCACGCACATCATCGACACGCACGACGCCGATATCGTCGATCCGGTATGGGAACTTTACGCCGTGGCGGTACGCCGCTTCGGCAACGTCGCCACCATGATCGAGCGCGATGACCATATTCCGCCGCTGCCCGACCTGGTGAACGAACTGGACCATGCGCGCGCCATTTCCGCGCATACCCTGCAAGCGAAAGCGGCCGCATGAAAAGCGCGGATCGGCTGGCGGCCACTGAAGCGCGCTTCCAGGCCAACGTGTTGTCCGGCGACCCGGCGATCGACGCCGAAATCGAAGGTGACAGCGCGGAATTCCGTGATAAACGACTGGGCATCTATCGCGATGCCTACCGCCTGCGCCTGATCGAGGTGCTCGGTAACGACTACGGGATCCTGCTCCGGTACCTGGGCGACGACCTTTTCAACGCGCTCGCGGGCGACTATGTCGCCGCGCATCCGTCAAGGTTTCGCAACGTGCGCTGGTTCGGCGGCCAGCTGGCGCAGTTCCTGGAGACCACGCCACGTTACGCGGAACATCCGGAGCTGGCCGAGCTGGCCCGATTCGAGTGGTCGCTGGGCCAGGCTTTCGATGCGTCGGACGACGAAGCCGTGCGCTTCGAAGACGTCGCGACCGTCCCGCCGGAGGCTTGGGCGGGCCTGCGCTTCAGGGCGCACCCGAGCCTGCGCACGCTGGAAATGCGCACAAACGCCGTCGCGATCTGGAAGGAAATCGGCGACGATGCGCCATCCTGCACGGCGCAAACGCTGCCTGAGCCGATCAACTGGGCAATCTGGCGCAAGGCGCACTCGCCTTTTTTCCGCTCGCTTGCAAAGGATGAAGCCTGGGCGCTCGATGCCTTGCTTGCCCAGGCCAGCTTTGGCGAAATCTGCGGCGGGCTATGCGAATGGGTCGCCGAGGAACAGGCGGCGGCCCACGCCGCCGGCATGCTGCGCGGCTGGGTCGAGGAAGGCTGGATCGCCCAGCTGCTGATCGCAGACTAATGCGCTAGTGGTGGTCGTGCCCGCCGGTGGTCCCGGTATCGCGGTCGCGTACCGTGGCTTCGACCGCAACACGGTGCCGGCGCCTGGCCTCATCTTCGAAAGTCAGCTCGAGTTTCAGCTTCTGCCCCGCTACCAGCGACTGCTTGAGGTCGAATAGCATGACGTGATAGCCGCCGGGCTGCAGCTTGACCGGCTTGCCGGCGGGCAACTCCAGGAAGGGGACAGGCCGCATCCTCATCATGCCTTTTTCCATTTTCATCTCATGCACTTCCGCCGTTTCCGCCGCCGTACACTTCACGCCGGTCAGGCGCAGATTCTCGTTGGCAACGATTTCCATGTACACACCGCCGACTTTCTGCCCGGGCACGGTCGCGCGCGCCCATGGGTCGAGCACCTTGACCAGATCGGCAGCGTGCGCCGGCCCGGCCAGCAGGCCAATCAGCAGCGCCGCAACGCCATAAGCATGTCTGAATGCAATTTTCGTCATGATGCAATGAAGTAACCGGGAGCGCGCATTGTTCCAGACACCGCGCCTTGCGGCAATCGGGATCGCGGTCGCAGTCCTGTATAATCGGCACGCTTCACGATGAAGAAATTTCTCGTTCTTGTCGCGCTTTTCGCGAGCAATCTGGCCTTTGCGCAGATTCCGGCGCTGACCTCCCGATCCTACCTGCTGCTGGATTTCCAAAGCCGGCAGGTCCTTGCTGCACGCAACCCGGACGAACGCGTCGAACCGGCATCGCTGACCAAGCTGATGACGGCTTATATCGTATTCGACGCCCTGCGCCAGAAGCGCATCACGCTGGCGCAGCCGTTCAGCGTTTCCGAGAAGGCCTGGCATGCCCCCGGGTCACGCATGTTCCTGACTGTCGCCGAAAGCGTGACGGTGGAAGAATTGCTCAATGGAATGATCGTGCAGTCAGGCAACGACGCCGCGATCACCCTGGCCGAAGGCGTGGCGGGGAGCGAGGAGGCCTTCGTCGACACCATGAACCGGGAGGCGGTGCGCCTGGGGATGAAGAACTCGCACTTCGTCAACGCGACCGGCCTGCCCAATGCGCAGCACTATTCAAGCGCCTCTGACCTGGCGCTCCTGTCGCGCACGCTCATCGATGAATTCCCGCAATATTTTCCGATGTACAAGGTACGCGAGTACCGCCACAACAACATCACGCAGTACAACCGCAATCGCCTGCTCGGCCGCGATCCCTTTGTCGATGGGCTGAAAACCGGCTACACCGAAAGCGCTGGCTTCTGCATGATCGCCACCGCGTTGCGCAAGGACAGGCGCCTGATCGCGGTGGTGCTCGGCGCCGGGTCTGAAAACGGGCGTGCGGTCGAAGCCCAGAAACTGCTGAACTACGGCTTCGAAACGTTCGACACCACACGGCTGTACGCCCGCGGCCAGCCGATTCACACGCTGCCGGTATGGAAAGGCAACAGCAACGAGGTACCGGCCGGATTGTCCAACGACTACTACGTCACCCTGCCAAAGGGTTCTTCGGATCGGCTCAAGGCAATGATGGAAAGCATGCAACCGCTGATGGCGCCGATTCGCGCCGGCGACCGCGTCGGCACGCTGCGCATGACGTTCGACGGCAAGCCATTCACGGAGTTGGCGGTGATTGCCCTCGACAACGTGGGCATTGCCAATATTTTCATCCGCAGCTGGCACAGCCTGCGGCTGCTGGCCCGTTCGCTCGGGCTGGATGAATGAGAAACTGAGTGATTAGGTGATTAGGGAGCGGATTCCGGTTCCCGGTTCCCGATTCACCAATTACCATTCACTATTCACCATTCACCATTCACGGCCACCATGATCTACCTGAACGGCGAATTCATGCCGATCGAGCAAGGCAGAATCCCGGTGCTGGACCGCGGTTTCATCTTCGGCGACGGCGTGTATGAACTGATCCCGGTGTATTCGCGCCATCCGTTCCGGCTGGCCGAGCATCTGCGACGCCTGCAGGCCAGTCTGGACGGCATCAAGCTGGCCAATCCACACGACGACGCCACCTGGACGCGCCTGATCGGCCGCCTGGTGGCGTTGAACGAGGCGCAAGACCAGTCGCTGTACATGCACATCACACGCGGCCCGGCCAAGCGCGACCATGCCTTCCCGCAGGAAGTCACGCCGACCGTTTTCATGATGAGCAATCCGCTGACGACCCCGCCGCCCCAGCAAGTCAGCGAAGGCGTCAGTGCCATCACCGCGGTGGACAACCGCTGGCTGCGTTGCGATATCAAGGCCATCGCGCTGCTGCCCAACGTGTTGTTGCGCCAGCAAGCGGTGGAAGCGGGCTGCGCGGAGGCCATATTGTTGCGCGAAGGCTTCATGACCGAAGGCGCGGCCAGCAATGTCTTCGTAGTCAGCAACGGCGTCCTGCTGGCCCCGCCCAAGAACCATCTGATGCTGCCTGGCATTACCTACGACGTCGTGCTGGAAATGGCGCGCGCGAACGGCATCCGCCACGAAGTCCGCGAAATTCCCGAGGCGCAGTTGCGCGGCGCGCAGGAGATCTGGCTGACCTCCTCCACCAGGGAGGTGTTAGCCATCGTCCGGCTGGACGACAAGCCGGTCGGCGCGGGGACCCCGGGCCCGATGTTCGCTCGAATGTATGCGCTGTATCAGGATTACAAGAGCCGCGTGATGCGCGCGGGCTGAACATGGCAGCAGAATCCCTCATCGAATATCCCACCGACTTCCCGATCAAGATCATGGGCAGGCGCGAGCCGCGCCTGGTGCAGACGATCGTCGACATCGTGCACCGGCATGCGCCGGATTTCGACGCCGACACGGTCGAGATGCGCCCCAGCAAGAAGAACAACTACCTGAGCGTGACCTGCACAGTGCGAGCCACATCGCGCGAGCAACTCGATGCGCTGTATCGCGACCTCTGCGACCATCCGGCGATTGTGATGGTGTTGTAATGAGGGATGAGCGATGAGGGATGAGCGATGAGCGATGCGCAACCAGGGATGAACAGGAAACCCATTCCCCATTCCCCATTGTCCATCGCCGAGGGATTCGCCGTCCGCCACTTGGGTTTGGCGGACTACGAACCCGTCTGGCAACAGATGAAGTCCTTCACGCTTGCACGTGATCCCGACACGCCAGACGAACTCTGGCAGGTCGAGCATGCACCGGTTTATACGCTCGGCGTTGCGGCCAGGCCGGAGCATCTGCCGCGGACGGACAACGGCATCCCGGTGGTGAAAACCGATCGCGGCGGCCAGATCACTTATCACAGTCCGGGTCAGGTCATCGTCTACACGCTGCTCGATTTGCGCCGACGCAACATCGGCGTTCGCGCCCTGGTGCGGAGGCTGGAGCAGGCGGTGATAGAATTGCTTGGAACGTACGGGATCGATGCGCACGGACGCGAGGACGCGCCGGGCGTCTATGTCGCCGACGCCAAGATTGCTGCACTTGGGCTGCGGATACGCAACGGTTGCTGCTATCACGGGTTGAGCCTGAACGTGGACATGGACCTCACGCCGTTCGCCGCCATCAATCCATGCGGCTATCCCGGGCTCGAAGTGACACAACTGCGCAATCTCGGTGTTTCCGACACGACTGCATCCGTTGCCGGAAAATTGCTCGACAGACTTGCAGCACGAATCTAAACGGACTCCCATGACCACGACGAAAGTCGAACGCCAGACCGGTGAACAGAAGACCGCGCGCAACCCGGTCAAGATCATCCCCATTGCCGCGCTGAAGAAGCCGGAGTGGATCCGCGTCAAGGCACCCGGCAGCGAGCGCTTCTACGAGATCAAGCAGGCGCTGCGCGAACACAAGCTGCACACGGTGTGCGAGGAAGCCTCCTGCCCGAACATTGGCGAATGTTTCGGCAAGGGCACTGCGACTTTCATGATCCTCGGCGACCTGTGCACGCGCCGCTGCCCGTTTTGCGCGGTGGCGCACGGCCGTCCGCTGGCTCCGGACGCGGAGGAACCCGACAACCTGGCGCAGACCATCGCGGCGATGAAACTCAAATACGTAGTCATCACCAGCGTCGACCGCGACGATTTGCGCGACGGCGGTGCGCAACATTTCACCGACTGCATACGCGCGATCCGCGAACGCTCGCCAAAGACGCGCATCGAAGTGCTGGTGCCGGATTTCCGCGGCCGACTGGACGTCGCGCTGGAGAAATTGTCGTCCTGCCCGCCGGATGTGATGAACCACAACCTGGAAACCGTGCCGCGGCTCTACAAGCAGGCGCGCCCCGGGGCGGATTACGCGAATTCGCTGAAGCTGCTGAAGGATTTCAAGGCGCGCTTCCCGCACATTCCAACCAAGTCGGGCCTGATGCTCGGCCTGGGTGAAACCGACGAAGAAATCCTGCAAGTGATGCGCGACCTGCGCAGCCATGACGTGGAAATGCTCACGCTGGGCCAGTACCTGCAGCCCACGCGTGGCCACCTGCCGGTATTGCGTTACGTCGATCCGGCGCGCTTCGCCCA
>JBDTRK010000158.1:0-6743 GCA_039931685.1 Betaproteobacteria bacterium | reverse complement strand
GTCACGACAGTCACGGCAGTCACGACAGTCACGGCTTCACCCGTCACGGCAGTCACGGCCTTTCCGCGAGAAACTCGCGAACGACCGCAATCTGTTCTTGCTCCATCAGCATCGGCGCATGCCCGATGCCGGCGAATTCCACGAGCTTTGCCTTCGGGCCGCGGGTGGTCATTTCGCGTGCGGTCTCACCCAGCAGCAGGTCCGAATCTTTGCCACGTATGAGCAGGGTCGGGCATTTGACCTGGTCCCAGTACGGCCACAACACGACGTCGGCGATCGGTCCCGAAAACGGCAGCGCGATCGCGGGATCGTAGTTGGTGCCCCAGCGGCCATCTTCGTTTCGCTTCGCCGTGGTTTCGGCGAGATGGCGCCACTGCGCGTCGGTCAGCGGGCCGAAGGATGCGCAGATCACGCGAATGTACTGTTCGAAGGCATCGAACGACTCGTAGCTGACGGGTTTGCCCACGTAGGTGGCAAGACGCCCGAGCGACACTTTTGGAATGAACGGCCCGACATCGTTCATCACCAGCCTGCGGATCGGCGAGTGCGGTTGCGCGGCGAGCAGCATGCCGATCAGCCCACCCATCGAGGTGCCGACCCAGTCCACGCTCTGCGCGCCACTGCGCGCGATCAGCGCAGCCATGTCCGCGCAGTAAACCGGATACGTGTAATCCGCCTTGTGTCCCAGCCATTCGCTTTTGCCCCGTCCGGGGATGTCCGGGCACAGCACGCGATATTCGCCGGACAGTGCGAGAGCCAGTTCGTCGAAGTCCCGTCCGTTGCGCGTCAGGCCGTGCACGCAGATCAGGACCTTCGAATTGGCTGGATTGCCCCACTCGTAATAGTGCAGGCGATGGAAGCCGTGGGGGGAGAGGCAGGGCAGGGAGAGTTCGCGCATGGAGTAGGTGGTGAATATCGTGAAGAGCGCCTAAGTCGTAAATATCGTAACAGAACGGCCTGATTCACGACCTGCACTCGGGCGCGGACTAGGCGCGATTCACAGTCTTTTCGCCAAAATAGAGCCCTGCGCGGAACAACAGCGCCATCCCAATCAACTGGATCAGATGATAGTAGTCGTTGTGATTGAATGGTCCGGCCGGACGCAGCCCGCTCGTCTGCACGAGGGCCGCCAGGATGGAAACGCCGTATCCGGCAAGCAGCCACCCTGCCGCAGGATGATGCCGTCGCCTCAAGGCGAAGGCCGCTATCGCGATCGAGACAGCCAGCGTCATGCCGGAGTCGTAGATCGCAAACACGTACTCGTCGCTGCCGGCAATGCAGATCATGTAGATCAGGAATTTCGCACAAGCGAAAACGCGCAGGGCCAGCAGCCAGCGACCGCTGGCATAGCGTTGCGTCACGGCCAGCAACAGGCACAAGCTGCCGATGCCGATGGCGATTTCGGTGACCTGCCAGAGCGCTGCAACGATGCCGGGATCGATTGCGGTCTGCAATCCGTGATAGCTGCCCCCGGTGAAGGCGGCCAGCGAAAGCGCCAGGAATCCCGATGACCAGTACTTCGCTGCAAGGCCGGGAACGCGCAGCAAGCGCCAGCCGAAGCAGGCGTTGGCAATCGCCAGCGCGTAGTCCGTCGCCATCGTCATGGGTTCCATGATCATGATGACGCCAGAATAGCCGCATTGCGTCTCACACCACAATCGTTACGGACTGGACGATTGCGGCGTGGCGCCATTTGCGACCGTGGCGGTCAGTTCAACGATGCGACGTACGCCGCCAGCGCCTCGATCTGCGCTTCGGTCACGTTACTCATATACGCGGTCATCGAGCCGGCGTCGTTGGTGCGTGTGCGGTTCTTGAACGCGAGCAACTGTTTCTTGATGTAGTCGAAGTGCTGGCCGGCCACCTTGGGGACTTCGTTTTGTCCCGAGAATCCGCCCAGGTGGCACATCGGGCACAGGGCCGCGTCGGCAATTTTCCGGCCTTCGTCGATCTTGCCCGGATCACCCTTCGCATTCTCGCGCGTCGACTTTTGCGCCGAGTAGTAGGCGGCCAGGTCGAGCATGTCCTTCTTCGACAGGTTCGCGGCCATCGGCGACATCAGCGGATCCTTGCGGCGTTTTTCCTTGAAGTCGCGCAACTGCAGATAAATGTAGCGCGCATTCTGGCCGGCGATGATCGGGTACTGCGGATCGGTCGAGTTGCCGTCCGGGCCGTGGCAGGCGCCGCAGACGGCCGCTTTTTCCTTGCCGGCGGCGGCGTCCTGCGCCGAAGCGACGGCGGGGAACGCCAGCAGGATCAGGACGAGAATTAGATTTTTCATGTAGTCGGTGCCTTTCGGGTCTGTGGATCGTGACTACCGTGACTGTCGTGACTGTCGTGACGACGTGACTGTCGTGACTGCCGTGACGGTCGTGACTGTCGTGACTAGCGTGACTGCCGTGACTGTCGGGGTCTAGAGCCTCGAGAGCTTTTTGCGATAGTCACGACAGCCACGTCGTCACGACAGTCACGGCAGTCACGTCGTCACGACAGTCACGTGTTTATCCGTCACGGATCTTTCGTTTGAACTCCGCAGAGTTCAAACGAAAGGGCCGCCCCAGGCGGCCCTTGGTACTGCTTAGAACGATTGTCAGCTCAAAACGTTTACGGCAGCGCGAATACGAAAATGCTGTTGCCGCGCTTGAAGTCGAGCTGGGTGTTGCCGCCTGCCGCAACGGCAATATATTGCTTGCCGCCGATTTCGTAGGACACGGCTGGCGAATTCACGCCGGCGCCGCACTGGAACGACCAGAGTTTCTTGCCGTTCCTCGCGTCGTAGGCGTTGAAGTTGCCGTTGCCTTCGCCCGTGAACACCAGATTGCCCGCGGTGGCCAGCACGCCGCCCATGAGCGGTTGGTCCGTGTCGGCTTTCCAGGCAATCTTGCCGTTGTCGATATTCACCGCAGCCAGACGGCCCCACTGCTTCTCGCTCGGGACGGTCTTGAATGCGCCACCGAGCCACAGTTTGTCGCCGCCCGGATAGTCGGAGGCTTCGACGTGGTAGGTCATCGGCTGATGCAGGTTCGCCGCATAGGCCAGGTGCAGCTTCGGATTCACCGCCATCGGGTTCCATTCCACGCCGCCGTTCGCGCCGGGCAGCATGCGTGCGCCGTTCGCTGTAGGCAGCACCCACATGTTTTCCTGCGGGATCATCGGCTGGGAGAAGCGGATCAGTTCGCCGGTGGCGCGGTCATTTACGTACACATGGCCGGTCTTGCCGCCGTGGATCGCGACCTTGCGCATCTTGCCCGACTTGTCCTTGGCTTCGGTCAGGATGACCGGACTGACCGCGTCGAGGTCCCAGACGTCGTGCGCGATGTATTGCGAATGCCACTTGTACGCGCCCGTGTCGAGGTCCACTGCGATCATGGAGTTGGTGTACAGGTTGTCGCCCGGACGGATTGCGCCGTACAGGTCCGGAGACGGGTTGCCCGCCACGAAAAACACCGTGCGCGTCTCCAGGTCCACTGCCGGCGTCATCCACACACCGCCGCCGAGGGTCTGGTAGAAGTCGCCGCCCTTATCCTGCAGCATCGTCTTCTCCGCCGCGATGTCGCGCAGCATGTTGCGGCCGGTCGCGTCATGCGTGGCCCACACGCCTTCCTGACCCTTGTCCGGAATGGTGTAGAACGTCCACAGCAAGTTGCCGGACTTGGCGTCGAAGGCCTTCACGAATCCGCGTATACCGTACTCGCCGCCGTTGGTGCCGATGAGCACCTTGCCGTCGACGACCGTGGGCGCCATGGTTTCGGAGTAGCCCTTTTCCGGATCGGCGATCTCGGTTTCCCAGGCTACCTTGCCGGTCTTCGCGTCCAGCGCTACCAGCTTGGCATCCAGCGTGCCCATGTAGAGCATGCCGCCGGCTGCCGCCACGCCGCGGTTGTTCGGGCCGCAGCAATAAACGGTGATCGGCCCCATGTTGTGCTTGTAGTGCCAGTATTCCTTGCCGGTCTTCGCATCGATCGCGTAGACGTGGTTGTACGAAGTGGTCAGGAACATCACGCCGTCGACGATCAGCGGCGCCGTTTCCATCGATTCCATCACCGCGGTCTGGAATATGAAGGCGGGTTTGAGCTTGGCGACGTTGGCGTTGTTGATTTGCGCGCCGGGGTAATAACGCGTCTGCGCGTAGCTGCCATTCGCATGCAACCAGTTGGCCTTGTCGCCACCTGCACTGTTCAGACGCTGCTGCGTAACCATGCCGAGCTTGGAAGACATTGGGGTGGCCATGGTGGTGGCGCCGCCCTCGATCTCCGCTGCCAGGCAGTTGAAACTGCCGGCAGCGAGCATTGCCGCCGCTAACACTTTCAATTGCGTGTAGTGCTTCATAAGACCTCCCGATTCGTTGTAGTTGAAGTCATCGCATTCATCGCTGCACCTGCAACGTGCATTGCAGCGATTGCGGACGCTGCGACTATAAGGAACAATCCCCCCTCGTACAAGGGTTATGCCCGCGTTCCAAATCCATACTTTTTCAATCAGGTTTCCATGACACGATTCTTGCGTTTTTCACTCTGGGCGGCACTGCTTTTCGGCGGTTCCGATTTGCTGCTCCCACAGCTGGATCAAGTACTGGTTATGCATCCACGTGCATATGCGCAGACCACTTCCGACCTCAGTTTGAATGCCCAGCTGCTTGTTGCGGCGCGCAATGACGACGTCGTGACCGTGCGACGTGTATTGGAGAATGGCGCGGCGGCAAACGCGCGCAATCGCGCCGGCGATACCGCGCTCATGCTATTCGTGCGCAAGGGCAACGCCGAGATGGTAGACCTGCTCATCGCCAAGGGTGCCAACGTTGGTCTGCAGAATGTGGAAAAAGTTTCACCGCTGATGGCGGCGGCACATAACGGCAACGCAGCCATCGCGCGCGTGCTGCTCGATCATGGTGCCGATATCGATGCTATTGACCAGGTGTTCAAGACCGCGATGATCTATGCCGCGGCCCAGGGCAACACCGCAGTCGTCGCGCTGCTGCTCGATGCCGGCGTGGACATCAACAAGGCCTATCACCACGACCTGACCGCGCTGATGTGGGCGGCAGGGTACGGCAGGACCGAATCGGTGAAGCTGCTGCTCGAACGCGGCGCGGATGCGTTGCGCAAGGACGATCGCGGCAAGACGGCGGCGCAGATCGCGCGTGAAGCGAAGCATGCGGAGGTGGCGGCGCTGATCGAAGCGCGATGAAGACAGGACTGAGGACTGAGTGCTGAGGACTGAGTGGAAAGGGCGAGGACTGAGGACTGTCCCGTTGCACGGGATCCCCACAAGGGGGTACCGGGCTACCGCCCATAACTGGTCTGCGGCCATAAGTGCCAAGGACTGAGTAAGTGCAAAAAGGCCCCAAGCTCCGTCCTTCGCCTTTACTCAGTTGTAGTAGTGCAGACTCCATCTGACGGGAATTGTCCGAATCCAAATCAATTCTATCTCTCACCTATAGGGCCGCGTTCGGCCAGAACAAGGCATCCGCCACCGTCCGCTTTGGAGTCCCGCTGCACCCTGTGGCGGCAGAACTCTCAAGGTGCTTGGCATGGACCGAGGTCCGAGGCAATGTTCGCATTTTGGAAGTGCCGCGTTTGCCGGCAAATTAGTACTTGTGAAAATACAGCCAATGGCCCGCTTCCCCAACATCCATGCGGCTTTCGCCGCCATGAGGCGCGCGGCATTAGGGAGGCAGGCTCCGATGTCAGGGCTCAAAGTTGTTGCCCTATATCCAGGTTGGGCAACTCAATAAAATCCATCGTCAGAGTAGAACTGCACTTGGAGGGACAAGCATGAATCAGACTTTTACAGCCGTTGTAAAAAACGATGACGAGTGGTGGATTGGCTGGATTGAGGAGGTTCCCGGCGTCAACTGTCAGGGGCGTTCCCGCGACGATCTGCTGAAAACACTGCGCATCACCCTGATGGAAGCGCTGGAAACGAACCGCGCGGATGCCCGGGACGCTGGTGGGAAAGGCTACGAAGAGCTAAGTATAGTGGTATGAAGGGTCGCGATTTATTGCGACACCTTTCCTCACATGGCCGCTCGCCCTGCGGGAAGGCGGCAGCCATTCGTGGTGGCACAACCCCACGTTGAATAAGCGCAGCGCCGTCCCACGCCATGCCGAAACCAACGACCATTTGGCGCGGAAGATCTGCAAAGATTTCGGGGTGCCTCAGCCGTGAAGCAGCCCAACCTGGCGCTGGTTCGGACCGTCAGCCTGCGGCGTCCGGCCGCACGGCTTTTGCGTTAGAGATCGCTGGTTACCTTCTTGGTCATATGTAAGTATGGTGAATTAGCCATATTAAGGGTAATCTCGCCTCATGGCTCTGGCGCACTTCGAGTGGGATCCCGTCAAGGACATCGAGAACCAGCGCAAGCATCGAGTCTCGTTCGCGGAAGCGCAATATGCCTTCGCCGATTCAGGCCGCGTTATTGCCGAAGACCTGGACCACAGTGCAAAGGAGAAGCGGTACTACTGCTTTGGCCGAGTGGACCGGGGTGTCCTGACGGTCCGCTTCACGCATCGCGATGGAATTGTGCGAATTTTCGGGGCTGGCTTCTGGCGGAAAGGAAAGACGATCTATGAGCGCGAAAACAAAATACACAAGTGAACCTATAGGCGAGTATCGGGTTATTCCCGACTTTCTTCCCCCGCCCCATGAGCTTGCATTTCGGGATGAGGGCGTGAAGGTAACTATCGCCCTGAGCAAGCGGAGCGTCGAGTTCTTCAAGTCGCACGCAGCGAAAAATCAGACGC